>PLWW01000069.1 GCA_003153125.1 Candidatus Dormiibacterota bacterium | reverse complement strand
GCCGGCGCCGAGCGGTCCCTCGAGCAGGAGCAGGTCTCCGCGGCCCAGGACGGCGCCGAGCGCGGCACCGAAATCCTCGGTGGTGGCAGGGGAATCGCTGTGCAGCAACGCGAGCCCGGCGCTCACGTGAAATGCTCCGCGGCGGACGCCGGCATGGGCAGGTGGGTACCGTCGCGGCGGTCGAGGAGCTGCACGCCGGAACCGGCTCGCAGCATGCCCACTGCCGTCAACGGGGCAAGCTCGGCCGGCCAGCCGGTCAGCAGGCGCATGGCGTCCTGCTGGGCGACCGCCACGAGGAGCTCGAAGTCCTCGCCGCCGCCGCCCGCAAGTTCGAGCCATTCCCGGCCAAAACGGTCGCGGAGCGGCGCGTCCACGGGGAGGCTGTCGGCCCACAGCTCGGCGGCGCACCCGCATGCCCGGGCGGTGCGCGCGGCATCGAGGAGCAGGCCATCGCTGACGTCACCGCCGCAGAGCACGCCGGCGTCGAGCAGACGGCGCCCTTCAGCGAGTCGCGACGGCGGCTGGAGCTGGGCCTCGATCCACCGCGTCTCCACCAAGTCGGTCGGCGCGCGCGACTCACGCAGCAGACGAAGGCCGGCGGCGGCGCGACCGAGCACCCCGCTGACCATGAGGACGTCGCCCTCGCGACCCGCGGACCGGCGCAGCGCACGGCCGGCCGGGAGGCTGCCGGTGACGCACACGTCGATGACCAGCGGCCCGTCGATGGCGCTGACATCTCCGCCGATGAGCGCGCACCCGCATGAGGCGGCCGCCTCACACAGTCCCCGCTGGATCTCGATGACGTCCTCGAACTGCTCGGATCCGCGCGCGCAGAGGGTGGCGACGCAGTTCACCACCTGCGCGCCCATCCCGGCGAGGTCCGACGCCGCCACGGTGAAGGCCTTTCTGCCCAGCTGACGCGGGCTGATCCAGTCGCGCCGGAAGTCGACGTCCTCGACGACGGCGTCGATGCTGACCGCCAGGTCGTGGCCGGGAGGCGGACGCCACACGGCGGCATCGTCGCCGTTGCGGTCCTCCCCAGCCGGCCCGGCGCCGGCCTCCGCGATCTCGATCAGCCTCTCCACCAGGGCGCGCTCCCCCACCTCCGCCAGGGTGGGTCCGCCCGCGCCGAACCCGTTACGTAACAGCGCGCGAGGGAAAGCGGGCATCGTCGGCCTCATACTCTAGTCAACGGGTTGGCCGGGCCAGTCCGCCGCGCCGGGGGGGCCTCACGGTCACCGGAGGATCGCGGGCGAGAATCGACCGTCGACACTGCGCTCGCGATTGCGCCGGTTGCATTCACGCCCTCCGATTCTCTATCGTGCCGCCTGCCGCAGGGGCCCGCACGCCGCGCGCACACCACACGATCGAGGGACCTCGAAAACGGGGACCGGAGGGGCATCTATTGCGGGGTACTCGAAAGCTTGTGGCCATCGTGGTGGGTTGCGGTGCTCTCCTGAGCATCGGCATCACCAGCATCCCGACGGGCCAGGCGAATACCCAGACCGACGCGTTGCGGGCCAAACGCGCACAGCTGCTCGGGCAGCTCGTTGCCCTCGAGCCCGCCAAGAACAGTGCCTCCGCGGCGCTCGCGGCCGCGGAGGGCGCGTTCGCATCCGAGCAGGCCCAATTGCTGGCGGCACAGAAGCAGCTGGCAGCCCTGAATGCCCGTCTCCTCGTGCTCAGCGGCCAGGTCGCCGATGACCAGGCGACGGTCGTCCAGGCCAAGCAGCAGCTCTCAACCCTGACCCGCCAGAGCTACGAGAGCACCAGCACCGACTCATGGGTGGCGGCTGTTCTCAGCGCCAAGACCTTCTCCCAGGCGATGGACCGGCTCACCGGCACGTCCCACGTCGCCGAGCAAGTGAACAACATGCAGACCAGCGTGCGGGCCAAGGAAGCAGCGATCACGACCGAGACCAACGAGATCCACAGGGACGCGGCCTCGTCGACGGCGCTGGAAGGCCAGCTCTCCTCCGACAGCAATGCCCTGCTCATGCTCGTCAGCGTGCGCAACCTCGCGCTCCAGCGTGCCAGCGCCCCGGCGCGGGCGATCGGGGCGCAGATCGCCGAGATCGACCAGGAGATCGCCGGCAACGCCCTGCCCGTCTCCCACTTCTCGACCTCATGCGGCAACCACTTCGCGTACGGCGAATGCACCTGGTACGTTGCCAGCCGGCGCTGCGTCCCCTGGCTCGGCAACGCCAACCAGTGGTTCTACAACGCTGGCAGGATGGGCTACCCCGAGGGCCACGTTCCCGCGGTCGGCGCCGTCGTCGCCTTCTGGCCCGGTGGTGACGGAGCCAGTTGGATCGGTCACGTGGGCTACGTCGAGGCAGTCGGCCCGGCGGCAGGCGTACCGGCGGGCTACTTCAAGTTCTCGGAGATGAACTACGCAGGCTGGAACCGTGTCGACTACCGCGTGCTTCCCGGCAACTCCTCGGGCGTCCAGGGCTACATCTACGCGAAGTAGGCTGCGCGCAGCTCTTCCAATGTGTGTTCGTCGAGTTCACGCAGGGAGCTGAGCCGGCGCATCGCCGCGTCGAGCCTGGGGTCGGTCGCGGTGTGAGCGTCGGGGACGACCACGCAGCACATCCCGGCCGCGCGTGCTGACAGGACACCGATGACCGAGTCCTCGACGGCGAGACACGCCGCCGGCGCAACCCCCAGCGAGGACGCCGCGCGCAGGTAGACGTCGGGGGCCGGCTTGCCGTGCGCCTCCTGCTCCGCCGAGCAGACCACGTCCACCTCGGTGGTGATGTGCAGTGCCGTCATGACGGCCTGGATCAGCGACAGGGGCGACGACGACGCCAGCGCGCAGGCCAGGCCTGCTCGGCGCACCATGGCGATGGCGTCGAGGGCACCGTCGATGGGCGTCCCGTTGCGGCGCACGTCGTCGGCGACGCCGGCGACGATTCGGTCCACGACCGCCCGGCGGGAGGCGCCCAGCCAGGGCCTGCGGCTGTGCCAGAGGTCGACCACCTCGTCGATGCGCACGCCCATGGTCTCGCGGCAGTCGGCCTCGGTAAGGTGGACGCCGAGCGAGCCGAACACCTCGGTCTCCACGCGCCGCCAGACCGGCTCGGTGTCGATGAGCACGCCGTCAACGTCGAAGATGATCGCCTGCAGCGTCTCGCCGGCCGGCGTCTGTCGACCGGCCGCGGTCACGGACTGCGCCGCTCCTCGAGGACGCGGCGGGTCCGCTCCTGGGCGGCGGGCAACTCGTCGAGGAGGTCGCGGGGAAGCCCCCCGGCACGTCCGCGCACATCCTGCACTCCCAGCGCCGCCTCGGCATGGACGAAGACGGCGGCCACCGCCGCGTCGAAGACGTCGAGGCCCTGCGCCAGGAACGCGGCGAGAAGGCCGGACAGCACGTCGCCGCTGCCACCCGTGGCCAGCGCGACCACGCGCACGTCGCTGACGTGGACGCGCCCATCGGGGGCAGCCACGACGGTGTCGCTGCCCTTGAGCACGACCACGACGCCGTTGTCGGTCGCGAAGTCGATGGCCATGCGGCGGCGGCGCGACTGGACGTCCGCGGTCGCCAGTCCGCAGAGGCGGCCCATCTCAGCAGGGTGGGGTGTGAGGACGACGGGCTGGTCACAGGAGCGCCAGTCGAGGTGGTGGGCGGCGGCGATGTTGAGCGCATCGGCATCCACCACGGTGGGCGCGGTGAGCTGGGGGAGCAGGTCGAGGACCAGTCGCTCCGTGCCGGCCGCGCGGCCGAGGCCAGGGCCGACGACCACGGCCGACGCGCCGGCCAGGTGACGCTCCTGGAGCGGCACCAGCGCCGCGGCTGCCAGGCCTCCGTCGGCGTCGGGAAGGGGGTGGGCCATGACCTCGAGCGTCTGCGCGGCCACCGCCGTGTACATGGCCTGGGGCACGCAGAGCCGCACCCTCCCCGCGCCGCCGCGGGCGGCGGCCAGGGCGCTCATCAGGGGTGCTCCGCTGAAACCCACGGCCCCGCCCACCACCACGACGGTGCCGAAGGTGCCCTTGTGGGCGTCCTCGGGACGATCGGCGAGCCTCAGCCCGGCAGGCACCTCGGCGAAGGTGGCCGGGGCGGCGCTGCCGGTGACCACGGCGATGGCGAGGTCACCCTCGTGGCTGAGGGAGAGGTGCAGGCGGCTGGAGCGGCCGTGGAGGCGGACGGACGGTGCCCCGCCTACGGCGATGACCACCTCGATGTCCCTGTACGCCGGCAGGGGCACGCCGGCGGCGCCGCAGAGCTTGCGCACCGCCTCCTTGGCCGCCCAGCGGGTCGCCCATCGCTGGGGGTGTCCGTCGCAGTCACGTCCCTCTGCGTCGGTGTAGATCCTGCCCCGCACCTCGGGGCGGCGATCGAGCAGGGCGGTGACCCGCGCGACCGAGGCGATGTCGATCCCGGCGCCGCTGCTCACTCCACGGTGACCGACTTGGCGAGGTTGCGTGGTTGATCGACATCGCACCCGCGGGCCACGGCGACGTGGTACGCGAAGAGCTGCAGGGGCACCACGTTCACGAGTGGCGAGACCAGTTCGTCGACCAGCGGCACCTCGACGACATCACGGACGAAGCCGGCGTCGAAGGGATTCTCACCAGCGCTGACCAGCGCGATGACCGGTGCGTCGCGCGAGCTGACCTCCTGGATGTTGCCGACCATCTTGGCCAGCGTGCGCGACCGTGTCGCAATCGCCACCACGGGCACATCGGGGTCGAGAAGCGCGATGGGGCCGTGCTTCAGCTCGCCCGCCGCGTACCCCTCTGCGTGGATGTACGACACCTCCTTGAGCTTCAGCGCGCCCTCCAGGGCGACCGGGAAATTGACGCCGCGACCGATGAACATGGCGTTGCGTGTGTGCGAGTATCGCTGCGCCATCTCGGCCAGCTGCGGCTCGAGCTCGAGGGCCTTCTCGATCAGCGCGGGAGCATCCAGCATCGCGCCGGTGAGACGGCGGTGCTCCTCGTCGTCGAGCATGCCACGCGCCGCCCCCAGCCGCAGCGCCAGGAGCATGCCGCAGGCCATCTGCGTGAGCATCGTCTTGGTCGCGGCGACACAGATCTCCGGCCCCGACTGCATGTAGATGACGCCGTCCGCCTCCATCGAGAGCGCGCTGCCGACCACGTTGGTGACGGCGATGACCGTTGAACCCTGGCGCCTGGCCTCGCGGACCGCCGCCATCGTGTCGGCGGTCTCGCCGGACTGGGAGAAGGCGATGACGAGCGTGCGCCGGTCGAGCAGCGGGTCGCCGTAGCGGAACTCGCTGGAAGGCTCGACGTTGCAGCGCACCCGTGCGAGCCTCTCGATGGCGTATTTGGTCACGAGGCCCGCGATCCATGCCGACCCACAGGCGACGATGGTCACCTGGTCGAGGTCGCGCAGGTGCCTGGCGTCGAGGAGGACGTCGGGCAGGTCCACGAGCCCGCTGCTGTCGATCCGTCCCTGCAACGCAGCGCGCAGCGCCACCGGCTGGTCGTAGATCTCCTTGAGCATGAAGTGCGGATAGCCGTTCTTCTGCGCCTGCTCCGCCTCCCAGGTGACGGCGATCACGCGCGGTTCGACGGCCGAGCCGTCGAGCCCCGTGATGGTGACGCCGGCGGGGGTCGCGGAGGCCATCTGCCCTTCGCCGATCAGGACCACACGCTTGGTGTACGGGATCAGCGCCGTGATGTCGCTGCTCACAAAGATCTCGTCGTCGCCGAGGCCCACCACCAGCGGCGCGTTGAGGCGTGCGCCGACGATGCGTCCCGGCTCCAGCGCGGTGATCGCAACCAGCGCATAGGCGCCACGGATGCGCTGCAGCGCCATGCGCACGGCCTCGGCGAGGTCGCCGTCGTAGTACTGCTCGATGAGGTGCGGCACCACCTCGGTGTCGGTATCGCTGGTGAAGACGTGGCCGGCGGCGATCAGCTCGACGCGCAGCTCGCGGTAGTTCTCGATGATGCCGTTGTGGATGATGTTGATCCGCCCCGTGCAATCCCTGTGCGGGTGGGCGTTGACGACCGTCGGCCGCCCGTGCGTCGCCCAGCGCGTGTGGCCGATGCCGGTGTGCCCATCAGGGATGCCGACCACCTCGAGCTGGTGGACGAGGTCGGCGACCTTGAGGTTGCTCTTGGCGACGACGGTCCCGCCCTCGTCGTCGAGGACCGCGATGCCGGCAGAGTCGTAGCCGCGGTACTCGAGCCGCGTGAGGCTGTCGAGGAGGACCGGCGCAGCCAGGCGTGGTCCGGAGTAGCCGATGATTCCACACATATCGGTCTGTGAACGTCTTCCGTGCGGGGGTGGTTACTACAACGGCCGGGTCAGCCGCGCAGTGCCGTTCGTGCGCGTCAGGTCGGCGTGGGCGTGGGCGTTGGTGTTGGTGTTGGCGTCGCAGTCGGCGGCGGCTGCGGGATGGCGTCGACTGTGACTGTGACGGTGACGGTGACGGGAGAGGCCGTGACCCCTACTTGGGGCGTGACGCGCACCGTGAAACTCACCGTCCCCGTGACACCGGTGAGGGAGATGAGAGATGTGGACACGGAGTCGGCCGTGTTGAGCAGGTCCTGCGGCCCGTTGAGCACAACGCTTGCGGGGCTGACTGTCTCTGCGGCGAGGTAGTGCCCTGGCGAGGGCGCGCCTGTCTTCGGTATCACAGCGCTGGACCGCGAGGTCAGGCTGGCGGCGACCTGGACGGTCACCAACACCTCCTGGGTCTGCTGTCCCGCGATGGTGACGCCGAAGGTGCTCACCTGCTGCCCGGTGCTGGAGTCGACGAGAGCCACCGGTTTGTTGGCCTGGTAGTTGCTTCTCTGGCTGCTGAGGTTGAGTGTCACCCGCGCCTCAACGCCGGCAAGCTGATGCTGGGGGCCGAGCAGGGTCACCGTGCTTGGCACGGTCGCGCTGCTGATCACCACGTACCCTTCAGGGGGTGGCTGAATGATGTCAACTGTGACGTCAACTGTCCGTGAGCCGTGCCGGTCCACGTTGACGGAGATCGGCGCCGGCGTCCCGTCAAGGACTACGTCGCGATCATTGTTGACGACCGACACCGGCAGGTTCTGGATGCCGGCCTGGGTGATCGCCTTGTAGTTGACGCTGACCACGAGGTCGCGGGCGTCGAAGGCGGCGAGGTGCTGACGCGTGCCGCTCACCCTGACCGACACCGGGGCGATGGCGTGGACGAGCACCCATGGCGACAGGTCGGCCGCCGCCTGCGGGACCGCAACGGTGATGGTGCGCGTGTCCGGCGGGTTGTTGGCGTATGCGACGCCCGCCCACATGACGCTGGCCAGCGTGAGAGCCAGCGTCTTGAGCCGCAGGTTGCGCGTCAGGAAGCCGGGACCCCTCAAGGATGTGTCCTGCGCCGGATTGCCCGAAGCACGGCGGGTCGGGGCACGATGCCCGTGCGCTCCGGGGCGCCGACGCCGGTGAGGCCGACCAGCGTGTTGCGCAGGGCCTTGGTGTCGAGTCCGCGGGTGATCCGACCCTCGCGGGCGACGCTGATCAACCCCGTCTCCTCGCTCACGATCAGCACCACGGCATCGCTCTGCAGTGTCAGGCCGACGGCCGCGCGATGGCGGGTGCCCATGCGACCGACCCCGGGGATTGTCTCGGCAAGTGGCAGCACGCACCCGGCGGCGATCAGGCGGGCGTTGCGGATGATCACCGCACCGTCGTGGAGCGAGGTTCCCGGCATGAAGATGGTCGCCAGCATCTCGGCGCTGACCTCGCCGTCGATCCGGACGCCGGTGGCAGCAATGTTCTCGAGGCCCGTCTCACGCTCGAAGACGATGAGCGCGCCGGTCTTGTGCTCGCTGAGGGAGGCCGCCGCGCGGATCACCTCGTCCACCGTGCGCAGGGCGTCGACGCTGGTGTGCTGACCGAGCAGCGAGCGCACCGGGCCGAGGCGGCCCACCTGGTCGAGGGCTCGACGCAGCTCGGGTTGGAAGAGGATGACGGCCGCGATCACGATCGCCTGCCCGCCGTTGGCGAAGATGAACTGCAGCAGGCGCAAATTGAGCGCCTCGGAGGCGAGACCGAGCGCGATGATGACGCCGAGGCCGACGAGGAGCTGGACGGCCTGGGTGCCGCGGATGAGCTTGAGCAGCTGATAGAGCAGCACGGAGACGACGACCACGTCGAGGATGTCGCGCCAGCCGATGCTCTGCACAAAGATGAGCGCGTTGTGCCAGACCACGCTCACGAGGAGGCCTCCAACGGGAGCGGATTGCGCTCGGCCACGCCGTCAAAGACCAGAGCGAGCAGGGCCATCTGCGCCCACAGCCGGTTCTCAGCCTGGTCGAAGACCACCGACCGCGCTGAGTCGAGCACCGAGTCGGTGATCTCCTCGCCCCGGTGGGCGGGCAGGCAGTGCATGACCCGAGCCCCGGGGGGCGCGAGAGCGAGCAACCTCTCGTTGACTTGGAGGTGCCCAAAATCCTCGCGGCGGCGCTGCTGTTCCGCCTCCTGGCCCATGCTCGTCCACACGTCCGTGTAGACGATCTCGGCATCGCGCAGGGCGGGAGCCGGGTCATGTCCCACGCTGAAACCGGTGCCGTTGGAGCGCAGCCGCGCCGCCCTGTCCAGGACGCTCTCCTGGGGCTCGTAGCCCGGCGGCGACACGATGCGCAGGTCGACCCCACAGATGGCCGCTGCGTACAGCCACGACGTGCAGACGTTGTTGCCGTCGCCGATGTACACCACACGCGCGCCGGCGATGCGTCCGGTCACCTCCCGAACCGTCATCAGGTCGGCGAGCAGTTGACAGGGGTGTTCGGCGTCGGTCATGGCGCTGATCACCGGCCCCCGCACCGCCGCGGCGATGGCGACGAGGTCGCGCTGCGACACGAGGCGGGCGATCACGCCGTCGGCGTAGCGGTCGAGGATGCGCGCGATGTCGGACGCGGTCTCCCGCTCGCCGAGACGGATCTCGTCGCCGAACAACGCGATGGGATGGCCGCCGAGCCGGTTGATGGCCACCTCGAACGACACCCTCGTGCGGTTGCTGGGGCGCTGAAAGATGAGCGCCATGTTCAGCCCGCGCAGCGGCGTGCCGAGGTCCCCTCCCTGCTTGGCCCGAACGGCGAGGTCGAGCACAGCGTCGATCTCATCGCGGCCGAGGTCGGCGACGCTGAGCAGATCGCGTCCGGAGAGTGCGAGAGACATGGGTAAAACCAGTATATGAGCGTCCCGGCGATGCGCCCGAAGTCGCGTCAACAGCATCCGCGCACCGTCCCGCCCCGCTAGGGTTGGCCGCGTGAACATCGTCGTCGTCGTGCCCGGAGGTCTCACCGAGATGCTCCAGGCCGCCCCACTGGTGGGGTCGCTGTCGGGCAGCACGGGCGAGCCGCTCATGATCGCCGGGCCGCCCGGCGCTGCCCAGCTCCGCGCCGGGTTGCCCGGGGTGCACCAGTTCATCGCTGTCCCGGGGTTGACCGCGCGCCCCGGCGCGGCCGCTCTCTGCCGCCTCTGGACAGCTCTGCGCGGCCGGCGCCTCGACGTCGCCGTGGTCTGCAACGAGACAGCGGCGGTGCGCGCCGCCGTGTACATGTCCGGCGTCCCGCGCCGCATCGGCGTCGCGGTGGGTCTGAGCGATGGCCTGCTCACCGACCGGGTACACGGGTCGCGCGACGGCAACCGCGCCGGCGATTGGCTGGGGCTGGCGGGCCCGCTCGGCATCGCGGCGGTGCCGTCTGGCGTGGAGTTCGTGCCCGACATGGACTCCACACGGTCGGCCGAGCAACTGCTCCTCGGCAGCCGCGTCGGCGACGGCAGGCTGCTGGTGGCGATCGCGCCGGGGCAGGGATTCGCCGAGGCGACGGTCGCGCTGTGGGGCAGCGAGCGTTTCGCGCTCCTCGCCAACCGCCTGGCCACGCGTCACGGCGCCGGGGTCGTCCTGGTCGGCGACGGCCGCGACCGCGCCACCGCGGAGGCGATGCGGCCCGACCTCGCCGCCGAGACGGTTGATCTCTGCGGCGAGATCGACCTCGGCACCACGGCGGCGGTGATCGCGCGCTGCGACCTGCTCATCGCGACCGACACGCCCCTGCTCCACCTCGCCGCCGCCGTGGGCACCGCCTCCATCGGCCTCTTCGGGCCCACCGCTGGACGCGCCCGGGCCCCCTCCGGCCCCGACCATCGCGTCGTCCAGGCGCTGCCCAACGGGCACTCGCCCGCCACTCTCGACCACATTCGCGTCGACGACGTCCTGGCGGGGGTCGAGAGCAGCCTCTGACCGCCGCCGTCGGACACAACCGGCGCGACGGCGCAGCCGGGTCGGGTCACCGTTCAGAATCGCGACGCGCGCGCCACCGGCCGCGGTGAACCGCTGGATAGGGTCGGGACGTGCCCGAAGAAGTGGGGAGCGACGCCCCTCCCGTCGCGCCACCTGAGCCCCCTGCCGTGCCCGAGCCCGTCGCGGCGGCGGCCGGCGCGGCCCCCACGTGGAGCGTGCGCGAGCGCGCTCCACGTGCCCTCCGGCCGTGGGAGGCAACCGCCGTCCCGCTGGCGCCGCCGCTGCCCCCGCCGGCGCCGTCCAGCGCCCCACCACCCTCCAGCGAAGCTCCGCCGCCTCTCAACGGCAGCGCCCCGCCGCCCATCGCCGCGCCGGCGAGCGCGAAGAGCTTTCCCACGAACATGCAACTGCTCGCCATGCTCGTGGTCGCCGCCCTGCTCGTCGGCGGCGTCGGCTTCTTCCTCTTCCGCTCACGCACCGCCACCACGACAGCGCCGGCCGCAGCCCGGCCCACCAGTGCTGTCGCCGTGGTCCACGCCGGGCCGGCGCTCCTCGCGTCGCAGTCTCTGAACGGTGGAAAGGGAGGCCCGAGCCTCACGCTGCCAGGCTCGCCCGACGGCATGGTGACAACCCCAGACGGGACCAGGGGATACCTCCTGGACACGACCCACGGCCGTGTGATCCCGGTCGATCTCACGCACGGCACCGTGGGCACTCCGATCCCGGCCGGGAAGCTGCCTGTCGATGAGGAGATGTCGGCGGACGGCCACATCCTCTATGTCACGGACAACCTGGGCGGCGCCCTGATCCCCATCGACACCGCCTCGAACACCCCCGGGCCGGCTGTGCAGCTTCTCCAGGGGGTGGGCGCGTTCGTCCCCTCCCCCACGGACTCGACCGCCGCGGTGAGCATCGTCAACGGCTCCGGGCAGCCCGGGATCCTCGCCTTCTACAGCCCCGCCTCCGGCCTCGGATCGCCGTTCGCCGTCGGCAACAACGGCCCCGATGAGCTCTTCTACAGCCGCGACGGTGCCACGCTCTGGGTGACGGAGCCGGGTGTCGGCAACCTGCCGGGCGTCGTCCTGCCTGTGGACGTGGCGTCGCACGCCGTCGGTTCGCCGATCACTGTCGGACAGGGCGTGGCCGGGTCGGCGATGAGCCCTGATGGGCACCTGCTCCTGGTGAGCAACAGCATCGACGGCACCGTGTCGGTGGTCAACCTGGTGAGCAGGTCGGTCGTCGCGACTGTGCCGGTCGGCGCGGGCCCTGTGCGGGCCGAGATCTCAGCGGACGGGACCACGGCGTGGGTTGCACTCGCGCTCGACCGGACCCTCGTCCCCCTCAACCTGCGCACCGACCACGCCGGAACCCCGGTCCCGCTCGCCAACGCCCCGGCCGACCTGAGCCTCGCCGGCGGCGCCGGCCAGGCGTGGGTGCTCTTCTCCAGCTCGGCGGGCGACGTGACGTTTCTCAACGGGACGGCGCTCGACCAAGCCACCCGGGTGGGCAACGATCCCGGCCTGCTGATCGCGCACGACCTGAGCAGTGCCTGGGTTGCCAACGCGTTCTCCGACACAGTCCAGCGCGTTGACATGTCGGGCGGCGCGGCCGGGGGCCCGATCCATGTGGCCCGCGCCCCGGTGGACCTCGCCCTGACCCGCGACCACAGGAAGCTGCTTGTCCTGAGCTTCGGTGACGGCAGCCACGCCGGCTTCCTGACCTCCATCGACACGGGGACATTGAAGCCCAGCGCGCCACTTCCCGTGGGCGTGGCACCGTCGTCGCTGACACTCTCACGGGACGGGAACAGCGCGTACATCGCCAACCACCAGACCAACTCGATCACCACCGTGGACCTCAGGACGTGGCGGGCGGGCGCATCGATCGCGCTGCCCTGCAGCCCGACCCAACTGGTCATGACACCAGACGGCGCCGCCCTGTACGCGGACTGCGCCGACTCGTCACAGGTGCTGCCGATCACGACCGGTGGCCACACCGTGGGGGCGCCGATCACCGTCGGCTCCAGCTCGTCCCTGGTCATGGGCAACCAGGGCAAGACCATCTTCGTCGGCGCGGACCACCAGCTCCAGGAGATCGACGTCGCCACCAACACCGTGGTGCTGAGCCACGACGAGAGCGGCAACATCGTCAGCTTCGCTCCCACCCCCGACGACCTCACCCTGGTCGCGGTTGAGAACACCGGCGGCGCCCTGCTCCTCATCCGTTCCGCAACCCTGGCCACCACCACCTCTGTGGCGGTCGGGTCCCGCCCCGGCGTGCTCCAGCTCAACGCCGACGGGTCGCGCGCCTACGTGCTCGACGACAGCCAGCAGAAGCTGTACGTCGTCAACCTGAGTGCGGCCAAGGTCCTGTCGACGATCGACGTCGCCCCCAACGCGACCTCCGTGATCGTACCGTCGCGCCAGCCGTGAGCCGGCGCGCCGCGCTCGCCGCGGGTGTCGCCGTCATCGTCCTCTGCACCGCGGCGCTGGCGACGCTGGCGGTGACGTCGCGTGCCGGGCACCTCGCGGGACGGGGAGCGACTCCAGCGCCCACCGGCCGCGCCGCCACCGCGGCGGACGCCGTGGTCAACATCAACGGCGTCCTACCCGGGGGTCGGATCGCCGGCACCGGCATGGTCATCGCCGCCGACGGGATCGTGCTCACCAACAACCACGTCGTCCAGGGCACCGAGTCGCTCACCGGGCAGATCGCCGGGGCCGGCCCCGTGTACCAGGCGACGGTGCTCGGGGTCGACCCGACCGACGACGTGGCCATCGTCCGGCTGGAGGGCGCCAGGGGCCTGCGCACCGTGCCGCTCGACACCAACGGCGTGGTCACCGCCGGGGACCAGGTGACGGGCATCGGCAACGCGCTTGGCGCCGATGGCGCCCCCGTTCCCGCCACGGGAGCGGTGACCGCCCTCAACGAGACCCTGACGGTGGCGGGCGAGAGCCCCGGCATCTACGAGACGCTCAACGGGCTGATCGGGATCAGCGCGCCCATCCAGCCCGGCGACTCGGGTGGACCACTGCTCAACAGCGCCGGTGACGTGATCGGGATGGACACGGCCGGCGTTCGCGGCGCCTCAGTCCCGATCAACGGCAGCCTCGGCGACGCCATCCCCATCACCAGGGCCCTGTCTGTGGCGCACGACATCCTCAGCGGGGTCACCTCTCCCTACATCCAGTCGGGCCACAGCGGCGTCCTCGGCGTGTCCGCCGCCGACATCACCGGTGTCGACGGGGCCGCCGTGACCTCGGTGACCCCGGGCGACGCAGCCGCCACGGCCGGCATCGTCGGGGGCGACGTGATCACGAGCATCGACGGCGTCGCGATCCACTCGCACGCCGACCTCACGGCTGTCCGTGCGGGGAGGCGCCCTGGCGACACAGTCACGGTGGTCTGGCGCGACCCCGCAGGCGCGATCCACCGCGCCTCGATCGCCCTCTCGCCCGGGCCGCCCGCCTAGGCGCGCGGTCGCCGGCGCCGCCGGCCGCTCAGGAAGCGAGGAGAGCGGTGCGCAGTGGCTCCACGAGCTTCTCGACGTCCTGGGCGCTCTCGGCCAGGAGCGCCAGCCCGGCGAGCGCGGTGGCCTCGGCGTGGTCGACGGCCCGGACCCACGCCCGCACCCTGCCGACGCGGGACGAGCCCACGCTCAGCTCGTCGACGCCGAGGCCGAGCAGCAGCGGCATCGCCGTCGGGTCCGAGGCCGACTCGCCGCACACGGCCACGGTGACCCCCACCGCGTGGGCGGCGCGGCACACCGTGTCGATGAGACGCAGGACCGCGGGATGATGTGCCGGCTTGGCGCCCGGCTCCGCGCGGTCGAGCCCGAGCTGCAGCGCTGTCAGGTCGTTGGTGCCGATGCTCAGGAAGTCCACCTCGCGCACCACCTGGTCGGCGAGGGTGACGGCGGCCGGCACCTCGATCATGGCCCCGAGAAGAGGCACCGGCACCCCGGCCGCCGCGGCGGACTCGGTCAACGCCGCCCGCACCGCCCGCAGCTGGCGGACCTCGTAGACCATCGGCACGAGCACGTGCAGGTGGGTGCCGCGCCCGGCGGCGAGCATGGCGCTCAGCTGGTCGCGCAGCGCGCCGGGGTGACGGAGCAGGATGTCGATCCCCCGGCCGTGCTGGCCCGAGAGGAACGGCGGTGTCTTGTCGCCGCCGAAATCGAGGAGACGCACGGTGGCGGTACGGCCCTCCAGCGGCGCCAGGATCGGCTCGAAGAACAGGCGGTGGTCGAGCGCCGTCGGCCAGCTCGATCGATCCAGGAACGACAGCTCGGTGCGCAGCAGGCCGACCCCCTCGGCGCCGGCGCCGAGGGCCGCCTCCACCTCCGCAGCGCCGGCGACGTTGGCCAGGACGACGACGCGAACCCCGTCCCGGGTGACCGCGGGCAGCGAGCTCATCGCCTTCGCCTGCTGCGTCGCCTGCTGGCGCGCCGCCGACGCGCTGCGCGCGGCCTCGAAGTGCCCGACCTCGGGATCGGCGAGAACCGCGCCGGCATCCCCGTCGACGATCACCTCGGCACCCTCCGGGAGCGCGAGCAGCGCAGCGCCGACGCCGACGACCATGGGGATCCCCAGCGACCGGGCGACGATGGCGGCGTGGCCCGTGATCCCGCCGGAGGCGAGCGCGATCGCCGAGATGGCGGTGCCGAGCTCGGCAACGTCCGCTGGGCCGAGGTCGTGAGCCACGATGATCCCCTCGGTGGGGCGCGACGCCGGCCCATCGCTGCCGCCGCTGGCGAGCCGTGCCGCGCGATGACCGAGACTGCGAACGTCCGACGCCCGGGCCGCGAGCATCTCGTCGCCGAGGGAGTCGAGCAACGCGGCCTGTTCCTCGGTCGACGAGAGGATGGCCGCGGCCGCGCTCAGCCCCTGGTCGAGGATGGCGCGCTCGACGCCCGCCAGCAGCGTCGGGTCCGCGGCCATGAGGACCCCTGTGATGAGGATCTCGGCGTCGGCCTCATTGAGCCCGGCGGCGAGGGCCTCCACCTCGGCGGCCGCGGTCTGCAGGGCGGTGTTGGCCTCGACGACGGCCGCCGGTCGCTCTGGCGGCTCGACCCGCGCGGCATCGAGGGCCGTCGCCGCCGTCCAGTGCCGCGCGGGTCCGGCGGCCAGTCCCGGCGAGGCCGGCACCCCCGCGAGCCGGCGCTCCGCGCTCACTGACTGCCGGCGACAGTCCGCTCGAGAGCGCGCACGATCAGTGCTGTCGACGTGGCACCGGGATCCTGGTGGCCGATGGAGCGCTCACCAAGGTAGGAGGCACGCCCCTTGCGCGCCTGCAGGGGGATGGTCGCCCTCATGCCCACCTCGGCGGCCTCGGCGGCACGTCGCAGTGCCACAGGCAGGACCGTGCCGGCGTCGACTTCGCGGCGCAGCGTTGCGACCGCCGGATCCATGGCGTCGACCATGGTCTTGTCGCCCAGCACCGCCGCCCCCAGGTCGACCACGGCGGCGAGTGCCGCCTGCAGGGCCTCGACGAGCTTCCCGTCGTCGAAGGTCGGCGCATCACCGAGGGCGCGCCCGCCGCGGCGAAGGGCGGACCCCCACAGGGGCCCGCTTGCTCCACCGACAGACGAGACGAGTGTCTTCCCCGCGAGCGTCAGGAGCTTTCCCGGTGTGCCGTCCTCCTCCTGCGCCAGGGCGCGGACGACGGCGTCGAAGCCGCGGGTCATGTTGATGCCGTGGTCGCCGTCGCCGATGGCGGCGTCCAGTTGAATGAGGTAGTCACGCTCGGCGCGCACCGCGCCGGCGATCTCGTTCATCCACGTCGTGATCGTGGCGGCATCCATCATCGTGGTTTCGGACAAGGCTGTCAGACGCCCCAGCGCAGTGCCGGCGTGTTGACCGGCGCGTCCCAGAGGGCCGTGGTCGCGTCGCTCAGCTCGAGGACGGTCAGCGAGGCGCCGGCCATCTCCAGTGAGGTGATGTAGCTGCCCACCAGCGAACGCGTGGTCTTGTACCCCGCCTTGCTGAGGCGAGCCTCGACCTCGGCGAACATGAGATACAGCTCGATCTGGGGGGTGCCGCCCATGCCGTTGAGGAACACGAGGAGGTTGGCCCCGGAGGCCGGCTTGAGGTCGCTGATGACCGCCTCGACCATCAACTCCGCGATCTCGGACGCCGTGCCAAGGGGGGCGCGACGGCGTCCCGGCTCACCGTGGATGCCGATGCCGACCTCCATCTCGCCCTCTGGCAGGTCGAAGATCGGCTTGCCGGACGCGGGCGGGGTGCACGACGAGAGCGCAATGCCGAAGGATCGGGCCCGCTCGTTGACGTGACGGACGATGCCGGCGACGGCTGCCAGGTCGTCGCCGCGCGCGGCGGCCGCACCGGCGATCTTCTCCGCGAGGACGGTGGCACCGACGCCGCGACGGCCGGCGGTGTAGAGCGAGTCCTGGACGGCGACGTCGTCGTCCATGACCACGGCCTCGACCTTGATGCCTTCGTCAGCCGCTTCGTCAGCGGCCATCTTGAAGTTGAGCACGTCGCCGGTGTAGTTCTTGACGATGTGGACGACGCCGGCACCACCGTCGACCGCCTTGGTGGCGGCCAGCATCTGGTCGGGCACCGGGGAGGTGAAGACCTCGCCCGCACAGGCAGCGTCGAGCATGCCGACGCCGACGAAGCCGCCGTGGAGAGGCTCGTGACCTGACCCGCCGCCGGAGATCAGAGCCACCTTGCCCTGGCGCGGGGCGCTCTTGCTGATCAGGAGCTGGTTCTCGCGGTCGAAGCGAAGCAGGTCGGAGTGAGCGAGCTCGACGCCCACCAGCGCCTCCTTGACCAGCTGCTCTGGGTCGTTGAGGAACTTGCGCATGGCCATGTTGTTGGGACTCCTTCTTGGTTGGCTCAGTTGGCTGCGCCGGCGTTCGACGCCGGCTCTGCGTACACGTTCGGGAGGGTGCCCCCCTCGCCCACCGGGCGCCCCTCGGCGCGCGCGGTTGCGAAGGACACACCCGGCAGATCGGCGTCCGTGAACGGGGCGGTGGTCCCCGCCGGCTTCATCGTGGCGACCACGGATCCGGCCCCATGAGCGCAGGCGCCGCAGCCCCGGAGGTCTCCGAGACGGACTCACGCGCCATCGAACACAACACCCAGCTTTCCTCCACGCCACGGCCCGTCACGTGTTCGGCAATGCCGAACGTGGTTCGGGAATCTACGCCGCTCCCGAAGCACTGTCAAGCCCCGGCGCGATTATACGCACGGCGAATGCGCTCAGCTGGCCTCAAGCGCCGGCCACTGCGTGGCTCCGAGGACGCGCGACACGCCCCGTGCGGCCTCGATGACGGCGGCGGCGTGCCCGCGGGTGGCGCCGCTCGCGAAGATGCGGCCGGTGTCGCCGACGACGCCGATCGCCCCCACCGCCTGCTGAGTCTGGTCGAAGATCGGGGCCGCGATGCTGGACTCGCCGAGGACCGCCTCGTCTCTCTCGGTGGCGATGCCCTCGTCGCGGATGGTGCGCAGCTGGACCCGTAACGCTGCGGCTCTCGCGGTGCGCTTGGTGAGGCGGTGCAGCTCCCCGGAGAGGAAATCGTCGATCACGTCGACAGGCATGAATGCCAGTACCGCTTTGCCTAGTGCGCTGGCGTGCAACGGGAGTTGCGAGCCCACCTCGAGCACCTGGAAGGTGTCGTCGGGACGGAATGCGTGGTGCACGACGACGATTGCCGGACCGTGCATGACGCCGACGCGGACCGCGGCGTTGGTACGCAGGGCGAGGCGCTCGGCGAAGGTGATCGAGCGCGCCCTCAGCTCGTTGAGGTCGAGGTACGAGTAGCCGAGCTGGAGCAGTCCCGGGCCCAGCTGGTACTTCTCGGAGGCCGCGTCCTGCTCCACGAAACCGTGGGCCACCAGCGTCTGCAGGATGCCGTGCACGGTGGGGCGAGCCAGCCCGAGCCGGGCGGCGAGCTCGCTGACGCCGAGGCGCTGCGGTCCACTGGCCAGGGCCTGCAGGATGCCTGCGGCGCGGTCGATGGCCTGGATGGTCGTGCGCCGCTCGTTGTTCGACATTGCTGAATCTCGATCCGTAGTATAGACTGCGCTCCCTTGGACCCAGACAACCGGAGAGGGATGTGGTCGGGATAGTACTTGTGTCGCACAGCGCTGCCCTTGCCGATGGTCTCGCGGAGATCGTCGGCCAGGTCGCCGGGGATGAGGTGCGGATCGAAACCGCGGGTGGCAGCTCCGACAGCCGGCTCGGCACGAGCGGCGACCGGGTCGAGCAGGCACTGGCCAGAGCCGACACCGGCGACGGCGTCGTGGTCCTGGCCGACCTCGGCAGCTCAATCCTGGTGGTCCGGCACGTGCTGGACTACCTCGGGGTCAACGGCAGGATCCGCCTCGTCGACGCGCCCATGGTCGAGGGCGCGATCGCCGCGGCGGTCGTGGCGTCGAGCGGCGCGTCCGTCGCGGACGTGGCCCTGGCGGCCGAGAGCGCGCGCGATGCCCGCAAGTTCTGAGGTCGCGGTCGTCCTGCCCGAAGGAGTGGCGCTGCACGCGCGGCCGGCGGGACTGTTCGTACGCCGCGCCATGACCTTCACGTCGCGGATCACCGTCGTCAAGGGCGAGCGAGAGGCCGACGCCAAGAGCATCCTCGGCGTGCTCGGCCTGGGAGCCCTCGGGGGCACGAGCCTGGTCCTGCGCGCGGAGGGCAACGACGCGGACGAGGCCCTGGCCGCCCTCGCGGAGTTGGTGCCAACGCTCGCCTAGTCGCGGTTGTGCCGCTCGCGGAGCTACCCCGAGGCTGTCCGGGCGGGCGCTTCCGTCTCTGACACGCGAACACGTCGCAGGGTGCCGTCCACGCGCTCGGTGGCGCGGGTCGTGTCAAGGTATTCGAGCAGTGGCACGGCCACGCGCCTGGTCGTATCCAGGGCCTGGCGCGCCGAGGACATGGTGAACGGCTGGGGCAGGTCACGAAGGCGCCCGACGGCGATTCCGGGCGCATCCGGGAGGAGGACGACGTTGCCCGGGAGGCGGAGGATGGTGCCGGCGGCCGCGGCGGCGCCGAGCTCCCGGGCACCCAGGCCGAGAGCCTCGAGCTGAGGCTGCTCAGGCGCCTGGAAGGGACGGCGCCGCAGCGTCTCGGCGAGTTGGGCGACGGCGGTGGCGACGTCGGCACGCAGCACCACCGGCGTGCCGCGGCGGCGGACCCGCCCCCCGGTCTCCTCGAAGCGGCGGGCGGCGGCCAGGAGTGGTGCGAGCAGGCTCAGGTCGGGGAGGCCGAGGGCGCGCGCCAGGTCGGCCGCGTCCACGCCCGCGTCGGTGAGGCCGCCGTCGGCACCCCCGTCCACCGCCACCGCCAGGCCATCCAGCCAGCGGCTCCACAACCCGGCGGCGACCAGCCAGCGGCCGGCGGCGACGGCGAATGACGGAAGCGGATCGGGAACAGCCACGCCGATCTCGGCGAGCAGCGTGGCCGCCGCCGCGCCCCGCCGGGAGAGCTCGCCCTCAAGGTCGGGGGTGCCGGGATGGTCGAGCAGATCCGCGGCCCGCAGCCGCGCGGCGCCACGGCCTCGGAGAGCCGGGGGAGCTGGGTCGAGCACCATCGCGCCGCCAAGCACGAGGCGCCGTCCCGGGTCGCGGAGGAGCAGGCGATCGCCGACCTGCAGGGGCAGCGCCGCTGCCAGGCGGAGGCGCACGGCCGGGACGCGCTGAGCGTCGCCGCCAGGCGGGCCGAGTGGCCTGACCGTCGCCGGCACGGCCGCGGAGCCGACGTGGACGACGAGACGCGTGGGTAGATCCACGCCGGCGGCGGTGCGCACGTCGAGGACACTGCTGCGTCCCCACGCGGCCGGGCTGAGCAGCACGTCCCCGCGGTGCACATCGTCGCGGGCAACGCCGCGCAGGTTGAGCGCCACGCGCGCGGTGCCGCTGGCCTGCGCCGCGGGTGCGCCGAGGCATTGCAGGCCCCGAACCGTGACCGAGCGGCCGCGCAGTTCGAGCGTATCGCCAAGGCGGATGGTGCCTGCGGCCAGGGTGCCGGTGACGACCGTGCCGCTGCCGCGAATCGTGAAACAGCGGTCGAGCCAGAACCGAACCCGGGCTCGCGGGTCCGGGTCGGCGAGGCCGGCGGCCAGCTGGTCGAGCGCGGTGCGGAGGCCGGCGATCCCGGCGCCGGTGGCGCCGGACACGGCGACAGCGGGGATTCCGGCAAGGCTGGTCGCGGCAAGGCGCTGCGTTGCCTCGGCGACCGCCGGGCCGGGTTCGGCCAGGTCGGTCCGGGTCACCGCCACGACGCCGTGGCTGACGCCGAGGGCGTGCAGGGCACGGATATGGTCCTCGGTCTGGGCTGCCCATCCCTCATCGGCGGCGATGACCAGCATCACCGCCGGCACCGATCCGACGCCCGCAAGCATGTTGGTGGCGAAGCGCTCGTGGCCGGGCACGTCGACGAAGGCGACCTGGCGCCCGGACGGCAGGCGGGTCCAGGCGAAGCCGAGATCGATTGTCATGCCGCGGCGGCGCTCCTCCGCCCAGCGGTCCGGCTCCATCCCGGTGAGAGCACGGACCAGGGTCGACTTGCCGTGGTCGACGTGCCCGGCCGTGGCGATCACGTACACGCGAGAACCGCCGCGAGCAGAGTGGCGTCGCAGTCTGCGGGGACGCAGCGAAGGTCGAGCAGGCAGCGGCCGTGATCGACGCGGCCCACCACCGCCGGATCGCCGGCGCGGAGCCGGTCCGCGTACTCCTCCGGGAGGCTGACGGCCCACCCGGGCAGGGCGATGCCGGGGGCGCTGCCGCCACCGACGGCTCCGTCGCACGGCACGGTCTGGGCCTCGCCGCCCAGGCGGGACACGATGGCCTCGACGCGCCCGCGCAGCCAGCTCGCATCAGCGTGGAGCCCGGCCGTGGTCGGGTTCTGTGGACCGGTGAGGGTGGCCTCGAGCGCCGCGAGTGTCAGCTTGTCGACGCGCAGCGCCCTGGCCATGGGGTGGCGGCGGAGGCGGGCAATGAGGTTGGCGCGACCGGCGACGATGCCCGCCTGCGGGCCGCCGAGGAGCTTGTCGCCGCTGGCGGTCACGATGTCGGCGCCGTCGCGGAGCATGGTGGTCACGTCGGGCTCGCCCGGGAGAAGCGCGTCGGGTGCGAGCAGGCCGGAGCCGATGTCGACGAGCAGCGGGACGCCCAGCCCGGCCAGGTCGGTGACCGGCACCGACGCTGTGAACCCGTCGATCGTGAAGTTGGAGGGATGCACCTTGAGGATGCAACCGCTCGATGGGCCGAGCGCGGCCGCGTAGTCCTGACGCACAGTGCGGTTGGTGGTTCCGACCTCGCGGATGCGCGCGCCCGCGGAGGCGACAAGGTCGGGGAGGCGGAAGCCGTCGCCGATCTCCACCATCTCGCCGCG
Organism: Candidatus Dormiibacterota bacterium; assembly: GCA_003153125.1. GTDB lineage: Bacteria > Chloroflexota > Dormibacteria > Aeolococcales > Aeolococcaceae > Aeolococcus. The sequence continues at coordinate 8,201 of PLWW01000069.1, read as the reverse complement.
GCTCCAGACGACCTCGGCGCCCTGGGCGAGGGTGGTGACCGCCAGGAGCAGGGCCGCTGCCCCGTTGTTGACCACGAGCACGTCGCCCGCGTCTGGGAGCGCCGCGCGCAGGGCGGCCAGCACGCCGCGTCCACGCGCCGCGCGCGTCCCGGAGGCAAGGTCGAACTCCACGTCGACGTACCCGGTGGCGGCCACCAATGCGTCGCGCGCCGCCGCCGAGAGCGGCGCGCGGCCGAGGTTGGTGTGCAGGATCACGCCGGTGGCGTTGATGACGGCGTGCAGCGTCGAGGCGTGGGCTGGGAGGTGGCCGAGGACATCCTCAAGCAGCGCATCGGGGTCGACGGTGCCACCGCGCACGCGCTCCTGGCTGGCCCGCACCACCGAGCGCACCAAGGGGCGGCCGAGGCGGATCAGCGGTTCGCGCAACTGGGGGCTGTTGAGAACTGTGTCCGTGGCGGGGACGAAACGGCGCCGGTCCGCGAGCATCTCCTTCAACCCTCTCGTGGTGGCGGAGGCGGACGGGAATCGAACCCGCCTGGCCGGGGTGCCCGGCCACACTGATTTTGAAGATCAGGGGGACCACCAGGCGCCATACGCCTCCGCAGCACAGCGTACGAAACGCACCGGCGCCCGCAGAGGCCTCTCCCCTGCCGCGTTCGGGACCGACGTGAGGCTGGGCTACGGTGCGCGCTTCAGCCTGCGCCAGCCCCCGGCGCGATTGTTGGCGATGATGTGACGGAACATCGCAACCAGCGCGGTCGCGTTCACGACGTCGCCCTCGCGCACGGCGACGGTGCGGGCTGTCTTGTTGTCGTGGCCGGCGGTGATGATTCCCTCGGGATCAGGAACCATGGCGCCGTCATAGAGAAAGACGTTGACGTGGTCCCTGGCCGCCAGCAGAGCGCAGAGGTTGCCCTGCAGGACGAAGTACGGTTGGACGCCGCGCTTGATTGTCTCGGTGACCTCTGGGTCGGCGCCGTGGACCAGGTCGCGGACCTCAGCGCAGATCCCCCGCTGCCACGCGGGCAATGCATCGATGCAGGCGTCGACGCCGCCGTCCGTGGGGTAGCTCATCGGCTCATCCAGCAACCGGTGTCCCCCGCCGGCACATAGATGTCGCGCGTGAGCCGCTGAAAGTGACCTGGATCGGGGCAGTCGACATCGCCGCTGAGCCGTTCGGGGTAGAACACCCAGCCGTGCACGACACCGATGCCGGTGCCGACGTTGCGCAAAGACAGAGCCAGGTAGATCGCTTCGGTGGTCACCTCGGTGACCGCGTGGCCGCCCTCGATGCGGAGCCAGCGCTGGTCGACGTAGGAGACCTTCTCGGGGGGTCCTGGAGACGTGACGGCACCAACAGCGTGCGCAGACTGGCGAGGAGTGATCCCTCCGCAGCTCGCGCGGCGCGATTCGCCGAGCGCACCGACGCGAACGTCGCGACACCGAGCACCAGCGTCCCGGCTGCAGTCGCGAGTGACGAGATCGTGGTCCAGTCCACGATGCCTACTCCTCGGGTGGCAGAAGCCGCGCCAGGGCTTCGAGAGCCGGAGCCACGTAGTAGGCGCCGGTCAGGGCAACGGCGTGGCGGGTCAGCGCATCACGCACCCCGTCGGGCACGCCCGCCATCCTCTCGAGCATCACCTGGAGCGGGTGCTGCGTCGCGCAGAAGCCCACGAACATGGTGCCGTGGCGGGTGGGCCCGCCCCACGCGGTGTTGCGGCGGTAGATGGCCAGTTCTTCGCCGCCCTCCTCGACAACGGTTCGGGCCACATGCGAGTCGGCGCGGGCATCGTCGCCTTCCAGTTCGATGCTCTCATCGAGCGTTCGCCCGATCACCGCCTCCTGTTCGGTCTGGCTGAGGGCGGCGAACGAGGGCAGATGCTCCCACTGCTGGACGAGCACGACGCTGGCCCCCTGTGCGGACCCGTCGCCGACCAGCGCGGCGGCCGGAGCCTCGACCGCCGGGGGGTTCTCTGTGCCGTCGATGAAGCCGGTGAGGTCGCGGTTGCGGCGATAAGCCCAGCCGGTGACCTCTGTTGCCGGTGATGCGACGCCCTCGAGGCCGCGGATGGCGCTCAGGGCGCTGTCGAAGACGGTGTCGCGGCTGGCACCGGAAATCCACACCCATGTGTCGTGCTGGGTGGCGGGCATGGCGGCGTCACCACCTCTGATGGGCGTGAACGACCGGACGTCGGGCGGAGCGGAGCCGGCGGCAACCGCCGCCCACAGCTCCGGCCGCAGTGCCACAACGACATTTGTGGCTACGAGTGGCGTGTCCGGCCCGAGCAGCGCGGCAAGCGCGGCAGCCAGGTGGGCAGGGTCTCGACCGGCGTCGAGGTCGAACTCCACGTAGCAGTGCTCGACCGTTCCGAGGGCGAAGATCCCGGGCTGGGGAATCACAGGTCGGAGTCTGCCCGAACCCCGTGGGGCAGCGGATTGAGCGGCTGGACCGTGCTAGCCCTCCTCGAGGGCCTGGCCGCGGACGGTGTCGAGAATTTCCAGGGCAAGGAGTGCATCGCGGGCCTCGACGGGCGGCGGTGCGCCGGTGCGCAGCGTTCGCGCCACTCCCTCATAGAAGGTGAGCCACCTTCCCGGCTCACTGGGGAGCACCTCGCTGCGATCTCCCCGCCACAGCCGACCCCAATGCTCCTGCGGCTCGAGTCCGAAGTCTCGGTCGTCAGGGTGGGCGCCTCCCCGGAGAGCTGTCTCCTGCCCGTCCAGCTCCTGCACGATGTACGCGCCGGCGCTGCCCTGCACGCGCACGCGCGGGCCGGGTGCGGCGCTCAGCGCGCTCGCCCAGAGGTGCGATTCCACGCCACTCATGTGGTGCAGGGCGATGAACACATCATCGTCGGCGCCACCACGACGCGACTGCACCTCGCCGTAGATCCGCGACACTGGACCGAACAGGGTGAGCGCCTGGTCGACGAGATGGGTGCCGAGGTCGAGGAGCACACCACCGCCTTCGGCCGACGTGAGCGCCTCCCGCCATGCCCTGGCGTTCGGCTCGGGGCGCCACCTTTCGAAGCGCGACTCGTACCGGTGGACGGCGCCGAGCGTCTGCTCCTGGAGCAGCCTGCGCAGGGTCAGCTGGTCGGAGTCCCAGCGGCGATTGTGGAAGGGGACCAGGGACACGCCACGAGCCTCGGCGTGGTCGATGAGCGCGCGCGCCTCGCCGGCGTCGACGGCGAGGGGTTTCTCGACAACGAGCGCCAGGCCGGCGTCGATCGCCTCGCGGGCCAGTCGGGCGTGCGTGCCCGGTGTCGTCGCGATGACGACGAGGTCGAGGTGGTCGCGTCGCGCCCAGACCTCGTCGGGTGTTTCCAGCAGTGTCGCGGCCGGAAAGTCGAGCGCGGCCTGCTCGCGGCGGCTGCTGTCGCGAGTCACGATCGCGGCGATGTCCAGCCCCGGCGTGGCGCGCACGAGAGGACCATGGAACACACGGCCGGCCAGGCCGTACCCGATGAGTGCGACGCGCTGGCGGTCGGCCGTGTCCGGGGACGTCGGGCCGGCATGCGCGTTGGCGCCACGCACCGCCCGGCGGGGGGTCACGCCCTCAGCGCCATCCACACGCCGCCGATGACGACGACGACGATGACGATGACCAGGAGAGTGATCAGGATCTTGGCGACGATCGCGATGATCACGGCCGCGATGATCAGCGCGAGGACCAGCCCGAGAAGACTTCGGCCGATCCCCCGTGCCCGTCGCACAGAGCGCGGGCGGCGCGCGCTCACAAGCTCGGCACCACGCTCGCCGGATCGGAGTCGGGGTCAGCGATCACGTCGGTCATGAGCTTCGGGTTCCTCTCTGTTCGCGATGCTCCGTCGCGGAGAAGTGTGGACCAATCGCACGCCGTGGCCGTCTCAGGCGATGACGTCGGCGCGGAGGAGGTCATCGATGCTCTCACGTCTCAGGATCAGCCGGCCGCCCCCGTCGCGGACCAGGACGACGGCAGGGCGGCAGAGGCCGTTGTAGTTGGACGACATCGAGTACGTGTACGCGCCCGTTACCGGGAGACAGAGAATGTCCCCACGTCGCGGCTCCGCCGCAAGGCCGACGTCGCGAGCAAACGTGTCGCTCGACTCGCAGTTCTTCCCGACGATGCTGTACGGACCGCGCTCCGCCGTCTCCGGCAGGAAGGGGTGGCGGGCGAGCAGGGGCTGGTAGCTGCTGCCATAGAGGGCCGGCCTGGGGTTGTCGCTGATGCCGCCATCGATGGCGACAACGATCGAGTGCTCCGCGAGTCGCTTGATGGTCCCGATGGTGTAAACGGTGATCGCCGCAGTGGCGGCGATGGCTCTGCCCGGCTCAGCGAGAACCCGGCCCTCGAAGCCGCTCGCTCGCGCAGCGGCATGCGCCATGGCGCCCCATGCGGCGATGCCCGGCGCCGTCTGGCCCGCGGTGTAAGCGACCCCCAGGCCACCGCCAACGATCAAGTCGGCGGCGTCACATTCCCTGGCGACCGCGGCGGCCGCGGTGATGGACTGAGCCAGCGGCCCGAGGTCGGTGACCTGCGAGCCGGCGTGGACATGGATTCCCGTGAACTCGAGGCGCGGCGTGGCGCGGATCCGGGCCACCAACTGAGTCGCCTCGCCACCCGCGATCGCAACGCCGAACTTCGACGTCGCATGGCCGGTCATGATCGACTGGTGGGCGCCGGCGGCCACGCTGGGATTGACTCGCAGCGCGACACGTTGCCTGGCGCCGTGGGTGTCGGCGAGGCCTGACATGCGATCGAGTTCGTCCCACGAATCGATCACGATCCGGCCGATCCCGACGTCGAGGGCTGCTCCGAGTTCATCGCTGGACTTGTTGTTGCCGTGCAGCGTCAACGCGCTGGCGGGCACCCCGCCGCCGAGGGCGATGGCCAGCTCTCCCCCACTGGCAACGTCGATGCCCAGGCCGGCCTCGTGAACGAGTCGTGCCACGGATCGGCAGAGGAAGGCCTTGGCGGCGTACGACGCGCCATCCGGAAACGCGCGTCTCACGTCCGCGCAGCGCTGGCGCAGATGGTCCTCGTCGTAGACGATCAGGGGCGTGCCGTGCTCCGCAGCGAGCGCGGCGACCGGGACGCCACCAACCACCAGGCCGAGCTCAGAAGACCGGGCTGACGACGGCAGCAGCTCGGTCGGAAACGAAGGCCCCATCAGCCCGGGCGATCGGGGTGGTCGAGAGCGTCGATCGTCGCCAGTGACGCAGAACGCTGCGCGCGGGCGCCTTTTGCGGTGGCTTCGGCGTCACGCAGGACTCGCAGGACGTTTCCACCGGCTAGCCGGCGGCACTCCTCCGTCGACCAGTTTCGGTCGAGCAGCTCGGCGAACAGCGTTGGGTATTGAGCCACGTCGTGCAGGCCTTCGGGCAGGTCGTCACAGCCGTCGAAGTCGCCACCGATACCGACGTGTTCGATGCCGGCCACGTCCCGGACGTGCTCGATGTGCTCAGCGACTTGCGCAGTTGTTGCCCGCGGCCGCGGATGTGTTGCCTCGTACTCGACCCGGAACGCGTCGCCCTCGTCGGGCACGTCGCGCGGGTTCAGCCCGCGCTGCTCCATGGCAGCCGTGAGGGCTGTGCCCCACTCCCTGCACACAGACGAGATGAAGTCCGGCACGAATGTCACCATGCAGACCCCGCCATTGCCGGTCAGCCGCGCGAGCACCTCGTCGGGAACGTTGCGGGGGTGATCGACAAGTTGGCGGCACGACGAGTGGCTGAAGATGACCGGTGCCGCGGTGACGTCGAGCGCGTCGCGCATCGTCGCGGGGCTGACGTGCGAGAGATCGACGAGCACTCCGAGACGATTCATCTCGCGGACCACCTCGCGTCCGAATGCGCTCAGGCCGCCGAGCGTCGGCAGGTCTGTCGCCGAGTCGGCCCACGGCACATTGTCGTTGTGGGTCAGCGTGAGGTAGCGCACCCCGAGCGCGAAGAACATTCGCAGCACGCCCATGGAGCACGCGATCGAGTGGCCGCCCTCGGCGCCGAGGAAGGAGGCGATGGCGCCGCGCGCCAACACGGCGTCGACGTCGGCGGCGGTCAGCGCGAGGCCCAGGTCATCTGGATGCCGGGCGATCATGGCGAGCACGAAATCGACCTGCTCCAAGGTCGCCGTCACGGCTGAATCGCCCGCCAGTCTCGAGGGGACGTAGACCGACCAGAACTGAGCGCCGACGCAGCCCTCGCGCAGCCGTGGCAGGTCCGTGCGGGTCGCCGTCTGCCGGGTGGAGATGTCCACGGGCGGGCCACCTCGCCTCGCCAGCTCGCGCACCGCCCAGGCCAGGTCGTTGTGCCCGTCGACCAGGGGAGCAGACGGCAGGAGTCCGCGCGCCGCGTTCACCCATTCCTCTCGCCCCACGGCGTCGAGTGTGACAGCGGATCGCGCGTTGGTGCAGGGCACACAAGGGGCGGCACTCGCATTCGACTCGGCTCAGTGGGCGGCCGGCAGGTGCCGTACAGTGCCGGCGTGACCGCTCACCTGCGGCGCGGCGTGCTGAACCAGGGGTGGCGCTCTGCGGCACTGGACGTCGCTCTGATTCCGGCGATGCTCGGGACGAACCTCATCTACGAGCTTCTCAACCACGGCCCGAGCCGCATCTTCCTGCGCACCCCATTGGACGACGCGCTTCCCGTCGTGCCCGTCTTCGCTGGGCCGTACGTGTCGCTGATCCCCTTCATCGGGGTGAGCCTGCTGTTCATGCTGTTGCGTCGGGCGCGCGTGTACCGGTCCGCAGCGCTGAGCATGATCGTCGTGTGGTTCATCAGCTATGCGTTCTATGTCTTCCTGCAATCGTTCGTGTCGCGGCCGCACGTTGGCGGATCCGATGTCTTCAGCTCGCTGGTTCGTTGGGTCTACAGTGCCGACCAGCCCTACAACGATTTCCCCAGCCTGCACACGTCGCTGTCGACGATCATCGCGATCCACTGGTGGCACATCGATCGCCGCATCGGTGTTCCTGCGGCCATCTGGACAGCGCTCATCGTCGCATCGACGGTGCTGATCAAGCAGCACTACCTCGCCGATGTGTTGGCCGGCCTGCTCCTGGCGGCGGCCACGTCCATGGCGATGCTGCGTTGGACGCAGGTGGCGGCGTCGCAAAACGGTTGCGTGCGAAGCCTGCCAGCGGCCGGCGTGGACAATTGAGCCTAATGGTCGGTGATGAGGATCTCATCGTCGAGGAGGGCGCGAGCCTGGTGTGTCGCGACTGCGGGTCATCCCGTGTGTGCGACCTGATCGGCTGGCTCCGCGCCGACGATGGCACGCCCATCGCTGAGCACCGCACCTGCCCACAGTGCGGGCTCAGGGTGGGCCTCGAAGCCAACAGTACCGGCTGGCGACCCTTCCGCCTTCTCGTCAGAAAGCCGAATGACGGTGACAAGAACGGCTGGTAGTCAGCGGCGTCGGCTCGGGGGCCGATGGCCGTCAGACTCCGTCCGGCTCGGCGGCTGCGGTCACCGGAGTTGGCCGTCGATCGCGTCGGCCATCCGATCTACTGATCGGTTCCACATCGGCCCCATCGTCTCGACCCCCTCTGGGCCGCCAGCCGATGACAACTCGATCCAGCCACTCAACAGCCGCTTCTGCTTGGTCACATCCTGAAGGCGGCTCAGGGGGATGCTGCGCTCCGATCGGTCGATGACGCCCCGCCTCCAAAGCACCCGGCGGTTGGTGACGATGAACTGGGTCCTACGCCGCCAAATCTCGTACAACCCCAAGGTGATGAGCCACCTAATCCACACGGGCGGACGCGCGGCGGGCACCGCCTTGAACAGCACAATTTCGTCCCCCGGCGGATGGCCCTGGCCCAGGGGCTCACCGAGTGGACTCGGTGGCGGCGCATTCTGCATTTCGCCCTTATACGTCAGCGACCGGTGCTGCTGCCACTAGTCCATACATTGATTGGCGACTGGACCAGGCCCGGAGGACCCAATCTCCTAGCCCCCGTACCCTTGGCGGCGGACTCGTTGGCGCGCGCCCGACCCCGGCGCGTGGCGGTCCGGCTGATCGTGAGGCGCATGAGGGCGACGACTGAGCCATCGTTGGTAGAGCCCCCGACCGATGCTGTCCGCTCCAACGATTCCTAAACCGGTGTATCGGCGGGGGCGGAGCCGTCGGGTGGCTGGCAGGTGTGACCGGACCCCATTTGTTGGTCCACCGTCTATGGAGCCTGTCGCACGAATCGCCGGCAATGGCCGAGCGGTGC
>PLWW01000093.1 GCA_003153125.1 Candidatus Dormiibacterota bacterium | reverse complement strand
AGCCTCGTCTCCCGCTCCACTCCGTAATTTGAATACGGAATGGCCCGGCTTCGGTCTGTATGGACCGCGTTGGAAATCGCCGAGAGTAGGGGTCTAGGAATTGCTAGAATCACTACCTGAAGAAAGTGGTCTAGGGACCACGGGCCGAGCCGCCGAGCGAGACGCGGGCGCTGCGGCTCGGCGCTGTGACTGGCGTGTTGATCTCCACGTACTACAACACCCGCATTTGCCGGCCGAAACGGACGCACCCAAGAGTCGCGGATTTCTCTGGAGCCCCGGCGTCCGGTGTGGTAACGCAGACCCTCGAGCGGGCCAGTGGCCCGGCCCCCGATCTGCTACGCCTCACCCTCGCCCGTCGTCGCCGGCCCGAGGAACTGGAACCTCTCGACGACCGGGTTCACGTACTTGACGCAAACGCAGACTACTGAGACCGCTCTCAGCACTCGACGACATTTACAGCTAGACCGCCGCGCGACGTCTCCTTGTACTTGGCCTTCATGTCCCGGCCGGTGGTCAACATCGTCTGGATCGCAGTGTCGAGCGCGACCATGTGCGACCCGTCGCCACGAATAGCAATCCTAGCCGCATTTATCGCCTGCACCGAGGCCATCGCATTGCGCTCGATGCACGGGATCTGTACCAGTCCCTGTACCGGATCACAGGTCAGTCCGAGGTTGTGCTCGATACCAATCTCGGCTGCGTTCTCTGCCTGCGCTGGCGTCCCGCCAAGAAGTTCACAGAGGGCGCCGGCAGCCATGGCGCACGCTGTGCCGACTTCGCCCTGGCAACCCACCTCCGCACCCGAGATCGAGGCGTTCTTCTTAAACAACATGCCGATAGCGCCGGCGGTTAGGAGGAACCGGATCACGCCGTCGTCGTCTGCTCCAGGGACACAGCGCGTGTAGTAGTGGAGCACGGCAGGGATGATCCCGGCGGCTCCATTGGTCGGCGCCGTGACCACCCGGCCTCCAGCCGCATTCTCCTCGTTCACAGACAGTGCTATGAGGTTTACCCAATCCATGGTCTGCAGTGGGTCCACCGCACCGGTGGTCCGCACCAGAGCCCGATAGAGGTCGGGAGCGCGCCGACGGACATTGAGGCCACCGGGCAGCACGCCGTCGGCCTCGAATCCCCGGCTGGCACACTCATCCATCACGCGCCAGATGTGCAGCAGGCCTTCACGCACCTCCGACTGGGGACGGCGCACGGCCTCGTTCGCCATCGCTACGTCACTGATCGAACGCTCGCCCGATGCACAGTGCTGAAGAAGCTCGCGACCGCTGGCGAACGGGAAGGGCAAGGAACCCCGGGACGAAGCGACAACGTCGACCGGTTCGCCGGCTTCGTCCACGACGAACCCGCCGCCGATCGAGTAATACACTTGGACCGCGACGTCCGAGCCATCCGCGCTTAGTGCATGAAAACGCAGTCCGTTCGGGTGGTGCGGCAACGATCGCCGGGGGTGGAAAACAAGATCGGATGCCGGTATCAGAGTCACAGGGTGGGAACCGAGCAGATTCACTCGACCGGTCTGCTGGATCTTCGAGATCCGCGACTCCGCCCAGTCGACGTCGACCGTATCGGGCTTATGACCCTCCAGTCCAAGTAACACCGCGCGGTCACTTGAGTGGCCGCGCCCTGTAGCGCCAAGTGAGCCGAAGAACTCTACCCGCAACCCGGTGACCTGCCCAAGGAGCCCCGTCGCCGCGACGTGTGAGGCAAAGAGCCGCGCGGCGGTCATTGGACCAATCGTATGCGAGCTCGAAGGACCGATCCCAATCTTGAACAGGTCGAAGACACTGATCACATGAGCTCCTCCATGGGAAGGCAGGTGCACACGAGATCACGGTCATCGTGCACGTTGTCCATCCGCGACACTGGTGCCCAGTACTTGCGCTCGCGCACGCGCGGGTCAGGATACGCGCCGTTTTCGCGGGTGTAGGAGCGGTTCCACTCGTCAGCGCCCACGGCCTCAGCGGTATGGGGAGCGTGCCGGAGCGGGCTCGACGCGGCCACGTGTTGTCCGGCTTCGACCTCGGCGATCTCGGCCCGTATGACGATCATGGCCTCGCAGAAACGGTCGAGCTTGTGCTTAGGCTCCGAGTCAGCATCTGTGTCTCGCTCCGGTGACTGCTACAGACCGGATGTGTCAGGTACTGGGATGTCCGAAGTAGGTTCGGCGGCAGAGGGCTGACCGCCGACCGGTCGACATCGTCTACCGACTCTCCACTCACCGAGAAGGGCGCCCACGCTGTCTCGAGGATGGTGGATGTTGTGGCTTCGTGAACCGAAATACACTCAGGCGTCACTGGCGTCGACGATGGTATCGACGTCCAGCGCCAAGCCCGGAAGGTCCAGCATTCGGTGCTCCAAGCCAAGCTCGGCGGCGCGCGCCGCATGCACCGCCGCGCTGCTCACGCGCCCGAACATCGGCTGCATCACCGACCCGGGAGATGAAAGCCAGCGTCGCCAGCGCGGACCCGCCCCACGAGACGCCCACGACCGACAGCCACGCACGCCGTGGGATGCGGGCGATGTCGGCCCGCCGTCGCAGCAGCACTCCGGCAAGGAGGGTGGTGAGAGTGACGTGCTCGTACAGCACGATCGTCCAGCTCGACCAATGCGCCACCAGCGGGGCGCGGAGCGCGCCGTCAGCTCCCCACATCGCGGCACCGGTGGCTACGAGCGCGACGCCCGCCACGGGAGCGCCGATGGTGGTCACGCGCGGGCGGGCGGCGGTTGCCACACTCATCTACGTCCCATTGCCTGAGGGTAGGCCCGCCCGAGGAAGATCTCGCCGATGTCCTGGCGCTCGAGCAGCTGCTCAGCGGGTGCCTCGACCTCCACGGAGCCGCCCACCAGGATGTATCCGTAGTCGGAGACACGCAGTGCCTCCAGCGCTCTCTGCTCGACCAGCAGCACGGCACAGCCGGCGTCCGCAAGGCGCCGCACGTGCTCGCGAAGGACGACACCAGCCAGCTCCACGGCAAGGTTCGCCGTGGGCTCATCGAGCAACAGGACGCTGGGCGACAGCATGAGAGCTCGGGCGATCGCCACCATCTTCCGCTCCCCTCCGCTCAGCTTCGACGCGGTTCGGTCGCGCATGTCGGCGATGGCCGGAAAGATCTCGGTCACGCGCTCGACGTTCTTCGCCAGCTCGGCACGAGGCAGAAGGTAGCCTCCGACCTCCAGGTTCTCGAGGACGCTGAGGGTGTCGAAGACGTCGTTGACCTGCGGAACGTATCCCAATCCCCGCCCAGCGAGCTGATCATTGCGGTAGCCGGAGACGTCGACCGCATCAAGCAGCACGCGTCCACTCATGTGCGGGAGCTTGCCGGTGATGGCCTTCATCAGCGTGCTCTTGCCAGCGCCGTTCGGACCCAGCACACACACGATCTCGCCGCGTCCCACCTGGACGGTGACGTCCCGGATGGTCGGGGTCGGACCGTAGCCCGCAGTGACCTGCTCCGCGACGAGGAAGGCCTCTCGCCCTCGGGCCGGCTCAGCCGACGAGATATGCATGCAGCACCTCTTCACGTCCGCGGATGTCACTCATCGGTCCCTGGGCGATGACCCGGCCGTGAGCCATAACGATGACGGGATCACACGTCCGCTCGACGACCCCGAGTTCGTGCTCGATCAGAAGCATCGTTAGACCCTCGTCACGAAGCTCCAGCAGGTACCGCTCGATCCGACGGGCGAGGGAGGGATTGACCCCTGCCATAGGCTCGTCGAGCAGCAGCACCTTGGGCTCGACCATGAGACAGCGCATGATCTCGAGCAGGCGCTTCTGGCCTCCACTCAGCTCTCCCGCGTACAGGTCCTCCTTGTCGCCAAGGTCGAAGCGCGCCAGGAGTGCCCGCGCGCGCGCGACGATGTCCGCCTCCTGCGAGCGCCATCTCCGCCTCGCGAAGATCGCGCCGCGCAGGCTCTCACCTGTCTGACCAGGGGCCGCAACGACCAGGTTCTCGAGCACCGTGAGGCGGGCGAACTCGCTCGGCAGTTGGAACGTGCGCACCACGCCGCGACGAGGAACGAGCCATGACGGCACCCGCGTGAGCTCGTCACCCTCGAAGCGAACCGACCCCGAGCTCGGCCGGAGGCTCCCTGCAATCACCGCAAGCACTGTCGATTTGCCGGCGCCGTTCGGTCCGATCAACCCGGTGATGCGACCCGGCTCGACAGCGAACGACGCGCCATCCACCGCCCTGACACCGCCGAAAGTGCGGCGCAGATCGTCGACCTCGAGGATCGGCCGGGCCGGTTGCGAGACCTGCGTCACCGGTCCGGGCCACGCAAGACAGGAGCGCGTCGATGTCCGCACGCGGTCTCGAACGCCAGGGCGATGTTCAGGAGCGCCACCTCGCCGTACGGGCGCCCGACGAATTCCAGGCCGATCGGCAGTCCGCCGGCGGTGAACCCGGCCGGAGCGCTCACTGCGGGCAGCGCGGCCCGTGCGGCCATCTCGGTGTTGGTCGGGAACATCGTGGTGTTGAGGCTCGACGACGGGTCGAGGACCTCGGCGCGTGATGGCGGGGGGATCCGTACCGTTGGGAAGACGAAGGCGTCCAGGCGGCCGGCAAGGGCCGCGCCGAGCATCGCCCGCTGGAACCTGCCGCGAGCGACCACCTTGCGCAGGTACGCCGGGTCGTCATCCGTGACCAGCGGGGTGGCAGCGATCGCGGGCAGGAAGCTGTTCAGCGGGTGAACCTGTCCTGTGGCGCAGACCTCGTCGATCGAGTGGAGCGGCGCGTCGGGACGAGCTTCCAGGAACCTATTCATGTCGGAGTGGGAGGACGTGAAGTAGAGGGCCGTCTCGTCGAGCAGCGACGCGAACCCCGGGACCGCCACGTCCACCACCTCTGCCCCGATCCCGGCCAGCTCATCGATTGCGGCATCGACGACCGCATTGACGTCGCTGCCCGCAGCGCTACCCGAGTCACCGAAGACATCCCGAAGCACCCCCAGGCGGATGCCCTGAAGGCCACCCACCCTCAGGTTCGCCGCATAGCCGCCGATTCCCGGGGATCCAGCGACTGCGGCGGTCAGCGGGTCGTCGGGGTCGTAGCCCACGAGCACGTCCAGGAGAATCGCCGCGTCCCGCACGGTCCTGGCGACGGGGCCAGCGGTGTCCTGCCACCACACCAGTGGCGAGATACCGGTCCGACTGACCAGGCCCGTCGTCGGCCTCACTCCGACTAGGTTGTTGAACGACGCTGGCACGCGCACCGAACCGCCGGTGTCCTCGGCGATGCCGACCGCAGCGAAACTCGCGGCAACCGCCGCGCCGGAGCCGCTACTCGAGCCACCGGGGTCGAAGCTCGGGTTGTACGGGTTGCTGGTCAGGCCCGAACGCGACGAGATGCCGTGCCACGAGGTGGCGAAGTCCGACAGCGACGACTTGGCCAGGATGACGGCACCGGCTGCCTTCAGCCTGCGGACGATGGGCGCGTCGCGAGCCGGGATGTAGTCCTTGAATGCGATGCAGCCGAAGGCGGTGGCCAGGCCCGCGGTCTCGACCTGGTCCTTGACGACGACCGGGATGCCGTGGAGCGGACCAGCCAGCTCGCCGGACTGCGTAAAGTTGCGATCGCAGCGCTCCGCGTCCTCGATCGCCGCTGGGTTGACGGTGACGATCGAGTTGATCTGCGGCCCACCGGCGTCGAACTGCTCGATGCGCGCCAGATACTCCTCCACCAGCGCCCTGCTGGTCACCGCGCCGCCGCGCATGGCGGCATGGATCCCGCCGACCGTCGCCTCCACCACGTCGAACTCGGTGGCACCGCCCGCCGTCATACGAAGATCTCGAGAGGCAGGAGCGCAGTCGCCGTGTAGTTCGGGACGTCGACGGTCTGGCTCAGTTGCAGGTTCACGGCCACCGAGCAGATGGCGTAGGCCTGCTGCGCTGTGTAGCCGCGGTCTTCCACGATGTGCTCGATCATGGACAGCAGCGCGTTGCGCGCCGCCAGGCTGGCATTCTCCGAGTGATTGCGACCCTCGTCGTCGACGCATCCACCCGTGGTGGCAAAGACCGCACGTGGAGTGCGGCGGGCAGGTTCCTCAGTCTGAAACCAGACGCCCTTCGCCCTGCGGCCGGTGGCGGCACCCTTGCGCAGGTCCACGGTGAGGTGCACCTGGCCGGCGACCTCGATGGCGGTGCCGCACACCTCACCATCCCCCTGGGCAAAGTGCATGTCGCCGCAGGAGAAACGCGCCCCATCGACAAAGACGGGCAGGAACAGCGTGCAGCCGGCGCCCACGTGCCTGACGTCGAGGTTGCCACCGATCTCGCGCGGCGGGGTCGTCCGCAGGCCCGCGGCAGCCACACTGGGATCGCCGGGGATGGCGTCACGCGGATCGGGTGGGTGGACCGCCCCACCACGCTCGAATAGTTCGCGCTCACGCTTGGTGATGCCGGCGAGCAGCTCCGCGGAAGGAGCAACCCCCACGATGCCCATGAACGCCGCCTCCGGGATGCGCACGCCAGGAAGCGTGGGCGACTCGGCGACGTGATCGTGGATGGTCCAGGCGACGTAGAAGGGATCAGGGAACACGTCGCGGAGGAACCCAAAACCCGGTATCTGAGCGGTGAACCCGAAGGACTGTGTCTCGATCGCCGTGATCGTGACGACGAGGAGGTCCCCCGGCGCAGCACCGTCGACGTGGACTGGCCCGCTCAGCGGGTGCACGCGGTTGAGGTTCGATGACGCAACCGTGCCGGCATCGGACTCGGGCGTCAGCTGGCCGTCCATGGCGTCAAGGGTTTCGATGACCAGCGACGTGCCGGCCGGGACGCGGGTCCGTGGCTCGATGTCGGGGTGCCAACGGTTGTGGCCGACGCCAGGCTGCGCGGCCAGCGGTCGCCCAGCCTGCACCTCAAGTCGCTGGGTGGTTTTGGACACGTGCTAGACCCTCGCTGCTGTGCTTGCGGGCTGACCAACGTCCGGCTGCGTCGGCTTCGCGAAACGGTGCCGCCGCTCGGGGACGATCCCCCGAGGCCAGAACCAGAGGAAGACCACCATAAAGACGCCGATGCCAATCCATTCCATCGCGGCCGCGGTCTGGGGATCGACCAGTTGCGGAAAGAATCGAGTGACCTCGCCGAACCCGGGCACCACCAGGGCGCCGATCAGAACGCCCAGGTTGTTGCCCCTCCCGCCAACGATCACGGCGGCGAGGTAGACGAACGTCTCGGGGTACAGCCACGAGCCGGGCGCCCAGGCACTGATATAGCTTGCCAGCAGGGCACCGCTGAGACCGGCGATGGCACCGCCGAGGACGAAGACGACCATGCGGTTGGCCGTCACATTCTTGCCGATGGCAGTGGCCGTCTCCGGGTTGTCGCGGATTGCTCGCAGCACCCGCCCATGTGGAGACGACGTGATCCACCGGACCAGCAGATACACCCCGGCGGCCACGATAGCCACTAGGACGACGTAGAACCACTGATAATCCAGCTGCGACAGGTTGAGCTGGTCGCTGAGCGGCTGAGGAATGTTGAATAGCCCGGCGGCTCCGTTGACGAGGTCCGCCTGGCTGGACGCGAGGTCAGTCGCGATCAGCGACACGATCAGCATGATCATGGCCTGGTAGTCGCTGCGAAGCCGGCGCAGACCCAGCAGCCCCACCGGGATCGACACCAAGGCGGCGGCCAGCGCACCGGCGATGATCGGCAGTGGAAATGGCAGGTTCATGCCACCGACGTAGTGCTCGTAGCCGCTCGACGAGGCCGGTCCAAGGGTCAGGACCGCCGCCGTGTACGCACCGACGGACTGGAAGACGATGAACGCGAAGTTGACGATCCCGGCAACTCCGAACTGGAGGTTCAGAGCCCAGACCGCGATCGTGTTCACCCCCCAGAACACCAGCAGTGTCGAGGCGTAGTACTGCCAGGAATTCACGCCACCACCTCCTCCCTGGTGGCGAGGCCGGAGAGGATGCCTCGTGGGCGGATCAGCAGGACGATGGCCAGCAGGAGGAAGGCGACGACATCCTTGTACGCCGGGTTGATCACCAGGGCGGCGAGCTCTGTGGCCAGCCCCAGGACGAGCGCCCCGAGCATCGCCCCGTATGGCTTGCCGATTCCGCCAACCACCGCTGCGGCGATCACAACGACCAGGAAGCCCTGCTCGCTCGACGGTGTGAACGAGATGATGCTCATCGCGAAGATGACGCCGGCGAGCCCGCACATCGCGCCGCTGATCAGCCACGCGAGGTCGACGATACGATTCGTGGCAATCCCGCAATCACGCGCCAACGACGCGTTGACGGCAGTGGCGCGCATCGCCCGCCCCAACTTGGTGTAAGCCAGCACGAGGTGGACCGCGATCATGGTGACCACTGAAATGCCGATCACCGTGAGCTGCAGCGTGGTGAACACGAGAGAGCCGAGCTGGACGGTCGAGCCCTGAGACAGGCGATAACTGACGAAGTTCGGGCTCCAGATGATCACCACCACGTACTGGATGATCAAGCCGATACCGATGCTCACGATCACAAGCCCCACGGCCGAGGTGCCGCGCCGGGCGAACTGGGCGTAGACAAATCGATTGAGGAGCATGGAGAACACGGCCCCGAAGAGGGCGCCGGCTCCGGCGCACACCCAGATGTCAAGGCCCGCCTTGTTGAGCGAGTAGGCGACGAAGGCCGCCGCTGTCATCACGTCCGCGTACGCCAAGTTGAGGATGCTGGTGATGCCAAACTGCATGGTGAAGCCAACCGAGGCGATCGCCAGGATGGCCGCGGAGATGAGGCCGAAACCGATCGACGAGATGAGGACCGACACTATCGATCGCGGACGGCGCAGGCGGCGGACGCCGTCCGCCCACTCACCTCACTGCTCGAGAGCGGTCACATCAGCGCTGGGAACGATGCCCTGGCGCACCAGCGACTGGTCCGACTTGACCGTGTCCACCTCAAACGGCAACGCAGCATTGTGGTACTGGTCGAAGTGGATGGACCCAGCGGAGCCCACGAAATGAACGGTCTTCCCGGCGTTGAGCGCAGCTACCCCGTCCGCGTAGGTGTTGACGGTCGTAGCACCGGTAGTGCCGTTGACGATCTTGAGAAAGTAGTCATTGAAGACTGTGGGATCGGTGCTCTTCGAGGCGGTCATCGCCAGAGCGAGAGCTACGATCCCGTCGTAGTTGGTCGTGGTGTACGGGTCGTGCAGGAACTGTGAAGGCTCCTTGATCTTGATCTTCACCACCGCCTTCGCAAACGCGTCGTACCCCGGCCCGCTGTCGGGGTTCAGGATCTGGACGCCAGAGTAGAATTTGCTCATGTCATCGGCGCCGATCGCACCCTGGACCGCCGTGACCCACGCAGGGTAGCCGATGGTGCCGCCGTCGCCCACGACGGGGACCAGCCCGTTGATCTCCTTCAGCTCACCAAAGAAGGTCGCCGCTGTCTGCGGATCCAGTTCGGTGAAGATGACGTCCGGTTGCGCGGCCTTGAGCTGCGCGACCTCCGTCCGGTAGGAATTCTGATCGAGCGCCAGCTTCTGGTTCGACACCACGGTGCCGCCAAGCTGCTGGAAGCCACGGACCAGGTTCGGCACGACTCCCTGGCCGGCGACGTCGTTGCCGAACACTGCTGCCGCTCTCCGGAAGCCCTTCTGCTTGTAGGCCCAGACGTCCATGGCGAGACCGTTGATGTCGTCGGCCGGCGTGGAGCGGTAGAAATACTTGAGATTGGCGTGGTCATATTGCGGATCACCAGTCTGGGCAATCATCGGGATGTGCGCCTTCTCGAAGATCGGGACCGTGCTCGGCGCCTCGTTCGTGCTGGGACCTACGACGCCGACCAGGTTCGGCACTGTGGCGAGCATCTGCTGCGCCGCAGGCACAGCGTCGGCAGCGTCCCCACGACTGTCGGTGGCCACGCACTGGAACTGGTGACCGAGCACACCGCCGGCGGCGTTGATCACCTCGATTCCCGTCAGGCAGCCAGATGTGCTCTCGGGCCCGAAGACCGCCTCAGGTCCGGACAATGGCGTGAATGCATCGATGCTCAGGGTTGACGACGACCCACCTCCAGCCGAGGAGCCGCACCCGGCGAGCAGCGCCGACGAGAACAGCGCGACGAGCACGAGGTTACGGCCTCTTTGACTGGACAAGCTGTGCACTGGCCGCCTCCCACCACGCTCTGACGCGTCGAATCTGCTCGCGGCAGTCGAATTGCTCGCTGTAAGGAAACCGGTTGCCACGCTTCGTGGGGCGGCAGCATATTTCGCAGCGGGATGACTTGTCAAGCGTCGCGGATGCGTGTCCGTCGATTGGACGCGGTGCGAAGCTGTCAGACGCGCGCAGCAGGCCCTTCGGCCGTCGGGCTCTGGCGCGTCACCACGGTCCGTGCAATGCCGAGCCCGACGAAAGAGACCACCGCGAGGAAAGCGAAAGCCGACGTGAAGCTGCCCGAGAGGCTGCGCAGGACACTGACAACGAACGGGCCGATGGCGGCGAGAAGGTAGCCGTAACACAGCGTCGTCGCGGTCAGCCGCCGAGCCTCGTCGACAGTGGAGGTCACGGCCAGTGGCACCGTCAGGGCCAGGGTGAAGATCCCGCCGGCGCCGACCCCGAGGACTGTCGCCCACAGCCAGGGAGCAGACATCGGCGTGAGTGCGACCAGGAACACACCGAAAGCGGTTGCCAGCGTGGTGATGCGCATGCCCGCGACCAACCTCCCAGTTCGCTGAACCGCAACCGAGGCCGTCATCGAACCGACGATCTGGGACACTGTGAACAGCCCGAGCAGTAGACCCGCCTGCGGCTTCGACCAGCCTCGCTCCTCGTAGAGGGGAGCCAGCCAGGCGAGCACCCCGTAATACACCATGGACTGCAGGCCGAAGAAGAGCGCGACCAGCCATGCGGATGCGCTCTTTCGGGACATACTCACCGGAACCCGTCGTCGCCTGTGTGCGAGCCTTCCGACGATTAGCAGCCAGGCCAGCCCGGCAACAACGCCAGCTGCAGCCCACACGGCCAGGGCTCCTCGCCATGTCGGACCGGTGCCCTGAGCAAGCCGGGGAGTGATCAGCGCCGCACCGGCTGCACCAACGTTGATACCAACGGTGTAGAGCCCCGTCATCAGGGCCAGGCGCGCAGGAAAGTAGCGGCGGACGATCGCCGGCAACATCGTGTTACCAGCGGCGATCCCGGTGCCGAGGGCGAGCGCGCTGATCAGCAGGACCAGCGGGTTCACCGCCCACAGCCTCATCAGCGTCGCGGCACTGATAACCGCCAGTGCGCCGACCACTGTCCACTCGACGCCGATCCGCTCGGCGATGCGACCGCTGACGGGTGACGCCACCCCCATCATGATCACCGGTGCGGTCGTCAGCAACGACCCGAACACAACGCTCGCACCCAGGTCGTGAAGGATCTGCGGCAGCACCGGCCCGATGGAAGAGATCCCCACGCGCAGATTCAACGCAAGGAGGAGAAGGACGACCACGGCGAGCACCGGGGAGATCCTCTGCCCCCCATCCGCCGCAACCGGGCTGATGTCGCCCTCCCCTTGTTGCCCGGCGGACGCTGCGACACTCATCAGCGCGGCATGATGGCAGAGGTGCGTGGCCGGTGGCGTCGCGCGGCTATCATTTGCGGCAATCCTTTGCCGTCACCGGCTGCGCTACCACCCTGCCGTCGTCGCCCAGGCGTTCGCCACGCTCGGCTGCCTCTTCCCGGACCGCGTCCTGCTCGGCGTGGGCACCGGCGAGTCGATGAACGAAGTACCCCTGGGCATCGCATGGCCGGACCAGAAAGAGCGATTCGCGCGGCTCAAGGAGGCGGTCGAACTGATCCAGCGGCTCTGGCACGAGGAGCGCGTCACCTTTGCCGGAACCTACTACAGCACCAACAACGCCACCATCTACGACCGGCCGGCGCAGCCGGTCCCGCTCTACATTGCAGCCTCGGGACCCGCCGCAGCGCGCCTCGCGGGTCGTGTCGCTGACGGGTTCATTTGCACCAGCGGCAAAGCGCCGGAGCTCTACACGGAGACCCTGCTGCCCGCCGTCGCCGAGGGAGCGGAGCGCGCCGGCCGCTCAGCGAGCGCTCTCGACATGATGATCGAGATGAAGGTGTCGTTCGACAACGATCGGTCACGTGCGATGGAGGACACGCGTCACTGGGCGGCCCTGGCGCTCTCACCCGAGGAGAAGACCGGCGTCGACGACCCGCTCGAGATGGAGCGTCGCGCCGATGCACTGAGCGCGGAGCGTTCGGCGAGCCGGTGGATCGTCTCCTCAGACGCCGGCGAACACGTCGCGGCCATCCAGCGCTACCTCGACCTGGGCTTTCGCCACCTTGTGTTCCATGCGCCGGGCATGGACCAGGAGCGCTTCCTGCGCACCTACGCCGAGGAGATCCTGCCCGGAGTGCGCGCCGCGATCCCTACTTATTGACGGGGAAGCCGTAGTCGCGGCCGCCCGGCCCTGGCGCCGGCCAGCTGCTGGTCACCGCCTTGGTGCGCGTGTAGAAGTGGATACCGTGCACGCCGTGAACGTGGCTGTCACCGAACAGTGAGTCCTTCCAGCCTCCGAACGAGTAGAAGGCCATGGGCACGGGGATGGGGATGTTGATGCCGACCATGCCGACGGTCACCTCATGCTGGAAACGCCTCGCGGCGCGGCCATCGGTGGTGAAGATGGCGGTGCCGTTGCCGTAGGGATTGTGGTTGACCAGGTCGAGCGCCTCCTCGAACGTGTCGGCGCGGAGGACCGAGAGCACGGGTCCGAAGATCTCGTCGCGGTAGATGGACATCTCCGGGCCCACGCGGTCGAAGAGGGTGGGGCCGAGCCAGAAACCGTCGGTCGCCGGTAGCGCGGTGGCGCGACCATCGAGGACCAGCTTGGCGCCGCTACTGACCCCGGCGTCGACGTAGGACGCCACCCGATCGCGGTGGGCGCGCGTCACCAGCGGGCCCATCTCCGATGCGTCCTCGGTGCCCGGACCAACGACCAGCTCCCGGGCACGCTCGGCGATGCGCTCCACCAGGGCGTCACCCGCGGCGCCCACCGCCACCACCGCAGAGATCGCCATGCAGCGCTCACCGGCAGACCCGAAGGCCGCACCCACCAGTGCATCGGCGGCCGCGTCGAGGTCGGCGTCGGGAAGCACCACGGCGTGGTTCTTGGCGCCGCCGAGCGCCTGCACGCGCTTGCCGTGCTGGGTGCCCTGCTCGTAGACGTAGCGCGCCACCGGCGTCGACCCCACGAAGCTGACCGCGGCGATCCCGGGGTGCTGCAGGATGGCGTCGACGGCTACCTTGTCGCCCTGGACCACGTTGAACACCCCGCTCGGCAGCCCCGCCTCTGCCCAGAGCTCAGCGAGGAGTCGCGACGCGGACGGATCCTTCTCGGACGGCTTGAGGATGAACGTATTGCCACAGGCGATCGCCACCGGGAACATCCACATCGGCACCATCGCCGGGAAGTTGAAGGGGGTGATGCCGGCGACGACGCCCAACGGCTGCTGGATGGAGTACGCGTCGACCGCGGTGGACACGTTCTCCGAGAAGCCGCCCTTGAGGAGGTGCGGGATGCCACACGCGAAGTCGACGACCTCAAGCCCACGGGCCACCTCGCCCCGCGCATCCGCCAGCACCTTGCCGTGCTCGGCGGTGATGAGCGCCGCGATGTCGCCGAGGTGCCGGTCGACGAGGTCGCGAAACGCGAATAGGATCCGCGCGCGTCGCACCAGCGACGTCTCCGCCCAACCGCGGAAGGCCTCGGCGGCGACTCGCACGACCCGATCGACGTCGGAGGCGGTCGCCAGGTCCACATGACCGGTCACGACGCCGGTGGCGGGGTTGTAGACGTCGCCGTGCCGCTCCACGGGCGCGGAATCAGGGGCGCCTCCGATCCAATGACCGATGCGCACGGGGGCCACCCGCGTCGTCTGATCCGCCTGACCGATCTCCAGCGCCATGGCTCTTCCTCCGCACCAGCCAACAGGGTTGCCCGCGGTCATGATGGCACACGTCGACCGCGCCACGGCCCCCGAAGGGGAACGATTGCCATAGGCGTCGCGACCGTCCCGACGACCGCTACAGTGGGCTCGGTGCAGCCCACTCAGCCGGTTGACGTGGCGCCTGTCGCCGTCGAGATCCTGCCGGTGCATTTCGATGCCGAGATCGAGGCCGGCGACGACCTCGCCGGCCTGATCCGCACAGCTGCCCCTGAACTGCGCGATGGCGACGTCCTGGTGGTCACCCAGAAGGCGGTGAGCAAGGCCGAGGGCCAGGTCGTCGACCTCGCCACCATCGAGCCCGGTGCCCGCGCCCTCGAGCTGGCCGGCGCACACAGCGACCCGCGCGTTGTCGAGGTCATCCTCCGCGAGAGCGTTCGGGTTGTCCGGCAGCGCGGTCCTCTGCTCATCACCGAGACCCACCACGGCTTCGTCTGCGCCAGCGCCGGGGTCGACCGGTCTAACGCACCGCGCCCCGACAGCGTGGTGCTGCTGCCCCGCGACCCCGACGCCTCGGCGGCACGGCTGCGGTACGACCTGGAGACCGCCACGGGGACCCGGCTGGCGGTCATCATCGCCGACACCATGGGTCGGCCTCTCCGCGAGGGCATCATCGGCACCGCCATCGGCTCCAGCGGCCTGGCGCCGCTGCGGGATCTCACCGGGCTCGTGGATCCCAACAATTACGAGCTCTCGTCCACCATCGTCGCCATCGCCGACGAGATTGCCAGCGCCGCCGACCTGGTGATCGGCAAGTTCGGACGCGTGCCGGCCGCGCTGTTTCGCGGGCTCGGGGTGAGTGGCGACGGCACGGCCCGCCCCCTCATCCGTGGCCGGGCCACCGACCTGTTTCTCTAGGGCTGGACGACGGCCACCATGGAGCGTGAGCAGGCGTGGGCACTTCTCGACCGTGCCCGGGTGGCCATCCTCGCCACGCTGCGCTCGGACGGCTCACCGCGGCTCGTCCCCTGCGTCCACGCGGTGCATGGCTCCACGGTCTACATCCCGGTGGACGGCAAGCCCAAGCGAACCCGTTCGCTGGCGCGGCTGAGCGACATCCGCCGAGACCCGAGGGTCGGCCTGCTGGCGCATGAATGGAGCGAGGACTGGGCACACCTCTGGTGGGTTCGCCTCGACGGCCGCGCCGGCCTCGCTGCCGGCGAGGAGCTGACGCTGGCTCGGACGCGCCTGCTGGAGCGCTACCCGCAGTACACCGATCCCGCCGAGCTCGACCCGGTTATCGCGATCGCGGTCACCGCCTGGCACGCCTGGCGCGCAGCCGAGCCAGCGCGGTGAGCGAGCGCGCGCTGGCGGGACGCACCGCGCTCGTCACCGGCGGCACCTCTGGCATCGGCCTCGCCGTGGCCCG
This sequence comes from Candidatus Dormiibacterota bacterium, assembly GCA_003153125.1. GTDB lineage: Bacteria > Chloroflexota > Dormibacteria > Aeolococcales > Aeolococcaceae > Aeolococcus. The sequence goes on along the minus strand of PLWW01000093.1, from coordinate 19,099 downwards.
CCGCCTGGCGCGCGACGGCGCCCGGATCGTCATCGTGGCGCGAGAGCCGCCGCCACAGGCCGCCGACGACCTCCTCGGACCCGGTTGTCCGCCGCCGCTGCTGTTCCAGGCCGACATCGGCCGGCGAGACCAGCTCGAGGCGGTGCGCGACCAGCTCGACCGTGACGCGGTGGAGCTGAACATCGTCGTCGCCAACGCCGGGCTCGCCCGCCGCAGTGAGGCGCTCGAAACCCCGGACGAGGACGTGCGCCTGATGCTCGATACGAACGTCTATGGGAGCTTCATCACTCTCCAGGTCTTCGTCCCGGTGGTGGCGCGCCGGCCCGGGGGACGGGTGGTGCTCACCAGCTCGGTCACCGCGATCCACGGCATGCGCCGCCGGGCACTGTATTCCGCCACCAAGGCGGCGCTCACCGGGATGGTGCGCAGCCTCGCCATCGAGTGGGGTCCGCTCGGGGTCTGTGTCAACGCGGTGGGCCCGGGGATCATTCGCACGCCACTGCTGCAGCCCTACGTCGACGCCTACCCGGAACGCGCCGCCGCGGCAGTCGGCGCGACCCCTCTGCGCCGGCTGGGCGAGCCCGAGGATGTCGCCGGCGTCGTCGCCTTCCTCGCCTCGGATGCGGCCGGCTTCATCACCGGGCAGACGCTCTTCGTGGACGGCGGCATCAGCGCCGGTGACGCGTGGTGGTGAGTGCGCTGGCGGGTGAGGACGTCAGGCGCAAGCGGACGGCGCGCGTCGGACGCGGTGCCGAGGTGCTGTCGCGGACCACGAGGTCGACGGGGTGCACCCTGATCCGCGGCCGTCCCGGCTTGCCATCGAACAGGCCGAACAGCCGGCTCACCCCGGCGGCGCCGATCTCCGCCATGGGGACGCGCACCGTCGTCAGGCTGGGATCGACGAAGTCCAGCCCCGGGATGTCGTCGAAACCAGCCACCGAGAGGTCGTCGGGAACATGCACACCGCGCCGCCGCAGCTCGCTGAGCGCGCCCAGCGCCATGCTGTCCGTGGCCACGAAGACGGCGGTGATGCGGCGCTCGCGACGGGCCAGCACCCGGGACATCGCGTCCGCCCCGCCCGAGCGGCTGAAGTCGGCGGTGGTGACCCACGGCGCGGCGCCCGCCGCCTCCATGGCCGCGAGATAGCCCAGCTCGCGCTCACGGCTGGTGCGGACGAACGGCGGGCCGCCGATCATCGCGATGGAGCGGTGACCAAGCGAGAGCAGGTGCTCGGTGACCATGCGCGCCCCGCCCCGGTTGTCGGGGATCTCCGCAGCCCATGACTCGGCGCGAGGGGCGAGTGCAACGATGGCGCCCCCGTACTCGCCGATGCTCTGCGTGTACCCGCGCAGCTCGCGCCGGTAGGCCGGCTCCTCGAGCCCCCCGCCGGCGAAGAGCACGCCGCCGACGCGATTGAGGCAGAGCATCTGCACGTAGCGAAGCTCGGTGGCGGGATCGCGGTCGCTGTTGCACACAATGGTGAGGAAGCCGTGCGTTGAGGCTTCGTGGGTGGCGCCGCGCACGATCTCGGCGAAGTACGGATCGCTGACGTCGTGAACGACCACCGCGATCGTCGGTGAGCGCCGAGCCCGCAGGGCGCGCGCCATCGGGTTGGGGTGGTAGGCGAGTCGCGCCGCCGCGGCCTGCACGCGCTCGCGGGTACGCGGTTTGACGGGGTGGTCACTATTGGGGTCGAGCGCGCGCGAGGCCGTGGTGATGGAGACGTGCGCGGCCGCAGCGACATCCGACAGGAGCGGCGGCCGGGGCATCGCCGAAGCACCCGAGGGACGTGGCGTACCCGGGGTTGCGGTCCGCTTTGCCTCTGCCATCAGCCGACGCTAATACATAACGAGCCCGGCGGAGACATTCATGTCCTCGCCGGTGACGCCCGAACCGCCATCTGAAGCCAGGAAGACGCATGCGGCGGCCACCTCATCGGGGGACGTCGGGCGCTTGAGCGCGGCGGGGTCGCTGAAGCGTCGCAAGGATTCCTCGACGCTGATGCCCAACGCCTCCGCCTGCTGCGCCACCACTCGGTCGAGCCGAGCGCCGGCAACCGCGCCAGGACAGACGCTGTTCACGGTGATCCCGTGCGGGCCCAGCTCCAGGGCCAGGCTGCGCACCAGCCCAATCACCCCCATCTTGGCCGCGCCGTAGGGCGTCCTGTCCGGCAGAGGGCGCTTCCCGGTCATCGACGAGAGCGCGATGAGGCTGCCGCTGCCCCGTTCGATCATGCCCGGGATGAGCCGGCGGAAGGTGAGGTACACACCGTCGAGGTCGATGGCCAGGCACTCACGCCACTCGTCGTAGGTGAGCTCGTGCATTGGCCGGATCGCGCCCGCGATCCCCGCGTTGGCCACGACCACGTTCGGCACACCAAGGGTGGTGACGACCGTTTTCGCCATCGCGTCCGCCGACTCCGGGTCGGCGACGTCGCAGACCACCGGCACGCACTCACCACCCGCCGCGCGGATCCCCGCGGCGGCCTCGTCCAGGGAGCTCTCGGTCCGCGCGCAGATCGCTACGGCGGCGCCATCGGCCGCCATCGCCCGCGCGATCGCCAGCCCGATGCCCTGGTTGCCGCCCGTCACAACCGCGACCCGTCCGGTCAGCAATCCCATACCGCAGTCCTCGTGATCCGTCCCGTCATTCTTGGGGGCGCTCGGAAGCGAGCTGGTCCAACCAGCCCGACACGTAGGCGCAGAGCCGTTCGTGCATCTCCTCGAGGAGCCGCCCGCCCTCCTCGGCCGTCGCCTCGGTGGCACGGCCCCACACGCCGGTTGGCGTGAACTGGGAGATCGGCCGGTTGGTCAGCTCCGCACGGTTGACCCCCGACGGCACAAAGTCGATGGCCCGGTCCATGCGGACGTCGTCGCCGGCGAGCGACAGGCCGAGCGACGTCTCCCACCGCCCCGCGTGGAAGTCGTCGGCGGTCATCGACTCGCCGAAGAACACGGATTCCGGGACCAGCACCGTCTGGCCTTCGCGGCGGCGCGCGTTGATAGACCGAATGCAGGGGTTGAGGATGAAGTTGCCGCCGTGCCCGCTCATGACGAAGACGGTCATCACCCCGTGGTCGTAGCAGTTGGCGACCAGGTCGCCCACAAGTGCCGCCAGCGTCGACCACTCCAGCGTCAGCGTCCCCGCAAAGGTGCGGTGAGTGAAGGACGTCCCGTACGGGATCGTTGGCAGCAGCAGTCCGCCAAGGCGACGCGCCACCTGCTCCCCCGCCCACGAGGCCACGATGGTGTCGGTACTCAGGGGCAGATGCGCACCATGTTGCTCGTGCGCGCCAACGGGGAGAACCGCGAACGTCGGGGTCCGCTCGGCGACGTCAACCGAGGTGGCACGCAGGCCACAGAAGGATGGATGTTCGGCCATGTTCACTGGCCCCTCCCAGGCCACTGGCGGCGGAGAAGGCAAACGCTTTCCATCCGCATCGGGCATACTGTGCCGCCGAGCGCCACATGATGTCAACCCGAGCCGAGACACCCCCCGTGAATGGCCCAGCTGGGCAGCGTACCGTTCACCACATCGGTTGGGTGGTGCGGTCCATCGATGCAGCTCGGCGGCACTTTGAAGGCGACCTTGGCCTCGCGTTTCGCAGCGACGAGGAGTTCACGGGCCTGCGTGTCGCCTTCTTCGGCGCGGGGACGGCAATGGTCGAGCTGCTCGAGCCACTCAGCCCCGAGGGTGACATCGCGCGGCACCTAAGGAAACACGGCGAGGGGGTGCACCACCTGGCGCTGCGCGTCGAAGACGCGGCCAACGCGCTCCTCGACTGCCCCGCCCGCGGTCTGCTTCCGATCGACACGGCGCCTCGTCCCGGAGCGCGGGGGACGCTCGTAGGCTTCGCCGACCCGCGGCGTGAAGGCGGCATCCTCATTCAATTCGTGGAGGAGCGGTGAGTCACATCCAGACGACCCTGGTCGGCAGCTACCCGGCACCCCAATGGCTGCTGGGCCGCCCCGGGGAGCAGGCGATGCGCGACGCTGCCACGGTGGTGCTGCACACCCAGGAGATGGCCGGCATCGACCTGCTGGTGGACGGCGAGATCTACAGGTTCAACCCCGACCATCCCGAGACCAACGGGATGATCGAGTACTTCGTGCAGCCCATGGAGGGCGTGCGCACGGCCATTACCCGCGCGGACATCGAGCTGTTCCGTTCGCAGTCGCACCTCGGCTTCCGCCGCCGGCCGTCGGGCGTCGTGGACGGGCCCCTTGGCGTCGGGACGCTCGACCTTCCCGGTGCATACAGCACAGTGGCGGCGCTGACAGCGCGCCCACTGAAGTTCACCCTCACATCGCCCTACATGCTGGCGCGGATGCTGCTCGACACCCACTACGGTGACCTGCGTGCCCTCACCCTCGCGCTGGCCGACGTGCTCGCCGAGCAGGTGCGCGCCATCGACGCGCCCGTCGTACAGGTCGACGAGGCGAACCTCCCGGGCCGTCCGGAGGATGCCGAGTTCGCGGCCGAGGCCGTCAACCGCATCCTCGACGCCGTGTGCGGCACCGCTGCCGTGCACCTCTGCTTCGGCAACTACGGCGGCCAGAGAGTGCAGCCGGGAACCTGGTCGCAGCTGCTGGGCTTCTTCGAGCGCTTGCATGCCGACCACGTCGTCCTAGAGCTCGCCCGGCCCGGGTACGGTGACCTCGAGCGCCTGCGCGAGGTCGACGACCGCCTGCGACTCGGCATCGGCGTCATCGACGTCAAGACCACGGTGGTCGAGTCGCCGGCAGACGTGGCCCGGCGCATCGAGGTTGCAGCGACCCTCCTCGGAGACGCGTCGCGCATCGCCTACGTCCATCCCGACTGCGGGTTCTGGATGCTCGCACGATCGATCGCCGACGCCAAGATCGGCGCGCTGGTCGCCGGCCGGGATCTGTTCGAGGGAGCAAGCACCGACCGCTCAGGAGGACCGTCGTCGTGAACATCGATTTCCGCGGGCTCTTCCCCGCCACCATCCTGCCCATGACCGAGGACGCGCAGATCGACGAGCCGGCCCTGCGCCGCTACATGCGCCACGTCGCCGAGACGACCATCCACGGCGTCGCCGTCAACGTCGACACCGGCGAGGCGCCGCATCTCTCTCATGAAGAGCGGGTGCGCGTCATCGAGATCGTCGTCGACGAGATCGGCGGCCGGCTGCCGGTCATCGCCGGTCTGCCGGCACAGTTCACCCAGCAGGCCGTGGCATACGGGAAGGACTACAGGAACGCGGGCGCTTCGGCACTGGTGGTCTTCCCGATCTCCGCGTACCAGGGGCAGCCACTCGACCCTGAGGTGGTGATCCGCTACCACGCCGCCGTCGGCGAGGGGGTCGCCCTTCCGATGATCCTCTTCAACCTCGTCCCCTCCCTGGGCGGCGTGCTGCTCTCCCCGGCCATTCTCGAGCGGCTGTGCGGGTTGGCTCCGGTGGTGGCCATCAAGGAGGCGTCGTTTGACGCCAAGGTGTACGTGGAGGTCGTCGCCGCCGTCCGCGGTCAGCGCCGCCCCGTCGCCATCCTCACCGGCAACGACCCGTTCATCTACGAGTCGTTCGTGCTCGGTGCTGACGGTGCGCTGCTCGGCTTCGGCGCCGCGCCCACAGCGCAGCTCGCCGCCATGGTCGACGCCGCAGTGGCCGGCAACCTTCCCGAGGCGAAGCGGATCATGGATCGGCTAACTCCGCTGATGCACGCGCTGTTCGCGCCGCCGGTGCGCAACTACCGGGCGAGGTCCAAGGAGGCGCTGGTGATGCAGGGCATACTCGAGCGGGCGACGGTACGCGAGCCACTGCTGCCGATCTCCGCAGAGGATCGCCGGGCAGTGCGCTCCGCACTTATCCAGGCGGGAGAGCTGGAGGAGGCAGGCGTCGTATGAAGTTCGCGCTGTGGCTGCCGTCGTACGTCTACAAGGATTCGTCGGTGGACCATCGCGCCCGCCTTCGCGACTGCATCAGCGCGGCCGAGGAGGCCGGTTTCGACATCTGGGTCATCGACCACCTCCTCACCGCGCCCGGTCTCTACGGCGTGACGTGGCTGGAACCGATCAACGCGCTGACCTACGCCGCCGCGATGACCAAGCGAGTGAAGCTGGCGACGGGCATCCTCGTCCTCCCGGTGCGGCACCCGGTCATCCTCGCCAAGGAGATCGGCACGCTCGACTACCTCTCGGAAGGGCGCTACATCTTCGGCGTCGGCACTGGGTGGTACGGGCCGGAGTACGACGCAACTGGGAGTCGCATCGAGGAGCGGGGTGCCCGCACCGACGAGCTCCTTGCAGCTGTCCGCCGCCTCCTCACCGAGGACAACGTCACGTTCGAGGGGCGCTTCTACCGCTTCAAGAACGTCACCATCGAGCCCCGTCCCAGCAGCATGCCGCCGGTCTGGGTCTCCGGCGGCGGCCGTGTCGCGGACGTCGCCTCGCCCGATTCGGGTGGGGTTGCCCCTCGCGTGCTCGACCGCATCGCCCAGGCTGACGGGTGGCTGTCGCGCAGCGCCGCCGACCTCGAGATGATCACCGCTGACTGGAGCGAGATCTCGGCCGAGGTGCGCCGCCGCCGGGGAACGCTCGACGGCTTCACCTTCGGCCACTGCAACTTCATCCACGTGGTGCCGACAGAGGACGAGGCCGAGGCGCTCCGCCTCCAGGAGCCGCCTTTCATGGAGACGATGGGCAGCCATCGGCCCTTCGAGCAGCTCCGCCGCAGCTACCTGATGGGCACGCCCGCGCAGCAGGTGGCGCGGTTGCGCGCGCTGCAGGACGCGGGCTGCGAGTACCTCGTGCTCGGGCCCACCAGCGACGACCCTCGCCAGGTGGAGCTGATCAGGGATCTGATCGCAGCCCCCGTCGCCGCCGCCGCCGCGCCATAGGCTCGCCCTTGACAGCGGCCCGCGCCTCGATGCATCCTAGGCGCCGCCCGAAAAGGAAAAGCTTTTCCTACGCTGGCGGCCCGTGGGCCCGGCCTGAGCGGTTTGCAGGGTGCTCGTTCGATGCAAGGGAACCAGAGGAGAGCGACCGGCCGATGAGCACCTTCATGCATGCGGTGGGGTTCGGGCTGGTGACCTCGGCGCTCATCGCCCTCTCGGCGGTCGCGCTGTCACTGCAGTTCAGCGTCAGCAACATCCCCAACTTCGCGCACGGCGAGTTCCTCACCCTCGGGATGTACGGAGCGCTTGTGGCGCAGTACGTCACCAACAACGTCTTCATCGACGTCCTCGTTGGTGCCATCGTGGTCGCCACCGCGGCCTGGTTGATCAACCGTACGATCATCGAACCCTTCAACAGGCGCGGGGCCAAGGTCACCGTGCTCTTCGTGATCACGATCGCGCTCTCATTCATGATCCAGAACGGCATCATCATCTTCTTCGGCGGCACCACCCACAGCCTGGTGGTGCCCTCCGAGACGGTGAGCCAGGTCGGGCCCTTCCTCTTCACCGCCACCGACATGATCGTGATGGGGGTGTCGGTGGCGATCATGGTCGCACTCCACGTCACCCTCCGCTACACGACCTTCGGCAAGTCGCAGCGTGCGGTTGCCGACAGCCGGGAACTGGCCAGCGTCACCGGCATCAACATGCCCCGGGTGGTGGCTCTGACCTGGCTGATGGCGGGGGGCATCGCCGGCGTCGCCGGGGCGGTCATCGCCTTCCAGGGCGGCACGTTCAGCCCGCTGACCGGGTACACCTTCCTGCTCGTCACCTTCGCCGCTGCGGTGGCGGGCGGGCTCGGGCGCCCGTACGGGGCGATGATCGGTGCGCTCATCCTCGGGCTGGTCACCGAGGTCGGCGGCGCCTACCTCGCCTCCAGCTACAAGCAGGTGATCGCGGTCGGCATCCTGGTGCTCGTACTGTTGATCAAGCCGGGCGGCCTCTTCGACGCCCGAGGCAGCACGGCGATTTGATCGACTACATCGTCTCCGTGCTCACTCTGGTGGCCATCTTCGCCATCCTCGCCCTCGGGCTCAACATCCAATGGGGCTGGTCCGGGATGCTCAACCTCACCTACATCACCTTCGCCGCCGTGGGCGCGTATGTCTCGGCGGGCTTCGACATCGGGCCGCCGCTGTACGCGCACCAGCAGACGTACATCATCCGGCTCTCGACGCCCTTCCCCGTGGCCCTGCTCGCCGGCACTCTGGCAGCCGGGGTCGTCGGCGCCATCGTCGGCGCGATCGCCCTGCGCCGCCTGCGCTCCGACTATTTCGCCATCGTCACTCTGTCGATGGGCCTGGTCATCTACCAGGTTGTGGCGCAAAACCGCGGCATCTTCGGCGGGCAGGTGGGACTCTTCGGGATCCCCCAGCCCTTCGCCGACCTGCTGCCGCTGACCCCACAGCAGTACACGTACTTTTACCTTGGCATGTGCCTGGTCGCGCTGCTGGGTGTCTATCTCCTCGTTCGCCACATGTTCGGCAGCCCGTTCGGCCGCACCATGCGGGCGATCCGCGACGACGAGCTCGCGGCCCAGGCCTTCGCCAGGCCCGTCTTCTGGTTCAAGCTGCGCGCGTTCGTGTTCGGCGCGCTGATCGCGGGCTTCGGCGGTGCGCTGCTCTCGCACTTCGTCGGCGCGTTCAACCCCGCGGGCTGGACTCCCGGCGAGACGTTCGTGCTCTACACGGCCATCTTCCTGGGCGGCACCGGCAACAACCTGGGGTCGATCCTCGGCACCCTCATCTTCGTGGGGATCGTCTCCGAGGTCACCCGTTACATCCCGCCGATCCCGGGCAACCCCGACGCCAACGAGGCCCTTCGTGGGGTTGTCGGCGGCCTGATCATCATCCTGGTCCTGCGCTACCGTCCCCACGGAATCCTCCCCGAGCCGCGCGACAAGGATGCCGAGCGCGAGAGCAAGGCCGGAACCGACGCGCACCTGCCCGCGGCGCCGGCGGTCGCTTCAACCACGTGAGCGACACCGTGCTCCTCAAGGTCTCCGGCCTGACCAAGAGCTTTGGCGGCGTCGAGGCCGTGCGCGACTGTTCCTTCTCCGTGCAGGAGGGGTCGATCACAGGGCTCATCGGCTCCAACGGGGCGGGCAAGAGCACGACGGTCAACCTCATCTCCGGCTTCCACAAGCCGGACAGGGGCAGCGTCCGGTTCGCCGATGAAGAGATGGTGGGGCATTCGCCTGACCAGATCGCCGCCCGCGGCATGATCCGCACCTTCCAGACGACGCGGGAGTGGGGATCCCTGACGGTCATGGAGAACATGCTGGTGGCGGCGCCGTCGCGCGGCCGCGACTCGGTGTGGCGATCGCTGTTTACGCCGCGGGCCATCGCGCGCTCCGACCGTGAGGATCGACGGACCGCGCGCAGCATCCTCGGTGAGATCGGCCTGCTCGGCCTGCGCGACCATCGTGCCGGGGAACTGAGCGGCGGCCAGAAGCGCCTCCTAGAGTTCGCGCGCATCATGATGGCCCGACCGCGGCTTGCGCTCCTCGACGAGCCCCTCGCTGGCGTCAACCCGGTGCTCGCGGAGCGCATTGACCACGCGGTCGGCTACCTGCGCTCCTCGGGGATCACGCTGCTCATCATCGAGCACAACCTCGGCTTCGTCGAGGCCGTCTGCGACACCGCCGTCGTCATGGCCCTGGGCACCGCGATTGCCACCGGCCACATGGACGAGCTGCGCAAGAGCCCGGCCGTGGTCGACGCCTACCTCGGGGTGGCGACCGTTGCCTGAGGCTGCCACCGACACCGCCGTCGCGCTCTCCGTCGAGTCGTTGACAGCCGGCTACGGGCCCGTGCCCGTCGTCAAGAAGGCGACGCTGCGCGCCCGGACGGCGGAGATCACCGTCCTGGTGGGGCCCAACGGAGCCGGCAAGTCCACGCTCCTCAAAGCCATCGCCGGCGTGCTCCGTCCCACGGAGGGCCACGTCCTCCTCAACGGACAGGACGTCGCCGGAAGGGCGCCCGACCGCCTCGTGAAGATGGGTCTGGCATACGTGCCGCAGGTGGCCAACGTCTTCCCCTCGCTCACCGTCATGGAGAACCTCGAGATGGGGGGCATCGTGCGACGCCACAGCGTCCGCGACAGGGCGGAGTCGATGTGCGAGCTCTTCCCGGACCTGCGCGCCGCGCTCCGGCGCCCGGCGCGGACGCTGAGCGGAGGACAGCGAAACATGCTTGCGCTCGCGCGTGCGCTGATGGCCGACCCGAGCGTGCTGCTCGTCGACGAGCCCACGGCAGGATTGTCGCCGCGCTACGAGCAGGTGGTCTGGGACCACATCCGCGCCATCCGGCAGACCGGCGTCGCCATCGTGCTCGTCGAGCAGAACACGCGGCGTGCGCTGGCCGAAGCGGACTGGGGCTACGTCCTCGTCAACGGCGAGAACCGGCTCGACGGGCCGGGGCGGGAGATCCTGGACAACCCCGAGATCGGCGCGCTGTACATCGGGAAGAGCACCACCACGCACGGCGGCGGCGCGGGTGCGCCGGCCGCTCACAACGGTGACCAAAACACAGGGGAGACGGCAGTGACGACGAATGAAACGCGCAAGGAGGTCGGACCATGAGCACCAGACAACAGGGCGGCAGGGCGGTCGTCACGGCGGCACTCTGCACGAGTGCGGCGCTGCTCGCTGCGTGCGGGAGCGGCTCCACGAGCAACAGCGGCGGCAGCTCCGGCAGCGGCCCCAACAGCACGCTCAGTGCTCCGGTCGTCTTCGGCGACCTCGCGGGCTTCACAGGCGCCGAGTCGACGTTCGGGCAGGCCTTCAACGAGGGTTGCCAGGTCGCCATCAAGGAGATCAACGACAGCGGTGGCATCCTCGGACAGAAGATCCAGATCTCCAACGGCGACGAGCTCAGCGACCCCATCGACGCGGTGGCGGCGCTGCAGAAGCTCATCAACATCGACCACGCGGTGGGCATCATCGGCCCGCAGACGCCTGAGATCGGCGCCACGCAGCCGATCATCGACCGCTACCACGTCCCCGACATGTTCCAGGGCGGGTCCACCGACTTCGACAAGCTCTCCGACAAGTGGGTCTGGCGGGCCAGCGCCTCCGACTCGCAGGAAGGCGTGGCGATGGCGCTCTACGCCATCAAGAAGGGCTACAAGCACGCGGCGATCATGTTTTCGACCGAGGCATCCGGCCAGACGCTGAAGCCGGTGCTGCAGCACATCTACGAGAGCCTCGGTGGCACGGTGACCACGACCGTCGACGTCACCATGGGGCAGTCGTCGTACCGCTCCGAGGTGGCGCGTGTCATCGACTCGCACCCCGACGTCATCTTCACCTCCGCCGACCCGGCGACGGCGGGAACGCTGTTCTCCAACTTCCACGAGGCGAACAACTTCGCCATCCCCTTCATCGGCACCGACTCGACCACCGGCAGTGACTGGGTCACGGCTGTGGGGGCCCAGGTTGCGCACGACCACTTGGTGTCGCTCATCGGTGGCTCGGAGCCCGGCGGTGGCGGTTCTGTCTTCAACACCTGGTACGCCAAGCTCTACAACCACCAGCCCCTGGCCAACGCCAACTACGCGTACGACGCGGTCATGGTCCTGGCCCTGGCCATCGAGTACGCCGGCAGCACCGACCCGCAGGCGATGGTCGACGCCATCCCCAAGGTCTCCAACCCGCCCGGACAGACGGTGTCCGACTGGGCGACGGCGGTCAAGGCGCTCAAGGCCGGGACGAAGATCAACTACGACGGGGCCAGCGGGCCGATGGATTACAACCAGTACCACAACGTCTTCGGACCCTTCGACGCGGTGCAGGTCGACCTTCAGGGCACCTCGCAGATCCTTCAGACGTTCAGCGCCGCGGACCTCGGAGCGGTGACCAAGTAACCAGACCAACTCACGCGTGCCGGGAGTGTGTCTCCCGGCACGCGGCCACCCACCTGAACAGGAGATTCGATGAAGCTTGACCTCGGGGGGTTGATACCGGCGACGGTCCTTCCCATGACAGTTGACGCGCAGATCGACGAGGCGGGCCTGCGCCGGTACATCCGCCACGTCGCCGCGGCCGGTCCGAAGGCGCTGGCCATCAACGTCGACACCGGCGAAGGACCGCACCTGTGGGCAAACGAGCGCCTCCGCGTGCTCGAGATCGTCCTCGATGAGGTCGGCGACCGTGTTCCCGTCATTGCGGGGCTCGGCGCGCAGTACACCTCCCAGGCGGCGGACCTCGCGCGCGACTTCAAGCGGGCTGGCGCCTCCGGTCTGCTGGTCTTCCCGATCTCGGCATACCAGGGCGCGCCGCTCGACCCCGAGGTGGCGGTGCGCTACCACGCCGCCATCGGTGACGCCACCGGCCTGCCGCTGATCCTCTTCGTCCTGCAGCCGGCCCTCGGCGGCGTCAACTTCCTCCCGGAACTCCTCGAGAGGCTTTGCCTTGTCACCGACGTCGCTGCCATCAAGGAGGCGTCGTTCGACCCCCAACTGTTCGTCCGCACCCGCGACGCCGTGAAGGCGGCGCGGCCCGACTGCGTTGTGCTCACCGGCAATGACAACTTCATCTATGAGTCGTTCCTGCTCGGCGCCGAAGGCGCGTTGATCGGCTTCGGAGCTGTTGCCACCCGTCAGCAGGTGGAGCTCATCGAGCATGCGCTGGCGGGACATCACGAGCAGGCGCGCGCCATCATGAATCGCCTCACACCCTTGGTGAACGAGGTCTTCTCCGCGCCGGTGCGCAACTACCGCGCTCGTACCAAGGCAGCGCTGGTCATGCAGGGGCTGCTCGACCGCGAGACCGTGCGTGAGCCGCTCCTGCCCATCTCCGACGCGGAGCGTGAGCGGATCCGCACGGCGATGTCGTTCGCCGGGGAACTCGACGAAGCCCAGACGCAGGTGGAGATGGCGCGATGAAGGTTGGTGTCTTCGTTCCGTCATACCTGCTTCCCGGCCAGCGTGCCGAGCACGGGGCGCAGATCCGGCGATTCGCCACCAGGGCTGAGGAGCTCGGCTTCGACTCGCTCTTCATCACCGACCACCTGCTCACCGCCACTCGCTTCTACCGGGTGAGTTGGACGGAGCCGATGATCACCCTCGCGCACGTTGCCGCGGTGACCGAGCGGGTCATGCTCGGCACCTCGGTACTCGTCCTGCCCACCCGCCAACCGGTGGTCCTCGCCAAGGAGATCGCCACCCTGCAGCACCTCAGCGGCGGCAGGTTCATCTACGGTGTCGGCACCGGCTGGTATCCCCCCGAGTTCGAATCGACCGGCGGGACGCGCCAGCAGCGGGGAGCTCGCACCGATGAGGTCCTTGAGGCCTCGATGCAGCTCCTCAAAGGTGCGCACGTCAACTTCGAGGGCAAGCACTACAACCTGCGCGACATCACCGTCGAGCCCCTCAGCCACGTGCCTCCGGTGTGGGCCGCCGGGGGCCAGCAGCTCGCTCACGAGGCGTCCCCGGACCAGGCGGCAATGGCTCCCAAGGTGCTCGACCGCATCTGCCGCTGGGATGGCTGGATCGCTCGCCCCACCGCCGAGCCGCGGCAGATCGCTGAAGACCTGGCGGTCATCGACGCGGAGCTCATCCGTCGCGGCCGCGCCCGCGCGCAGACGGGCTTTGCGATCACCCACGAAAACTTCTGCTGGCTGACCGAGAAGACCGACCGAGACGCGGTCATCGAGGAGCAGAAGCGCTACCTCCTCGGTGTTGTGTCCGACGAGCGTCCCTGGGACTACATCGAGACGGTGTACCTCACGGGTACCATCGATGAGGTGCAGCAGCGCATCCAGGCGCGCGTCGATGCGGGCGTGGAGCACATCTTCCTGCACACCATGACCGCCGACCTCGACCAGCTCGAGCTCTTCGCAAAGCACATTCTCGAGCCATTCAAGAAGGTCGAGCCCCGCTCGGCACCCGCCACATGAGCCTGGGGCTCGAGGGGCGCAAAGCGCTGGTCACCGGCGGCACCAGGGGCATCGGTCTGGCCATCACCCGCGCGCTCCGTGCGCGCGGCGCCGCCGTCATTGCCGTGAGCAACGCCGAGGACCAGGTGACCGCGGTGCGGGCGGCCTTCGCGGATGACGAGGGACTCTCGGTGGAGCTCGCCGATGTGCGCGACCGCAGCGCCCTCGAAGCCCTCCGCGACCGGGTGGGCGAGCTCGACATCCTCGTGCCGAACGCCGGTATCAACATCCGCGGCAAGGCCGTCGACCTCGACGACGCGCATCTGCGCGACATGATCGACACCAACCTCTATGGCGTCTTCGTGACCTGCCAGGTGTTCGGTCCAGCTCTGTTCGAGCGCGAGCACAGCCGCGTGGTGGTGACCAGCTCGGCGGTGGCCATCCACGGCATGGACGTGAGGGCGGCGTACACAGCCACCAAGGCTGGTCTCAGCGGCCTGGTCCGCTCCCTGGCTATCGAGTGGGGACCGCACGGGGTCACCGTCAACGCAGTGGGGCCGGGCATCATCCGCACCCCGCTCACCCAGGCCTACATCGACCAGTTCCCGGAGCGCGCCACCGCGACGGTGGAGAACACGCCACTGCGCCGCCTCGGCACGCCCGAGGACGTGGCCGACGTAGTGGCGTTCCTCGCCTCGGAGGACGCGCGCTTCATCACCGGTCAGACAGTGTTCGTCGATGGCGGCATCACCGCCGGGAGCGCCTGGTGGTGAGCGAGCCGGGCGCAGGCGGCGCAGAGACAGCGCGCGTTGGCATCGCCGATGTGCCCATCGGCAAACGAACCGTGGTCAGCAAGACCGTCAGCGAGTCCGACGTGTACCTGTTTGCGGGCATCACCGGGGACCTCGACCCGAACCACGTTGACGAGGAATACTGCAAGGGCACCAGGCTCGGCCATCGAGTGGCCCACGGCGCGCTCGTGGTGGGCTACATGTCGGCGGCGTCCACGCGGATCCTCGAGGATTTCGCGAGGCCCATGGTGTCGATGGGGTACGACCGTATCCGCTTCATCAAACCGGTGTTCTTCGGCGACACGCTGACCATCACCTACGAGATCACCTCGGTCGTCACCGAGAAGGAGCGCACTGTCGGCACCATCGAGGTCACCAACCAGCGCGGGGAGATGGTCGCCGTGGCCACGCACATCATGCAGTTGATCGACTGATGCCCGACGGCGGCGAACTCAAGCTCCTCGACGGCATACGCATCGTCGCGTTCTCGCAGTTCCTCATGGGCCCTGTGGCCTGTCAGTACCTCGCCGACATGGGCGCGGACGTGATCAAGGTGGAGCAGCCCGGCCGCGGCGCGTGGGAGCGGAGCTGGGCCGGGGCCGACACCTTCATCAACGGCGTGAGCGCCTTCTTCCTCCTCGCCAACCGCAACCTGCGCAGCGTCGCGCTTGACCTCAAGGATCCTGCGGGCCTGGCCGCAGCACGGCGCCTCGTCGACGGCGCCGACGTCGTCGTCGAGAACTTCCGGCCCGGGGTGATGGATCGCCTCGGGCTCGGCTACGAGCATGTCAGGGAGAGCAACCCCGGGGTCGTCTACGCATCGGGTTCCGGCTACGGCAGCGACAGCCCGTACCGTCACCTCCCCGGGCAGGACCTGCTCATCCAGGCCATCTCCGGGCTTGCCGCCAACACCGGCACCGCCGAACAGGGACCGACGGTGGCGGGCGCGGCCGTAGTGGACCAGCACAGCGCCAGCCTGCTGGCGATGGGGATCCTTGGCGCACTCGTCCACCGCGCGCGCACCGGCGAGGGCCAGCGGGTCGAGGTGACCCTCATGCAGGGAGCGCTCGACCTGCAGATGGAACCGGTGGTGTATCACCTCAACGGCGCCCAGCTCGAGCGCCCCCACTCGCAGCTCGCGGACACGTTCCACGCAGCGCCGTACGGTCTCTACGCGACCGCGGATGGTCACGTGGCGATCTCGATGACGCCGATCGCGACGCTCAGCGAGGTCCTTGGTCACCCCGAGGAGTTGGAGCCCTACCAGGACCCAGCGGTTGCCTACACCCATCGCGACGAGATCCGCCGCGTCCTCGACCCCCTGATCCGCCAGGGCACCACCGCAGAATGGGTCACCCGCCTGCGCGAGCGCGCCATCTGGTGCGCCCCCGTCAACGACCTCGCCGCCACCTTCGAGGACGAGGCGGTGCGCTTCCTCGACCCCGTCCTGGAGTTCGAGCATCGCGAGGCGGGCACTGTCAGGGTCCTGCAGCACCCGGTGCGTTACAGCTCCGGTCGTGCCGGCCTCACCCGCCAACCCCCGTCTCTCGGCGAGCACACCCGCGAGGTCCTCGAAGAGGTCGGCTGCAGCCCCGCGGAGATCGCTGCCGCCGCGCCCGAGGCGAGCGCATGATCAGCGGCATGATGCGCGCGGTGGTGCTCCGGTCCCCCCATGAGGAGCTCCTCGTCGAGGAGATCCCCGTCCCCGTGCCCCACCCTGGTGAGGTGCTCGTCAAGGTCGCCGGCTGCGGCGTCTGCCACACCGACCTCCACGTCATCAAGGGGGAGGTGGCCTTCCCGACGCCGTGCGTCCTGGGGCACGAGATCTCCGGGACCGTCGTTGAGGTGCCCCCCGGGACCGACGCACCGCCGGTGGGGTCACGCGTGGTCGGGGCCTTCATCATGCCCTGCGGCACCTGCCGCTTCTGTGCGCGCGGCCGCGATGACCTCTGCGAGCGCTTCTTCGCCATGAACCGGCTGAAGGGCACGCTCTACGACGGCACCACGCGCCTGCGCCGCAGCGATGGCGATCCGCTCTGGATGTACTCGATGGCGGGGCTCGCTGAGTACTGCGTGATCCCGGCCACCGCGGTGTTCCCGCTGCCCGACGGCCTCCCCCTGGTGGAGTCGGCGGTCTACGGCTGCTCGATCCTGACCGCTTTCGGCGCAGTGCGGCACGCCGGCGATGTGCGCGTCGGCGAAACTGTTGCCGTGGTCGC
Source organism: Candidatus Dormiibacterota bacterium (assembly GCA_003153125.1). Classification (GTDB taxonomy): domain Bacteria; phylum Chloroflexota; class Dormibacteria; order Aeolococcales; family Aeolococcaceae; genus Aeolococcus. The sequence goes on along the minus strand of PLWW01000093.1, from coordinate 2,294 downwards.
CGTCGGAGGTGTCGGCCTCAACGTCGTCCAGGTCGCTCACGCGCTCGGGGCATCACGAATCATCGCGATCGACGTCCGCGACGACGCTCTGCGGACGGCCACCGAACTGGGCGCGACGGACGTCGTCAACGCCGGCCAAGAGGATGCCGTCACCGCGGTGCGCGATCTCACCGGCGGCGAGGGCGTCGACGTCGTCTTCGAGGCGCTCGGTCGGCCACAGACCTTCGAGCAGGCCTTCGAGCTGGTGCGCGACGGGGGCCGCATGGTCGCCATCGGCATCGCAGCTGGTCAGGCGACCGCCGCGATCGGCATCACCCGCCTCGTCCGCCGCAGCATCCGCGTCAGCGGCTCGTACGGTGGGCGCACCCGCGCCGACATGCCCGAGATCCTCCGCATGGCCGGTGAGGGCGTGATCCGCGCCGAGCGCATGGTGACGCAGCGCGTCCCCCTCGGCCGAGCCGCCGACGCCTACCAGGCGCTCGACGGCGGCGCGATCGTCGGCCGCGCGGTGGTCACGCCGGACGCCTGACAGTCACGCGCGGCACGCGGGCGCTGACCGCGCAGAGCACCTCGTTGGGGATCGTGCCGATTCGCTGAGCCACGGCGGCGGCGTCCACCGCCCCGGCTGCGCCGGGCCCGAGCAACGTCACCTCGGTGCCCGGGATGACGCCGTCCACCTCGCTAACATCGACGGCGGCCTGGTCCATGCTGATCCGTCCCACGATGGGACACACCACGCCGTGCACGAGCACCCGGCCATGGTTGCCGTTGCGGCGGTCGACCCCATCGGCGTATCCAGCCGCAAGCGTCGCCACCATCGAGTCCGCCGAAGCGGTCCAGGTATGGCCGTAGCCGACGGCCTCGCCTGCGGCCACGCGCTTGACCTGGCTGACCAAGGTCTTGACTGTGAGGGCAGGCCGGAGGGAGACGATGCCGTCGCAGTGCGGCGGGGCGTAGCCGTACAGCGAAATCCCCGGTCTCGTCATGTCGTGGTGTGTCTCGCGCAAACGCAGCATCGCGGCGCTGTTGGCGCTGTGCACAAGCGCGTCCGCGAAGTGCGGGCGCGCCTGGGCGACCAACTCGGCGAAGCGTTGGTGCTGTCGACGTGTGGCCTCCAACGCCTCCGCGTCGGCCGCCGCGAAGTGGGTGAACAGCCCGCCGACAGTGACGTGAGCCGCACCGTGCAGCGCGCCGCACATCTCTGCCACCGCGCCGGGCGGGGTTCCCAGCCGGCCCATGCCAGTGTCCAGCTTCCAGTGCACGCGGACGGGCCTCCCAAGGCGCCGGCCGGCATAGCTCGCGGCGTCGACAGCTTCGCGCGAGAATACCGTGACGTCGATGTCGGCGCGCGCGGCGACTCCGATGTCGCTCGCCGGCGTCCAACCGACGTTGAGGATCGGCGCCTCTAGGCCGTCATCGCGCAGCTCCAGCCCCTCAGCGATGGAGGATACTCCGAGCCAGTCAGCACCGCCGGCCAGGGCGGCGCGCGCGGCAACCAGCATGCCATGGCCGTAGCCATTGGCCTTGACCATGGCCATCATGCGGCATTGACGCCCAGCGAAGCGCTTGAGCGCACGGGTGTTGTCTGTGATGGCGTCGACGTCGACCTCCGCCCACTTGGTTGCTGTTGCCATGGTCATCGGTGGGAGTCTGACCGAACCGCTAGCGTTACCGAACCACCGGGCGGGGTGTGACGAAGCCCCAGGCATGGATGGCAAAGGGATGAGCAAGGACACACGGAGGTATGGAGTGGTCGGTGACTTCACCCTGCGCGGCCGGAGTGCACTCGTGACCAGTTCAACCCGGGGTATCGGCCGGACCATTGCGTCGCGCCTCGCGCGGGCCGGAGCCACCATCGCAGTCAACGCGCAGAGTCGTGCCGACTGTAGACCGCTCGTCGAGGAGATCGAGGGCTTCGGCGGAGTCGCCATTCCGGTTCCTGGAGCAATCGAAACCACCGCGGGCTGCGAGACGATGTGGCGCGCGAGTACGGACCAACTCGGGGTTGTCGACATCCTTGTGAACAGCGGGACAACCGACGGTCACTTGGCGCTTCGAGGGGAAGATCGTGAGGCCATGATCTGGCAGACGAACGTGTTCGGGCCGCTCCGGCTGGTCGGCTTCGCAGCGGAGCGGGGAATGAGGGCACCGGGCGGCGCCATCCTCCATATCGCCGCAGCGCCGGCCACTGCGACGGATCCCCTGCTCAGCGTGTATCGCGCGAGCCAGGCCGCCCTGGTTAGCGCTACCAGAGCTCTCGCGTCAACGACAGTTGCGTCCCGTAACGTGGTGTA
>PLWW01000061.1 GCA_003153125.1 Candidatus Dormiibacterota bacterium | reverse complement strand
TCGACTATGTGCAGCGCCGCGACTCCGCTGGGCACGCGCCCGGCCCGGCGCCGGCCGCGCCGGCGCCGACGGAAACGCCCGTCCCCGCCGTGGCGGTTGCGGCGGAGCCCGGCGCGCGGCCCGCTCCCCAGGCAGCGCCGGGTGAGGGCGATACATTGACCCCGCTCACGCCGGCACGCCGCGCCATCGCCGAACACATGGTGCGCAGCCGCCGCACCGCGCCGCACGCCTGGCTGATGATGGAGGTCGACATGTCGGGCGTGGCCCGACTGCGCGGCGCCCGTCGTGCCGCGTTCGAGGAGCGCTACGGGGCCAAGCTCACCTACCTCCCGCTGGTTGCCCGCGCGGTGTGCGACGCCCTGCGTCAGTTCCCCACGCTCAATGCGTCGTGGAGCGACGACGGCCTCATCGTGCATCGCGACCTCAACCTCGGCATCGCCGTGGCACTCGAGGAGAACCTCATCGTGCCGGTGGNNAGCTCGACGAGATCCAGGGCGGCACGTTCACGCTCAACAACACCGGGGCGTTGGGGACTGTGCTCACCCAGGCGATCATCAACCAGCCCCAGGCAGCGATCCTCGCCATGGACGCAGTGGTCAAGCGGGCCGTGGTCGTCGACGATGCCATCGCCATCCGCCCGATCATGAACCTGGGGCTCAGCTTCGACCACCGCATCAACGACGGCCTGCAGGCCACCCGCTTCCTCAGGAAGGTCAAGGACCTGCTGGAAACGATCGACGACACCGGCTCCCTGATGTAGCCGGGCCGGCGCAGACAGGGCGCGTGACGGAACGGTCGCCGTCCTGGTTCTTTCGGCGGAGTGTTGCATCGTCGTTGCAATTGCGTCGGATGACGCGTTATGTGCAGTCGACACGATCTCACCCAGAAGAGTGCAACCACAGTCCCGGTGAGGAACAATCGATGTCGCGGCGACACCCAGACGGGCAACAGCGTCAACGCCGACCGTGCCGTCTACATGGCCAACAGCGGCCAACTGTACTTTGGCGTGTCCGCCGGCGCTGTGCGGACCATCAATTCCGCGCTGTCCTACAACGACGGCTTCGTGCACCACGTCGTCGCCACCCTGTCCAGCGCAGGGATGTTCCTCGATGTCGACGGCAGCCAGGTCGCATCGGATCCCACCACCACGACGGCGCAGAACTACACGGGGTACTGGCGCGTCGGCGAGGACAACCTCGCCGGATGGCCGAGCGGTCCCACCAGCAACTTCTTCAACGGAATCATCGACGACGTGGCCGTGTATCCCAGCGCTCTCTCGCTGCAGCGCGCGCAGGTCCACTACTGCGAGGGCGCCAACGCCAACTGCCTGTCCATCACTCAACCGACGTCCGTGACGTTCCCCGGCCAGGGGCTCGACGGCACCGACCACACGATCTCGGCGGCCTACCCGTACACGCTGCCGGCCGGCGCCTCGACCCCGACGGCGACCAAGCTCTTCAACGCGATCGCCGGGACCGGCCGGGGCCACGAGACGTTGGTCACGACGGCCACCCTTGCAATCGCCGCCAACGCGTACGCCGGCATCTATTCGTCGACGTGGACCTTCACCGTGGCGAGCGGCCCGTGAGCGCTCCGCCGGTGTCAGCGAGGCACGTCGCCTCAGTCGAGTGCCTGGTGGGGGTAACGCCAGTCGGTGGGCGGGTTGAAGGTCTCCTTGATGGCGCGCGGCGACACCCAGCGCAGCAGGTTGTAGGCGGAGCCGGCCTTGTCGTTGGTGCCGCTGCCACGGCTGCCCCCGAAGGGCTGCTGGCCGACCACGGCGCCGGTGGGCTTGTCGTTGATATAGAAGTTGCCGGCCGCATTGCGCAACACGCGCAACGCGGTGTCGACGGCCGCGCGGTCGGTGGCGAACACGGCTCCTGTGAGGGCATACGGTGAGGTCCCGTCGACGGTGCGCAGGACGGTCTCCCAGTCGTCCTCGGCATAGGGATGGACGGTGAGGATGGGGCCGAACAGCTCGCGCTCCATGAGGTCGTGGTGTGGATCCGCCGTCTCGAAGATGGTGGGTCTGACGAACCAACCCTCGCTGTCGTCGCATTCCCCGCCGGCGACCAGCGTGATGGCGGTGTCGTCGCGAGCCGACGCGATCGCCGTCTCGTGGATCCGGAAGGCGCTTTCGTCGATCACAGCTCCCATGAAGGTGCGCATGTCGGTGGGGTCGCCCACCGCCAGCGACTCCGTCGCTGCGGCGAGCGGACCGCGCAACTCCTCCCACAGGGCGCGCGGGACATACGCGCGTGACGCCGCCGAGCACTTCTGGCCTTGGTACTCGAACGCGCCGCGCAGCAGCCCGACGAGCAGGGCGTCGAGGGATGCCGAGGGATGCGCGACAACGAAGTCCTTGCCGCCAGTCTCGCCGACCAGCCGCGGGTACGTCCGGTAGCCGCTGAGGTTGGCGCTGACCGTCGACCAGATCTGCTGGAAGGTGCCGGTCGAGCCGGTGAAGTGGACGCCGGCGAGGTCGCGGTGGGGGAGGGCCGCGGCGCCGATTCCGCCGCTGTGGCCCGTCACCATGTTGATGACCCCCGGGGGCAGGCCGGCTGCCTCGAGGACCTGCATCAGCACGGACGCGGCCAACTGCTGGGTGGTGGCCGGCTTCCAGACCACGCTGTTGCCCATGAGCGCGGGCGCGGTCGGCAGGTTGCCCGCGATCGACGTGAAGTTGAAGGGGGTGATGGCCAGTACGAAGCCCTCGAGCGGCCGCAGCTCCATCCGGTTCCACACGCCGGGTGGTGAGATCGGCTGGCTGTCGTTGAGATGAGCGGCGTAGTGGACGTTGAAGCGCCAGAAATCGATCAGCTCGGCGGCGGCGTCGATCTCAGCCTGGAAGACCGTCTTGCTCTGGCCCAGCATCGTGGCCGCGTTGACGCGCGCCCGCCACGGCCCGGCGAGGAGGTCGGCGGCGCGCAGGAACACGGCCGCGCGAGATTCGAACGACGCCTCCGCCCAGTCCCTGCCGGCGCGCAGGGCGGCGTCCACCGCGCTGGTGACCTCGGCCGCGGTGGCGGTGTGGCCCTCACCCAGGACCAGCCGATGGCGGTGCGGCGCCGTCACGGTGAACGGGGCTCCCGAACCCTCGACGTCCGCGCCGTCGATGCGCATCGGGAGGGGGAGCGGCACCGACGCGGCGAGGTGATCGAGCGCGGCGCGCACGGCGGTGCGCTCGGCGGAGCCGGGCCGGTACTCGAGGACGGGCTCGTTGCGCGGCAGGGGCGGGCTGACTGTCATCGCCGAGATTGTGGCTCACCGTGACCCGGCCGATGAAGCCGCCGCCGCGCTGGGGTCACCCGGCGCGGGCCGCCACCGCTCGAGCGCGTTGTAGAGTTGAGGGTGGCATGCGCGACATCCCGTTGACGCCGACACCGCGTGCGAGCCGGCAGAAGGACACGCGCCCTCTGCACCAGCGCCTGCTGCCCGAGGGCGTGGACAGGCGTCCGCCGTGGCTGACGGTCAAACTGCCCGCCGGTGACGGCTACAGCAAGGTCCGCACCCTGATGCGTGGCCTCGACCTGGTCACCGTGTGCGAGGAGGCGCGCTGCCCCAACATCGCGGAATGCTGGGGCCACGGCACCGCCACGTTCATGATCCTGGGTGAGGTCTGCACCCGGGCCTGCGCCTTCTGCGCGGTCACCAGCGGCAGACGCGGCGGTGACATCGACGCCGATGAGCCACGCCGAGTGGGCGCCGCCGTCGCCCAGATGGGCCTCGCCCACGCGGTGGTCACCTCCGTCGATCGCGACGACCTGCCCGACTTCGGCGCCGGCCTCTTCGCGGAGACGATCCGCGAGATCCGCCGGCAGGCCCCGGGCACGACCATCGAGGTGCTCACCCCCGACTTCAACGGCAGCATCGACTCATTGCGGGTGGTGATGGCCGTGGTGCCGGAGATCTTCAACCACAACCTGGAGACGATCGAGCGCCTCTACCCGAGGGTGCGGCCCAAGGCCGGCTACCGGCAGAGCCTGACGCTCTTGGAGCAGGCCAAGAAGCTGGAACCGCGCAGCCGCACCAAGAGCGGGCTCATGCTGGGGCTCGGCGAGGAGATGGGGGAGGTGAGGCAGCTGCTCACCGACCTCCGTGCCCACGACGTCGAGATCGTCACCATCGGCCAGTACCTGCGTCCGTCACTCAAGCACCATCCACTGGTGCGCTACTGGACGCCCGACGAGTTCGCGGAGCTGAAGGACTTCGGGCTCCGCCTCGGCTTCCTCCACGTCGAGAGCGGGCCCCTGGTGCGCAGTTCCTACCACGCCCGCGAGCAGGCGGTGGCGGCGAGCGCCGTCTGAGGTATGGCCACTCTCGATTACCTGTGGCTCGGGCGAGTGCCCTACAGGAAGGCGTGGGCCCTGCAGAAGCGGCTGGCCGCAGCCCGGGCGCGCGATGAGATCGATGACCTGCTCCTGCTCGTCGAACACCCGGCGGTGTACACGATGGGCCGGACCGGGTCGGCGGACCACGTCCCCAGCGGTCCCGAGCACCTGCGCTCCCTCGGCGCCGACTACGTCGACGTCGACCGCGGTGGCTCGGTGACCTTCCACGGCCCCGGCCAGCTGGTGGCCTACCCGATCCTGCGGATTGCGGACGTCTTTCCCCTCGCGGGGCACCCCGGCCGCGGCGACGTCCTCGCCCACCTGCGCGCGCTCGAGGCGGCGTTGATCGACGCCGTGACAGCCTACGGCGTCGCGGCAGAGCGTCGCCCCCCGTTCACCGGGATCTGGGTCGGCGAGGCCAAGCTGGCCGCCATCGGCGTCAAACTGGCTTCCGGCGTGACCACCCACGGGGCGGCCCTGAACGTCAGTACCGACCTGGGTTGGTTTGCGGAGGTGATCCCCTGCGGGATCAGCGGAGCCGGGGTGTGCTCGCTGGAGTCACTGGGCGTCCGACCTGTGCCGCGGCTCCACGATGTCGCCGGCCGCGTGGCGGTCGACTTCGCCGCGGTCACCGGGCGCGCCCTGGTACGCGCTGGGCGGCATGTGCAGTCGGTGATCGCCGAGGACCGCGCCGTCACCGTCTGAGCGGGACTTCCGGGGTCACACACGCCTGGCGATTTGTGCTCGGATGACGAGATCCTCGCCAACAAGTCGGTGCAAACCCACAAACCGCTGGTCAACGGCCGCCAATCCCGCTACCATGCGGCCCCAGGATCGCCAACCCGCTCGGCTCGTTCTTTCCACGTTCTTCCACCCCCCGAGCAGGCGCGCTTCCCGAGGACTCCTGCGATGGCAACCTTCGTCCGCAATCGCGTGCTCAACCAGCTGACCTGGGCCGAGGAGGAGGAGGAGAGGCGGGCGCACCGCCGCGACGCACTCTGCGAACTCGACGGCCTGCTCACACAACTGGAGGAGGTCAACCTCCGCGGGGGGGCTGTGCCGACCCGCGTTCTCGTCTCCCTGCGCCGCCGCGGCGTGATCGCCCGGCCGGGCGTCAACCCGGCCGAGTTGATCGAGGCCATCTTCGGCGTCCAGGAGGCGTTCATGCGCCAGCCTGAGGGAGCCGACCGCCTGGTGGCGTACGAGGACCTGCGCAGGCGGATCGCCTGAGCCCCGAGGCGCCCTGCTAGCCTGCGGCGATGGATCAGGAGATGGCCAAGCGCGCGGTGGGGGAGGCGGCGGCGCTCCTCGTCGAGGACGGCATGACGGTGGGGCTGGGCACGGGGACCACGGCGCGATGGTTCATCGAGGCGGTTGGGGCGCGCGTCGCCGACGGCCTCCACGTCACCGCGGTGGCCACCTCGCTGGCGAGCGCGACCCTGGCCGAACGGCACCACATCCCGCTGCTCGAGTTGGAGGGGAGAGGCGTGGACCTGGCCGTGGATGGCGCCGACGTGGTCGATCCCGACCTTCGCCTGATCAAGGGGCGGGGCGCGGCGCTGGTGCGCGAGCGCATCGTGGCGTCGGCGGCTGCGCGCTTTGTGGTCATCGCCGACGAGAGCAAGCTGCGCCCCGGTTTGGCGGGAGTTGTCCCCGTCGAACTGCTCGGGTTCGGCGTGCACCGCACCATGGCACTGCTCGGCAGGACGGGCGCACCGTTCACCCTGCGCCTCGACGCCAACGGCCTGCCGGTGCGCACTGACAACGGCAACCTCATCGCCGAGGGCGACTTCGGGGCCATTGCGGACCCGGAGGGACTTGCCGCTGAGATCGACGCCATCCCGGGCGTGGTCGGGCACGGCCTCTTCCTCGGCATGGCCGCCCTCGCCATCGTTGCCGACGGCGCCGGCGCAGTGACACGCATGGAGCCCGGCCGCGTGCTGCCGCCCTATCCTGACCCGCGACCACACGACGAGGAGGTGACCTGATGGCCGACGTGCACGACCCCGACGAAGAGACGCTGGCCTGGCGGGTCATCAAGCCCGGGCACGCCATCCTGGACCGCGAGGGGGGGCCGATCGGCACCGTCCACCGCGTGCTCGCCGATGACGACGCGGACATCTTCCACGGCGTGTCCGTGCGCCACGGGATCCTCGGATCAGACGTGGAGATCACCGCCGACCGCATCGCGCTCATCGCCGCCGACCACGTCCACACCACGGTGGCGGCTGACGAAGTCGCCTCCCTGCCGCCCACGCGGGGTGGCTGACGTAGAGTGGCGCTGAATGGGCGGGTAGCTCAGCTGGTCAGAGCGTCTCGCTTACACCGAGAAGGCCGCGGGTTCGATCCCTGCCCCGCCCACGGGAGGCCGACGGCGATCGCCCGATCGAGCGATCGCGTCATTCGCGCCGCTGGAGGGACTCCAAACCGGTAGTTTGTGCCATCATCAGCCTAAACAAGGAGGCGAGATGGCGCGTGCGGCTCAGGCGGCGATGGCGGTGGGCGTTGCCGTGTTCGGGTTCGACGCAGACCCCGCGGTGCCCCCGAGCCGGGCTCTCCAGGTACTGACGGTGCGCCGCGGCCTGCCTCGGGGAGACCTCGAGGCCCGCGAGCGGTTTGCCGCTGCCGCCGTTCGCGTGGCGGCTGCCGCCGGCGTCGACGTGGGCGTCAGGAAGGGCGTGCGCAGCGAACGGCTCCGCCTCGTCGGCATCGACGATGACCCCGCCCGCGGGCCGCGCACCGTGACCGCCTGGTACTACGCGACCGCCCCGATCGGCGAGGTGACTGGTCCGGGGACCTGGGCCACGGTCGGGCGCGGACTGCGCCTCGAGGCCCGCGACAGCGCCGCCATCCGGCTGGCCACCGAGCGCCTGCGCCGTGACGCCCGGCAGATCGGGGGCGCTGCCGGGCTGGTCGGTGACGTCTTCACCGGCGACGACCTGCTCCGCGTCCACGTGGCCCTCCACGGCGGCCCCGAGGGCAGCGATCGCACCTTCCGGCGCCGCATCCAGGAACTGCGCGAGAGCGGGCTGCTGCGCCCTGTGCCGGACCGCGAGCTCACCACCCTGAGGGCGAAGGTCGCCCGCTTCCGTTCACCGGCCGGCACCGGCGGGCGGCCGCCCGAGCTGTTCCGCTACGCGGGCAGCGGCGGCGAGCACGAACAGCTGGTCTCGCTCCGAGCGCGCCGCACCGCCTGACCGGCCCCGCCCGTCAGACCCGATCGTCGGAGGGGAGGGCGCTGAGGCCGCGGAAGATGCGCATCGCCTCCGCCTCGGCGTCCAGGAAGGACCGCTCGACGACGCGGATGTCGTGGACGATGAAGCTCCAGCTCCGCTCGCGATCGTCCTCCGCCGTGCGTCCGAAGGCCGAGCCGCGCCCGTGGGGCGGGATCATCTCCATGCGCGTTCCGTTGGGCATCCGCCGGAAGATGGCCCGGCGAACCAGGATGCTCTCCAGCGGCCGGCCGTTGCTGAGCAGCCCCTCACTCAGCTCCACGTTGCGCAGCTTGGCGATGGGGTTGTCCGGGTCGTGGAGCTCGACCTCGGCGGAGAAACGTTCGGAGATGTCCCGAGCGATGAAGGCGAGCGCCAGGGCGTCGGCCTCGTCGCCGGCGATGCGCACGTAGGTGGCAGCGGCGAGCGGGCGCGCGTCGCCGCGCAGCCGTGCGTGGGCCTGCGCCTGGTCGAAGAAGAGCTGAGGCAGGAGGCCGCGAGAGCCCTGGTCGGCAAGCCAGGGGGTACCGTCACGCCAGTCGCGTCCGGCGACCAGCTCCGCGAAGCGGCTCTGCATGTCATCGCGCATCGACGCGTCGAGCCGGCGCACGCGCAGCTGGATCACCCTGCTCATCACCCGATTGTAGAAGCGCCACCTCGCGGCGACCGTCCGCCCGCAGACGAGCACTCACGTGCTCGACCGACCGCGGGGATGCCGTGGCGCAGGCGGTGCTGGAGCGGGCGGTGCTACCCGCTCCAGTTGACGGGGCCGTGCCAGGCGCCCCGGGTGTACCACCCTTCCCACAGGGTCGATCCGGCGCCCTGCCAGAAGACGAGCTGCGTGGAGCCGTCCACGGTGACTGTGGCGCTCGGCGACGAGGGCAGGATGGCGGCGCCCCCGAAGGCGCCGACGGTCCAGTCCACCGGGCCGTGCCAGCTGCCGACCGTGTACCAGGACTCGAGCAGGTGTCCCGTGGAGCCCTTGTAGAAGACAAGCTGAGTGGACCCGTCCGGCGTCACCGCGACGGTGGGCGGCGAGACGATCGCGCCGAACCTCATCGGCCCGTTCCAGACCCCCGTGAACCAGTCCTCGGTGAGGCGGCCATCGGTGCCCTGGAAGAAGACCAGCTGGGTGGAGCCGTCGGCGGTGACGGTGGCGCTCGGCGCCGAAGCCAATGAGCCGAGGTGGCTGAAGTCGGCGGGGCCGTGCCAGGCGCCGCTGGCATACCAGGCCTCGCCGAGGTGCCCGTCGGTGCCACGCCAGAAGACCAGCTGGGAGCCGTCCCGCGTGGTCACCACGGACGGCGCCGAGGCGAGGATCGCGCGGCCCCCGAGGTAGCTGTCGGTGATGTCGACGGGTCCGTTCCAGGTGCCGGTGTACCAGGCCTCAAAGAGGTGGCCGGCGGGGCCCTGCCAGAAGACCAGCTGGGTTCTCCCGTCCTTGCTGACCGCGACAGCCGGCGTCGAGGTGAGCGTGCCCAGCTGCGGGAAGCTGATCGGTCCGTTCCAGGTGCCGGTGTACCAGGCCTCGGCGAGCTGGCTGTTGGCGCCCCTCCAGAAGACCAGCTGCGTGGAGCCGTCGGGGGTGACCGCCACCTGGGGGGCGCCGACCCCGCTCGGCGCGAAGTGCGCGGCAATCGGAGCCGACGGCTGCGCGCCGACGGCCAGGGGCGGGGCGAGCGGCACCAGGGGGGTTCCGCCGCCACCGATCGAGGCGGCGCTGTTGTTGTCGACGACCGAGAGGTTGTTGAGGATGGTCATGACGTCGTTGGCCCACGGGCTGCCACCGACCCCGGCGGTCTCGAAGGGGTAGCCCCATGCGCTCTGGAACTGGTTGATCATCGACGCGTCGCCGGACTCGGTGTCGATGCTGAACACGGGGCGCTTGGTGTCGTTGCTGACGTAGGCGCCGTAGTTCTGTAGTGCCTGGGCGAGGATCATTCCCGGCCCTGAGGTGAGGCCGAGAGAGGCGAGGTTGAGGTTGGCCGGCAGCGCCAGCAGCGCGCCCATCTTCAGCGCCGGGGTGTGTCCGCCGTAGTACGTCGGGCCGTAGCCGTCCTCGTGGGTCGCGGGCCAGCGGAAACCTCCCGGGCCGGGGAACAGGTCGCTGGCGCCGTCGAGGTTGACGCGCACGGCGTGGTGGATCTGCCCGCCCGGCACCAGCTCGTTGACACGGAGCAGCCCGCCGAGGGTGGAGAGACCGGAGCCGCCGGCGCCTCCCGTGAGGCCGTCGCCGTAGATGGAGCCGAAGGCCTTGGCCGACGCCGCCGTCGCCGCGGCGCCGGGCGAGCAGCGCGCGAAGGCGCCACCCTCGGTGAGGGTCGACCCGTCAGAACCGACGACCGCGTAGCCGTTGTTGGAGGTCGACGACGGCAGCATGAAGGCCGGCGGTATCGGCGCGGTGGTGATGGCGGCGCCGCCACCGCAGCGATCGCTGTGCTGGCCGCCGTTGAGCGCGATCGGGGTCAGCGGGGCGCTCGGGTCCATCAACGTCACCGTCTCATCGGCGGTCAGAGAGCGGACTGTCGGCGGCGCGATCTGCGCCGGCACGTACACCGCGCCGGTTCCGACCGGCTGGTTCCAGATCGACGTGCTCGTGAACGGCTGAAGGTAGGCGTTGCGGATGGCAGACGCCGACGCGGTTGCCGGGTGAGTCGTCGACGCTCCGACCACCACGGCGACCAGGACGAGCGATCTTGCGGCGCGTCGAATCATGAGTCAGTCCCTTCCGAGGCAGGCGCACACCAGGCGAAACAGCGTCTCGAGCGGCGGCTGGTGGGATGGCTAGCTGCTCATCTCGTCCTTGCCGAAGCTTCCGTTGGCATCACCCAGGCGACGTGGCTGTTGTTCGATCTGGGGGCAGCGTACGGCGGTTTGTGTGATGCGTTTGCAACGGTCCGGCGTTCCGTGACGCCTTCGTTGCCGCCACCCCCAAGCCCGTCATGGACCTATCCGAGGCGGGTCGAGGTGACCGGGGAGGGCATCAGGACCCGCCGGGGCGGACCATCCTGGGCCACGCGCTCCAGGGCGCGAAGCTCATGTCACCGTGTCTCGGAGGACCTACCCCTCGACGACGCGACCCATTCGGGCGTCATCGGCAGCCTGGCCCAGCGGTGCGGCAAGCTCGGTGGCGCGCTGCGCCCAGTAGGCCATCCGCGTGCGGCAGCGTTCCACCTGGACGTGGAGCAACCGCTGGTGCACATTGGCGTCCCTGAACGCGTCGTCGGTCACACCACGCAGGACCGAGGCCGTGTGGGTCAGGAGCGCCAACCGGACGGCGAGCAACTCACCGTAGACGCGGTGCCAGTGAAGGGCGTCCTCGAATCGAGTGGACTCGAGATCCTCGCCGGGCAGAAGGCTGTCAGGCTCGACCGCCCGCTGCAACTCCTCGCGCGACGGCGTATCAAGCGCGTACACGACCGCTAACCATCTCAACATTCCTCCCCATGACAGGGAGAATATCAGGTTGTTACGCGCCCGTTTCAGCGCGCCCGGCGACCGCTGCCCGGCAGCCTGCGTAGTACCCTCTGCGACTCAATGCCGAGGTAGCTCAGTTGGTAGAGCACGGGTCTGAAAAACCCGGTGTCGACAGTTCGATCCTGTCCCTCGGCACCTCATTTCCAGACCGGTGCAGCCTGCCCTTCTCGGTAGGCTTGCGGGGTTCCACACATCAGGAGGTCCATCGATGGCGCAGACGACCGAGCCCGCCGTGGCCGACGCGCGCCCGCGCCCGGAGCCGGACCCCGATCTGATCTCAGGCGGTCACCTCGTGGCTCGGGCCCTGAAGGCCGAGGGGGTCGAGGTGATCTTCACGCTGTGCGGCGGCCACATCATCGACATCTACGACGGCTGCGTCGACGAGGGGATCGCCATCGTCGACGTGCGCCACGAGCAGGTCGCGGCACATGCCGCCGACGGCTGGGCGAGGGTCACCGGGGTGGCAGGCTGCGCGGTGGTGACCGCCGGTCCCGGCACCACCGACGCCGTCACCGGGGTGGCCAACGCCTTCCGCGCGGAGAGCCCGATGCTGCTCATCGGCGGCCAGGGGGCACTCAGCCAGCACAAGATGGGCTCGCTGCAGGACCTGCCCCACGTGGAGATCATGACTCCGATCACCAAGTTCGCGGCCACCGTCCCGCACACGTCGCGCATCGCCGACATGACCGCGATGGCATTCCGGGAGTGCTTCAACGGGGCGCCGGGTCCCTCGTTCCTGGAGATCCCGCGCGACGTCCTCGACGGCCGGGCACGGCTCGACAGCGTGACCCTCCCGAAGCCGGGGGGGTACCGAGCCTCCACGCGCAGCCTCGGCGATCCCCAGGCGATCGATGCGCTGGCCGCTCTCATCGCGCGGGCCGAGAAGCCGTGCGTGCTCTTCGGCCAGCAGGTGTGGACGTGCCGTGCCACCGAGGCTGCGATCACCTTCTGCCGCAGCCTCGACATCCCGGCATTCATGAACGGCGCCGCACGGGGCACGCTGCCGCCCGGCGACCCGCACCACTTCCAGCTGACCCGCCGTCGCGCGTTCGACAACGCCGACCTCATCATCATCGTGGGCACGCCGTTCGACTTCCGGATGGGCTACGGACGCCGCCTCGGGCCGCGCGCCACCGTCGTGCAGATCGACATGGACTACCGCACCGTGGGCAAGAACCGCGACGTCGACCTCGGGCTCGTCGGCGACGTCGGCGTCATCCTGGCAGGCGTCACGGCGGCTGCCACAGGCCGCCCCGGCGCGATGCCGTCACGCACGGCCTGGTTCGCTGAGCTGCGTGCGCTCGAGGATGCCAGCTACCAGAAGCGTCTGCCCCGGCAGCTCTCCGATGCCATGCCGATCCACCCGTTGCGGCTCTCCCACGAGATCAACGAGTTCCTCACCGCCGACTCCATCTACATCGGCGACGGCGGCGACGTGGTCACCTTCTCGGGCGGCGTCGTCCAACCGAAGTCGCCCGGGCACTGGATGGACCCCGGGCCGCTCGGGACCCTGGGCGTGGGCGTGCCGTTCGCGATGGCCGCGAAGTACGCGCGCCCCGACAAGGAGGTCGTGGTCCTCTTCGGCGACGGCGCCCTCAGCCTCACGGGCTGGGACTTCGAGACGATGGTGCGCTTCAACCTGCCGTTTGTCGGCATCGTTGGCAACAACTCCTCGATGAACCAGATCCGCTACGGCCAGATCCAGAAGTACGGGGAGGCTCGCGGCCGGGTCGGCAACACCCTGGGCAACGTGCCCTACGACCAGTTCGCCAAGATGCTCGGCGGACATGGAGAGGAGGTGCGCGATCCCAGCCAGATCGGCCCGGCCCTGCGCCGGGCGCGCGAGTCGGGGCTTCCGTCGCTCATCAACGTCTGGATCGACCCGGACGCGTATGCACCGGGCACGATGAACCAGACCATGTACAAGTAGTGGAGCGGGGGACAGGTATGCGACAGGCACTCGACGGCGTGAAGGTTCTCGACATGACCCACGTGCAGTCAGGACCGTCATCCACACAGATGCTCGCCTGGCTGGGCGCCGACGTGATCAAGGTGGAGACGCCGGGCCGCGGCGACGTGACCCGCGGTCAGCTTCGCGACATCCCCGACGTCGACAGCCTCTACTTCACGATGCTCAACTGCAACAAGCGCAGCGTCACGCTGAACATGAAGGCCGACGAGGGCAAGAAGATCTTCGCGGAGCTGGCGTCGCGCGCCGATGTGCTCGTCGAGAATTTCGGGCCGGGTGTCATGGATCGCTTCGGCTTCACCTGGGAGCGCCTCCAGGAGATCAACCCGCGCCTCATCTATGGCTCCATCAAGGGCTTCGGGCCGGGCCGCTACGCCAACTTCAAGGCGTACGAGTCGATCGCGCAGGCCATGGGGGGCGCCATGAGCACGACCGGGTTCGAGGACGGCGTACCGCTGACGACCGGTGCCCAGATCGGTGACAGCGGCACCGGCATCCACCTCGTCGCCGCCATTATCGCCGCCCTCTACCAGCGGGTCACCACGGGGCGCGGCCAGCGCGTCGAGGTGGCCATGCAGGAGGCGGTGCTCAACCTCTGCCGTGTCAAGCTGCGCGACCAGCAGCGCCTCACCCACGGCCCGCTCGCCGAGTACCCCAACGACAGCTTCGGCGACGAGGTGCCGCGCTCCGGCAACGCCTCAGGCGGCGGCCAGCCCGGCTGGACGGTGAAGTGCAGCCCGGGCGGCCCCAACGACTACGTGTACGTCATCGTGCAGCCACCGATCTGGGCCGACCTGGCTGCGCTGATCGGCCGCCCCGAACTGGCCGATGACCCGGAGTGGAGCACCCCGGCGGCACGGCTCACCAAGCTGGACCGCATGTTCGCGCTCATCGAGGAGTGGTCGGTGCAACACACCAAGTGGGAGGTGCTCGACCAGCTCAACGACCGCAACGTCCCCTGTGGACCGATCCTCAGCACCCGCGACCTGATCGAGGACGAGACCCTTGTGGAGCTTGGCATGATCGTCACCGTCGACCACCCCGAGCGGGGGCCGTTCAAGACGGTGGGCAGCCCCCTGAAGATGTCCGACTCGCCCGTGCGGGTGGAGCGCTCTCCCCTGCTCGGCGAGCACAATGCCGAGGTCTACGGCGAGCTGGGCTACTCGGAGGAACGGCTCGCCGACCTGCACGCGGCGGGGGTCACCTGATGACCGCGTCGACGACGGCGTCGGTGCGCCTGCCGGAGCGCCGCCTGCTCATCGGTGGCGAGTGGGTCGATGCCGTGACCGGCACCACCATCGCGACCGAGAACCCCGCCACCGGCGAGGAGATCACCCGCGTGGCGTGCGCCGGCGCCGCCGACGCGGAGCGGGCGGTGTCCGCGGCACGCAGGGCCTTCGACGGCGGACCGTGGTCGACGATCAGCGCCGCCGATCGCGGACGCCTCATCGCTCGCCTCGCCCGCCTCGTCGACGAGAACCGCGACGAGCTGGTCGCCCTCGAGTCGCTTGACGGCGGCAAGCCCGTGCGGGCGACGGCGCGGCAAGACCTGCCGGCAGTGATCGACTGCCTCGAGTACTACGCCGGTTGGGCCGACAAGATCAAGGGTGACGTGGTCCCCGCTCGTCCGGACGCGCTCACCTACCTGCGCCGCGAGCCAGTCGGGGTGGTCGTCGGCATCGTGCCGTGGAACTTCCCGCTGATGAACGCGGTGTGGAAGATCGCGCCGGCGCTGGCCAGTGGCTGCGTCGTGGTCCTGAAGCCCTCCGAGTTGACTCCCCTGACCGCGCTGCGCCTCGGCGAGCTGGCCCTGGCGGCGGGTCTGCCCGCCGGCGTCCTCAACATCGTGCCCGGCCTCGGCACCGAGGTCGGCAGTGCGCTGGTCGCAGACCCGCGCATCGACAAGATCTCCTTCACAGGGTCGCCCGCCGTCGGCAAGACGATCATGCGCGCGGCAGCCGACAACGTCACCCGCGTCGGCCTCGAGCTGGGCGGCAAGTCGGCCAACCTGGTGTTCGCCGACGCCGACATGCCGGC
>PLWW01000102.1 GCA_003153125.1 Candidatus Dormiibacterota bacterium | reverse complement strand
CTACCCATCGTCGCCTTGGTAGGCCGTTACCCCACCAACAAGCTAATAGGCCGCGAGCCCGTCATCGAGCGGCTTACGCCTTTTTTCACATCGGGATGTCCCGTTGTGACCACATCCGGTATTAATCCTGGTTTCCCAGGGCTATCCCGATCTCGAAGGTAGGTTGCTCACGTGTTACTCACCCGTGCGCCGCTAGATACGTGACCGAAGCCACGTACCGCGCTCGACTTGCATGTTTCATGCACGCCGCCAGCGTTAATCCTGAGCCAGGATCAAACTCTCCGAAAAAACGCCTGTGCCGGGCGAAACCCGACCCATGACGAATTCAGACGAGGTACCTCACCAGCCCACGGTGAACCGTGAGCCCTAGGCCCTTTGCGGAAAGTCGTCTCCACTCTTCAATTGTCAAGGTTCTCAACGCGCGCGACTCCCAACGTATGAGATAACGCAGCACTTCCCGGGCAGCACAAGCTGAACGGGCAAGAGGGGAAGTGTAGCTTCGGCGGGGGCCCGCGTCAAGTTGAGCTCGTCAGAGTGGACGGCGGCCGGCGAAGGCTCGTGCCACGGTCAGCTCGTCGGCGTACTGGAGGTCTGCGCCCGCGGGGAGACCGTGGGCCAGCCGGGAGACGGAAATGCCGCGGGAGGCAAGGCGATCGCCGAGATAATGGGCCGTTGCTTCCCCCTCCACGTCGGGGTCGGTGGCGATGACCACCTCGCGCACCTCTCCCCCGTCGAGGCGGCGCTCCAGGGCGTCGATCGTGAGCTGGTCGGGACCGACACCGTCGATGGGAGACAGCGCGCCACCGAGCACGTGGTAGAGGCCACCGAACTCACCGCTGCGCTCGACGGCGAGCACGTCGAGCGGCTCCTCGACCACGCACATCACCGTCTGGTCGCGGCTCGGGTTGGAGCACACCGCGCAGAGATCCCCCTCGGCGATGAAGTAGCAGCGGCTGCAGGGACGCACCCGGTGGTGGAGGTCGGCGAGGGCCGCGGCGAGGCCGGCCGTGCTCTCGGGAGTTGCGCGCATGCAGTGGAACGTCAGCCGTTGGGCCGTCTTGGGCCCGATCCCGGGCAGCCGCCCGAATTCCGCGGCGAGCCGCTCGACCGCCGCCGGGATCAGTCCCATCGCGTCAGATGAGGCCCGGTGGCAGGTTCAGCCCCGCCGTGAGCTGGGCCATGTGCTGCGCAGCTGTCTCCTTGGCCTTGTCGAGCGCGTCGTTGGTGGCGGCGAGCACCATGTCGGCGAGCAACTCAGCGCCCTCCTCGAGGGCGTCAGGCTCGATCGTCACGGCGAGGACCTTCTGGTGGCCGTTGGCGGTGACCGTCACCGCGCCACCCCCGGCGCTCCCCGTCACCGTCATGTCGCCGAGCTCGTCCTGCAGCTTGGCCATGCGCGTCTGCATCTGCTGCAGCTGTTTCATCATGTTGCTGTTCACTGGTCTCTGCCTCCGATGTTGGGCGCCAGTCTACGCAGCGCCGTCGCTCTGCGGCCGATCGGCGCCATCGCGAAGCCGTGTCGACGTGACGCGGCTGCCCGCAAACGCGTCGAGCACCGCCCGCGTCGCCTCCCCCGTGCCGCCGGGGCGGACCGGTGGGGCGTCGGTCCCGACGAACACGGCGTCGACCGCGCGCGGCGACCCGGCGACCTCCCCCGCCGCCTCGGTGAGGGCGGCGACGCGGCTGGGCTCGCGCAGCTTCTCGAGGTGGAAGTTGTAGGGGGCGCCCACCGTGAGTGAGGACGCGTCCGCCTTGATCGCCCGGCAGTCGCGAAGCACGCCGGCGAGGGCCCGGTCGCGACGGTTGACCGCCTCGAGGAGCGACCCCCAGTGCTGCCGCCACGACTCGACCGTCCCGAACGAGAGGTCGGCGGCGGGAGGAGAAGGCTCGGGCGCCGGGTCGACGGCGTCTGGCGGGGCGACAGAAGCAGCCGGCTGCGCCCCCGCGGGTGCTCCGTGTTCCTCGGTCGCGATGGCTGCCGCGCTCGGCGGCGCCGCCGTCGGGGCGACCCCCGGGCCCGCAGCGCCGGCGGGTTGAACCGCGGGCGCCGGAGCCGCGGGATGGCCGTTGCCGGCCGGCGCTGGGGCGAGGCTGGAGAGCACCGGAGACGGACCGACGCCTGTGGGAGTGGCCCTCGCGGGGCCCGCGGACCGAGCCGCGGCCCCGCCCTCCAGCCGGGCGACGCGCGCCTCGAGGTCGGCCACCTGTGCCGCCGGCGCCATCGAGTCACGCACCAGGCGCATCACGCAGTACTCCACCTGCAACCGTGCGTCGACCGGCTGGCGCAACTCCAGCTCGGTCGCCTGGAGGATCTCGAGAGCGCGCAGCCAGAATCCCTGCGGAGCCACCCGCGCCAGGGTCGCCGCCAGCTGCCCATCCTCGTCCCCGACGTCGGCGCCGTGAGCGTGGCCGAGAGCGGCAAACTCAGCTGCCCGGGCCAGCCGGGAGGTCTCGCGGACCAGTTGGCGGGGATCGGCGCCGGCATCGAAGGCTGAGGCGACAGCCCGCAGCGCGGCGGCGCCGTCGCTCCCCGCGAGAGCCTCGAGCAGAGTGTGGAGGGTGGCCGGGTCGGCGAGGCCGATCGCCCGCCTCACGTTGGACGCTGTCAGCGGTCGCTCCCCGCCCGCCAGGGCCTGGTCGAGCATCGAGAGGGCGTCGCGCATGCTGCCCTGCCCCGCCCGGGCCAGCAGCGCGAGCGCGTCAGGCTCCGCGGCGATCCCCTCTGCGCTGAGGACGCGGCCGAGGTGCGCGGCCGTGTCGGGGGCTGAAACGCGCCGGAAGTCGAAGCGCTGCACCCGCGAACGCACCGTCTCGGGGACCTTGTGGGGCTCGGTGGTTGCGAGCACGAAGAGCACGTGCGGAGGGGGCTCCTCGAGGGTCTTCAGGAAGGCGTTCCAAGCCTCGGTGGTGAGCATGTGGGCCTCGTCGATGATGTACACCTTGCGGCGCAGCGCCGCGGGCAGGTACTTGACCTTCTCGCGGAGATCGCGCATCTCGTCGATGCCGCGGTTGCTGGCGGCGTCGATCTCCAGGACATCCACCGAGCTGCCTTCGACGATCTCAATGCACGCGCTGCAGCGGTTGCAGGGCTCGCCGTCCTGAAGGTCGAGGCAGTTGACGGCGCGCGCCAGGATCCGGGCGGTCGACGTCTTGCCGGTGCCCCGAATTCCGGTGAAGAGGTAGGCGTGGGCCAGGGTGTCCGCGCGGACCTCGTTGCGCAGCGTTGTCCCGATCACGTCCTGGCCGACCAGGTCGGCGAAGCGCGCCGATCGATAGCGGCGGTACAGCGCGGTGGACACCCGGTCAGAGTAGCGTGGCCGCGAGCGCCCCCGCCCGCCTCGCCGCGTCCACACCCCGGGGCGAGGATCGCCTCGCCCGGAGGTGCGGAGGGCAGTCGCGCACCCCACGTCGTTGACGTGACGCCGGCGCTCACCCGATCGTCCAGCTCGGACCAGGTTGGCTACGGCACCCCCGGGGGACCGCTTACCGCTGCTTCCTTCCGGACCTGACGGGGTTCACAGACCCGGGCTGCGTAGGACCCGATCGTCAGCGCCGAAGCGCTCGGAGCAGACCCAACGCCACGCCCCCTCGGTGGGGAATTCGACCCCGCTGTAGCGGATTGCGGGTACAGGGCACCGCTAACTCCCCGTCTAGCGCGACCGACGCCATTGTAGGGCCACGGTGCCCCGGCGCTGGGAATGCTCAGGCCCGCCACCGGCTCGTCACATCTCGTCCGTGTAGATCTGGTTGAAGGGATACCACTGCTCAGGGAGGCGGCGCACGTCGGGCTCGAGGGTGGAGGCGATCCGCTGCATCACAGCCTGCTCGTCGTCGCCTTCGGAGGGATGAAACGGCTCACGGACGTGGACGATGTACTTGGTGCTGGTGCGCCAGCAGCTCACCGGCAGGATCGGGGCCCCGGTGAGACGGGCCAGGAACGCCGGGCCGGTGCTGAAGAGCACCGGCCCGTTGCAATAGCGCACCTCGGTGGTGGGACCGCCCTCGGGGATGTCGACGAGAAGCGCGATGAGCCGGCCGCGACGCAGGGCGCGGATGAGCCCGCGCGCCGCCGTCGCCGGTGCGAACAACTCCATCTTCTTGACCCTGCGCGACCAGGCCAGCAGAGCGGTGATCGAGGGCGTGCCCACGGGCGCCATGACCGTGGAGATGTCGTGTCCAGCAGCGAGCGCCACACTGCCCGCGACGTCCCAGCTACCGAAATGGGTGAGCACGAGGATGCCGCCGCGGCCCGCGTCGCGGGCCTTGTCCATGTGCTCCAGGCCGACCATCTCGCCATGCTCGAACATCTCGTCCAGCCCGATGGCGTGGATCCAGATGGTGTCGATGATCATCCGCGAGTAGGCTCGGTAGCTTGCCCGGGCACGGCGTCCTGCCTCAGCGTCGGACAGTCCACCGGCAGCGCGGCTGTGCATGTGCGCGGAGAGACGCCGCTTTCGTGGGGGCTGCGCCGCGTAGGTGAGCGTGCCCGCGACGTCGGCGACCAGGTAGCGCGCCCTACCGAGGCGGCGCAGGCCCGACGCCGTCGCCTCGAACGCCCACCGCATCAGCGCCGGCGGGGAGTCGCGGACCGGCGTGCGCGCAGCTCCGTCCGGCATCAGTGGAGAGCGCCGGCGCCCCCGTTGGCCAGCGCGATCAACGGCGCCGCCAGGGCGGCCACGAGCACGCCGAGCCCCGCGGCCGTCCACGCCGCTGCGCGCGACGTAAGCGGCGTCGTGCTCACCGCGAACGGCGCCTCGCCGTTGTCCTCAGCGTACATCGCCATCAGCCAGCGCAGCACCGCGACGGCGGCGAGCACCATGGCCACCCCCGCAATCGCCACCGCCCATCCCGCCCCGGCATTGAGCGCCGACTCGGCGATGAGCACCCGGCCGAAGAACCCCGCCAGCGGAGGCAGGCCGGCCAGACTGAGCAGAGCCAGGGACAGGAAGGCGGCGGTCGCGGGCGCACGCCGGCCGACGCCTCGGTAGGCGGCGATGCCGGGAGGCAGCCCGGCGGCGTCGAAGATGCCCGCGAGCAAAAGCGCCGCGACCACCGCCGTCGCCGCCCCCATCAACGCAAAGAGGAGTGCGATCGGGCCGGACGCCACCGTCCCGTCGATGCCCCGCCCGGTGGCGCCCACGGCCAGGAGCAGGAACCCCGACTGGGCGATCGAGAGGTCGGCGATCAGCCGGCGGACCGTCGTGGCCCGCAGCGCCAGGATGGCGCCGGTGAGCATGGCCATCACGGCCACCGAGGTGACCAGCAACATCCAGCGGGAACTGCCCGCCCCGAAGCCCTCCACTGCGAAGCGGAGAAGAACCGTGGTGCCGGTGACCGCTCCCAGCGCCGAACTGAAGCCGGCGATGGCTCCTGGGGTCGTCTCCTGGGTGTCCCGCATCCACGATTGCAGGGGCGGCGCGCCGATCACGGCAAGCAGTCCGATCACCACCAGCGCCATCCCCACCGTGACCAGTGGGCCGTCAACGCGAACCCCCGAGTCCAGCCGGGAGAGGTCGGTGGTGCCGGTGGCCCCGTAGATGAGCACGAGCCCGTACACCGTGGTGGCCAGGGCGACGCCGCCGACGAGGACCTGCCGGAAGGCGGCCTCCGCGGTCGGTCCCGACGTTTTGGTCATGGCTGTCAGAAGCACGAGGCACACGAGGAGGAGCGCGAAGGCGGCGGTGAACGCGGCCATCTCGCGCTGCGCGACGAGCATCACCGCGGCGGCCGCGCTGAGCTGAAGGAGCGCGCAGAACGCGCCCGCACGCGCCGGCGAGCGACGAAGGTACGTCTCCGCACCGAGAACGGTGAGCACCAGGACGAGGAGGACAAGCACTGTCCCGAACACGTGAAAGCGGTCCACCATCAGTCCGCCCGAGTACGCGACCAGGCCCACGCCGTTGTGGTCGGGTCGCAACGACACCAGCTCGATCATCGATGCCGTGAATGCACCTGCCGCTGCCAGGACGGTGAACCACCGGTACAGCGACGGGCGCATCCGCGGTCGCGACACGGCGACTGCGGCGCACACCAGCGCACCTCCGCCGAGGATGAGCGCCGGCAGCAGGCCGAGACCGACGCCGACGCCGACGCCGGTGCTGGAGCTGG
Organism: Candidatus Dormiibacterota bacterium; assembly: GCA_003153125.1. Lineage (GTDB taxonomy): Bacteria > Chloroflexota > Dormibacteria > Aeolococcales > Aeolococcaceae > Aeolococcus. Next base: position 60,497 of record PLWW01000102.1, on the reverse strand, counting down.
CGATCACTGCGCGCCCCCGAGCGACGCGGCGAGCGTGGTGAGACCGGTGCCGATGACGGGGACCACGCGGCCGGCGAGCACTCCGAAGGCGATGAGGAAGACCACGAGGGGCCACAGGTAGCCGAGCTCCAGGGTGGACGCGTCGCGAACGCGCGCGAACTCGTCGCGGACGGGTCCGAGGAACACGCGCTGTACCGACCAGAGCAGCGCGGCCGTGCTCACCGCCGTGCTCGCCATCACGAACACCGTCGCGTACGGGTGCACCGGGAAGGCGCCGGTGAAGAGCATCAACTCCGCGCTGAACCCGGCGATCAGGGGCGCCCCGAGGGCGGCGAGGCACGCGAAGATCCAGAAGCCACCGAGGCGCGGAGCCTGGGCGGCCAGGCCGCCGAGGCGGTCGAGCGAGACATTGCGGGTGCGCCCCTCGATGGCTCCGCAGAGGAGGAGGAGCAGGGCGCTGCTCATGCCGCCGGCCACGAGCTGGAGCACCGCACCGTCGAGTGAGAGGGTATTCGGCGACGCAACGGCGAGGAGCACCAGGGACATCTGCCCGATACTGACCGCGGCCACCATGCGTCGCATCGTCCTCTGAGCGAGGGTGAGCAGCACGCCCCAGACCGCGCTCAGCACGGCCAGCACGAGGAGCGCGGAGCCGAAGCGCTGCGCCTGTAACGGGAAGAGCCCCAGCGCGAAGCGGATCATCCCGTAGCCCGACAGGCGCACCAGCACTCCCGCGATCACGGCGGACACACCGGAGCTGGCGCTGGCTGCGGCCGACAGGAACCACGTGTGCGCGGGAACGACGACGAAGCCGAGTGCGAAGGCGGTGAAGACCAGCCAGAAGCCGGCCCCGGCCACCGTGGTCGACAGCGGTGTCGACGCCGTGAGGATCTGCGCGAGGTCGGAACTGTGAGCGCTGCTGTGCACGATGACCAGCAGGAAGCCCGTGACCAGCAGGGCGGAACTGATCAGCACCGCGATCCCGGCACGTTGCGCTGACCGTTCCCGCCCATCAGCCCCAAAGCAGCGGATGAGCAGGAAGAGCGGCACTGCCTGCATGGCGAAGAACAGGACGAACAGCACGAGGTCAGTGGCACACAGCGCCCCGTTCACGGAGGTCTCGAGCAGCAGCAGCAACCCGCAGTACAGACGCACGCGCTCCTGCCGCTTCCACGCGGCCAGGAACACCGACGTGAACACCAGCGTGCTCAGCACGAGCAGGCTGAGCGTGACCCCATCCGCGCTGAGGTGGTAGTGGATCGCAAAGCCGAAGTGCGTGATCCAGGAAGCGTTCTCCTCGTGCAGCTGGTCCGGCGTCGCGGCCACGCCGAGCGAGATGGCCGAGCCCAGGGTCACCAGCGTGAGCATCAGTGACAGCACCGCCGCGCCCAGCGCGACCGACCGGATGCGACTGCGCTGCTCGGCAGTCCGCTCGGGAAGGAACACGATCATCAGGGCGGCGAGAGTGGTGGCGAAGACGACCGTGCTCAGGAGCACCGACGGCAGGTCGAGGCCGCTGCTGGTCGTGGGCGTCGGCGTCGTCGACGGGACCGCCGGGGGGGTGGCCAGGATGTTGCCGGGAACGGTCGCTGCCGGGGCGGCGATCGACGGCGCGGTCGCCGGCGCCGCGCTGACCGACGGGACGACCACCGCGATGAGCGGTTGGAACGCGGCCGCCAGCCTGGGCGCCTGCTGGGCTGCGGAGGCTGCCGACCACAGGACCTGGAGGGCAGCGCTCATCGGGTGGTCACCGGGAAGTGGCCCGTCACCGCCAGCACGGATGCGGCCAGCAGGACGGCGATCGTGGCCAGGGCAGCAACCAGCGACACGCCGAAGCGGGTGCCGCGCAGCCGGGTCATCGCCTGGCCGAGCGCGCCGACGCTCTCACCGATCCCCGTCGTGATCGAGTCGAGCACCTGCGCATCGACGCTGTCGAGTGTCTCGGCGGCCCTGAGGAACAACCGCGGCGCCGCACCCGCCAGCCGTTCGGCCGGTGTCGGCCCGCTGAGCAGGGCGGCAACGGTTGCGAGACGAGCGCGCAGCGGCACGCTCGACGCCCGGCGATCGGCGGAAAAGAACCACCAGGCGCCGACAGCCGCGCCCGCGGCGACCACTACGCAGAGGACGAGCGCGATGCCGTCGAGCGCGAGTTGCTGCCGGATCGGACCGTAGAAGATGAAGTGGCTGAACGTGAACCCCGGGATCTTCCTGGCACCCACGAAGAACGAGTTCACCCCGGGCAGGCCCACCAGTGTGGCGGCCGCGGCCCCGGCGAGCCCGACAAGAACGGTGTTGCGGCGGCGCCGATCCACCTCGCGCAGGCGGAGGACGTCAAACCCGCGGCGCCGCGGCGGCTCACCGGTGGCGACGGTGAAGTACACGCGGAAGGCGTAGAGCGCGGTCAGGCCCATGGTGAGCAGCACCGCCGCCGCCACCACCACCTGGGCTGGCGTGCCCACATGGCCGCCGTTGGGCAGGTGGTTGCGAAAAGTCGCCGAGAGCACGCTGTAGGTGTTCAGCGAGAGGCCGCTGACGCCAAGCGCCCAGCCGCCCACCGCGAGCGTGGTTCGGGGCATCCTCCCGCGGGCGCCCGCGCAGTCGGCGAGCGTGGTGCTGCGGAAACCGCGGCTGAGGTTCCCGGCAACAAGGAAGTACACCACGGCGAGGAACGACGCCGTGAACAGCGCGAACAGCGCCGGGCTGTATCCACCCATCCCGAACGCGGCGAGGATCAGCCCCGACTGGCTGACCACCGCGAACATGCCGATGCGCAGGAGGTCGCGTTGAGCCAGCGCCAGCACCGCGCCCGCCGCCGCCGTCCCAGCTCCGACGAGCGCCAGCACGGTGAGGAGGTGGGGCGCTTCGAGCAGCACCGGGTAGACGCGCGCGATCAGCAGGGCGGCGGGGACGATCGCCGACACGGCGACCATCGCGACACCTGCCACCGGGGCCTCGAGAGCCCCGCTCAGCCACAGGTGCAACGGGCCGACGGCAGCGCGGATCACCGCGGCAACCGTGAACAGCGTGGCCAGCACCACGAGGGTCCGGGCGCCGACACCGGGAACGCCACCGAGGTGTCCCAGGTGCGCCGCCTTGCCCAGTTGGGCAAAGGAGAACGGGTCGTTGGTGAGCTGGCCGTTGGTGGCCGGCTGCTCGATGATGTTGGTGCTGAACTTGGCGAAGGTCATCACGATGCCGAGCAGGAGCGCGAGGTCGGCGACGCGGAGCACGACCAGCGTGCGCGTCGCCCGCAACGCCGTCCCGGGGCGCTGCCAGTGGTGCACGGCAAGCATCCACGCGGCCACGCCCGCCACCTCCCAGCCGAGCCAGAACTGGAACAGGTTGGGGCTGCTGATCAGGGCGAGGATGCCGAAGGTCAGCAGCGCCACCGTCCAGAAGAAGCGCCGGAAGGCGGCATCGCCGCGCATCGATGTGAGCGCGTACACCTGCGCGATGACCGACAGGAACAGGACCACCGCCATGAAGGCGACGCTCAACGGGTCGACGCGGATCCCCCAGAACACGGGGAACTCGGGAGCGAACGACGACGAGGTCGCCCCCGACGCGGTGGACTGAAGGTCCCAGAAGGTCTGCGTTTTCTCGTAGGCGGGGATGACGTGCGTGAGCCGGAAGATGAGCACGACCAGCGCGACGGCGAAAGCCAGGCCGGTGAACGCCACGCCGATCTGCGCGGCACGCCGCGCGGACTCGGCGAGGAAGGCTGCGGCCACGCCCACCACCGGGAGCAGCACGATCGCCCAGGTGAGGTTGAGGATGACGGTCATCAGCCGTCGACCTCGGTCATCTCGTCGAGGTCGGCGGTGTCCGATCGCCGCCACAGGAGAGCGGCCACGGCCCCGCCAACGACCAGCTCCGCGCACAGGGCGGCGAGGGTGAAGAGCGCCAGCGCATCGCCGAGCCGGGGCAGGGAGCCATGGCCGCTCTCGGCAAAGCCGGCCGCCGCCACAACCGGTGCGCTGAAGAGCACGCTGAGCGAGGCCAGCGCGGCCATCGTGCTGCGCCGCGACGCCACGCCGAACAGCCCGATGGCAAACAGGATCGCGCTGAGCGCAGCGTAATGGGCCGGGCCGACGTTCACTGTGCCGCCCCGCCCCGTTCGTCCCGCTGTGCACGCGCGGCGGCGCGGTGCTGGCGACGCATGCGTGTCCGCTCCTCGCGCAGGCGGCGTTGCTCGGCGGCACGGTCGAGAAGGCGTTCATCGTCGCCGGTGCGGCCGATCATCAGCCCGCCGGCGACGGCAACCACGGCGAGCACCGCCGCCACACCGAGGCTGATCGGGGTCCCGTAGTGCAGCACCGTGACCAGACTCTGCCCACCGCCACCGGCCGAGTCATCGATCCTTGTCGCCGTGGTCCAGAAGAGCAGCACCCCGATGCCGCCGGCCACCGCGGCCGCGACCGGCCAGGACGACCCCCAGGCCGGGATGTCGCTGAGCAGCGCCTCGTAGCCACTGCGGCGCAGGAGCGCGGCCACCACCAGCAGGCAGCCGGCCGGGGCCACCAGGGCGATCACGCCGAGGACGTACGCTCCCGCCGCGATGAGCAGGATGCCCACAAGGATGTCGCCGGCCATCACGGCGACGAGCACATGGCGCGTCGACGGCGCCAGCACCGCGCCGAGCGCGGCCACGACGATGAGGACGGCGAGCACGTAGAACACCGCGGTGCTCACCCCGCCATATGGAGCGGGACTGCGGCAGCGCGGCGACACGCTTGTTGGGGCGGCGCCTCGGTGAGGAGGCGGCTGCCGGCGCCGGACATCGGCGGCATTGTAGTCGTCGCGGCCGTGACCGGCGCCCGATCGTCAGATCAGGTCGTCTTCCTCGAGCGCCCGATGAACCAGCGGGGTCGGACGGTCGGAGGCGGCGACGACCCGCTCCACGAGGAGCGTCAGGGTCAGGCCGAGAAGCGTCAGGATGATGCCGGCGGCGGCCACGGGGTCGATGCGCAAGCCGAGCACCGGCACCGTCAACCCGGTGTCCCAGGGGCCCACCGCCGGGCCTGCGGGGGTACGCTGGCCGACAACCCCGGCGAGAATGAGCAGGCCGCCGACCGTGCCGAAGTGGAAGAGCCAGTTGCGCGATCGCCGCGCCATGAAGAAGGAGGTGGTGGCGATGAGCGCCGCCACCATCGCCGTGAGGATGCCGATCACCACCTGGGCCGGGGTGGGCGGCAGCACCACAGCGAGGATCACGGCGCCAACACCACGCCGCCGCCGACCACCTCATCGCCGTGGTACAGCACGCCCGCCTGACCAGGGGCCACCTGGCTGATGAGTGCGTCGCACTGCAACCGCACCGTGTCAGCGACGGTGGCCAGGATGACGGGAGCTGGGAGCGCGTGGGCCCGGAGCTGCACTGAAAGCGACGCGCCGACCACCGGGGCGACGCCGATCCAGTGCACATCGCCGAGCTCGACCACGCTCCGTTCCAGGGCCTGGCGCGGGCCGACCGTCACTGTGTTGGTGGCCGCGTCGACGGCGATGACGTGGAGCGGCACCGCGTCCGGCCGGTCCGGCGCGAGACCCAGTCCCGACCGCTGCCCCACCGTGTAGAAGGGCACGCCGCGATGCTGGCCCACCATGGTGCCGGCGCCGTCGACGATCGGTCCCGGCTGGAAGCGCCCGGCCAGGCGCCGCACCAGGTCCTCGCGCACGCTCCCCTCCACGAAACAGAGTTCCTGGGAGTCGGGCTTGGCCGCGGTCACCAGCCCCAGTTCCGCGGCGGTCCTGCGCACCTCGTCCTTGGAGGTCTCGCCGCCCAGCGGGAACAGCGCCCGGGAGAGCTGGTCCTGGTCGAGACGGTGCAGCGTGTAGGCCTGGTCCTTGACCGCCGCCACGGCGCGGTGGAGCGTGGCCACACCGCCGCGTCGCCCGATGCGCGCGTAGTGACCGGTGGCCACGTGGGTTGCCCCCGCCGCCCGGGCGCGTTCGAGGAGCGCTCCGAATTTGATCGTCTCGTTGCAGCGCACACACGGGTTGGGAGTGCGACCCGCCGCGTACTCCTCGGCGTAGGCTGCGACCACGTCGCGCTGGAACTCCGGCTCGAGGTTCCAGCTGTAGTGCGCGATGCCGAGGGTGTTGGCGACGCGCCGGGCGTCCTCGACTGCGTCGATCGAGCAGCAGCCGCGGTCCCTGTCGCGCTCGCGGTCGCGAGGCCACATGGCCAGCGTGATGCCGAAGGTGCGCATCCCCTGCGCCGCGCACCGTGCCGCCGCCACCGAGGAGTCGACCCCACCGGACATGGCCACGGCGATGACGGCCCCGCGTGGAAGCAGGGCAAAGGGATCGGCGGGCACCACCGCGGCGACGCCGCCGCGGGACGAGGTGACCGCGACGGTCACGGCGTGAGGTCAGAAACCGCCGGCGACGGCCGGGACGATGGAGACCTCGTCGCGCTCGCCGACAGCAGTGTCCAGGCCCTCGCTGAAGCGGATGTCCGAGTCGTTGACGTAGATGTTGATGAACTGGCGCAGCTTGCCGTCGGAGTCGTAGAGGCGGTCGTGGAAGCCGGGATAGCGCTTGTCGAGGTCGCCGAGCGCCTCGGTGACGGTGACCCCGTCGACGGTGACCTCGGCGTCGCCGCCCGTGAGGCGGCGGAGCGGACCGGGGACCCGGACACGAACTGGCATGGCGCCGAGTATACCGGGGGGCCCGCTGCCGGCAGCCCGAACCCGTCAGCCCGCCGCGGGAAGCTCGACGACCAACGGCGATCGCTCCGCGCGCTTGACGGCGCCCCCGACGAGGTCGTCGAACACCAGTTGGGACCACGATTCCATGCTCAGGTAGTGACGGCGCATCGCCTCCAGCGCGAGGCTCTCCCCCTCCAGCTTCTCGACCTCGCGCACCGACGTGGTGCCGGCCGACGGTTCGACAAGGAAGACGAGCCCAAGGTGGACGCGAGAGACCGGGCTGCTGTCGTCGTTGAGCATCGCCACCAGCCGTGCGGTGGCGGGCGACTCGCACACCACCTCCTCCGCCCACTCGCGTTGCAACCCGCCGACGACGGGGTCGCCGCCCGCCCCGTCGCCGGGGTTGACATGGCCGCCGACGCCCAGTGAGTAGAGATGGTGGAGGCGGGTCTCGCTGGACCGGCGCAGCCGCCGGGTGAGCAGGTAGGTGCCGTCGTGGGGGTGGTGGACGACGCAGTACGGGATGATCTGCTGCATCGAGGGGTCGTCCTCGACGGTGTGACGCGGCCGGTACTCCGACGTCGCCCTGATGGTACGCAGGACACGCTCAAGGCCCACGGTGACAAGGCCGTGCCAGGCCCCGTCAGGAAAGATGGTCGTGCGCGGCACGCACAGCACGTCCTCGGCATCGACGCGCGCGGCTGCGTGCCGTCCGCGTGTTGCGGTGCTGCGAGCCGCGCTGGCCTCGGTGGTCGGCCTCAAGGTCATGGAATTCTACGTGTGTCCGCGGCAACCCCGGGACGGCCTGCGCCACGATAGGCGGATGCCCGAGTTGCCCGAGGTCACGGCCCTCGCCGCCGGTCTCACCGAACGCCTGGCCGGCCGCACCGTCACGGCGGTGCGGTTGCGCTCCGTCGGGGCCCTCAAAACCTACGACCCCCCGCTGCAGGCCCTGTGCGGCTCCACGGTCGCGGGCTGGACGCGCCACGGCAAGTTCCTCGACATGTCCGCCGGCGACCTCCACCTGGTGGTGCACCTGGCCCGCGCCGGGTGGATCCGCTGGCGCGAGAGCCTCACCGAGGCCAGGGCGAGCCTGCGCGGCCCGCTCGCCCTGCAGGTCGGGGTGGATGGCGGTGGCGGCATCGACATCACCGAACAGGGCACAGAGAAGCGCCTCGCCATCTACGTGGTGCGCAACCCGCTCACCGATGTGCCCGGCATCGCCCGCCTCGGCATCGACGTCCTCGACGCCTCCCTCGATGCCGCCACGCTATGCGGCCTCCTGCGCGCCCGCCGCGGCCAGCTCAAGACTCTGCTCGCCGACCAGACGCTGGTTGCCGGGGTGGGCAACGCGTATTCAGACGAAATCCTCCATGCCGCCCGCCTCTCACCCTTCAAGCAGGCGTCGGCGCTCACCGACCAAGAGGGCGGCCGTCTCCAGGACGCGTTGCAGCGGGTCATGCGCGAGGCGGTTGAGCGCACTCGCGGCCTCGACATCGGACAGTTGAAGCCGGACAAGAAGGAGCACATGGCGGTGCACGGGCGGACCGGCGAGGCCTGCCCGGTGTGCGGCGACACCATCCGCCAGGTCGCGCTGGCGACGCGCTCCTTCCAGTACTGCCCCACCTGCCAGACCGGTGGTCGGGTGCTCGCCGACCGGCGTCTCAGCCGCCTTCTCCGCTGATCGCTCTCACCGCTTGCGCGCCATGGTGATGCCGTCGGCGACGGGGAGCATCACGCTGTCGAAGCCCTGGTGCCCGGCCAGCCAGTCGTTGAACGCGCGGATGTGGGCGACCTGGTCGTCTTGGGCGGCGTCGCCGTGGAGCACAGCGCCCCCGGACAGCACGTTGTCGATGAGCAGGACACCGCCGGGCCGAAGCCGCGGCAGCAGCTGCTCCGTGTAGTCGCGGTTGCTCCTCTTGTCGGCATCGATGAAGGCGAGGTCGATGGATGCGGCGGCGGGAAGCGAACGCAGCGTTGCCGACGCGGGTCCGATGCGCAGCTCGATCCGGTCGGAGACACCGGCAAGCTCCCAGTGACGGCGCCCGATCGACGTCCACTCCTCACTGACGTCGCAGCAGAGCAGGTGGCCGCCGTCCGCCAGGCCGCGCGCGATCGACAGTGCGGAATAGCCGGTGAAGGTGCCCACCTCCACGGCGCTGCGCACTCCGAGCGCGGCAGTGAGAACGGTGAAGAAGGCGCCCTGCTCGGGAGCGATCTGCATCTGGCTGATGTCGCCGAGCGCCGCGGTCTCGGCGATCAGTGATCGCTGCACGTCATCGAGAGGCAGCGAATGCTCGACCAGGTAGCGCTGCAACTGTTCGGTGAGCAGGAAGCTCTTGGGACTCATGTTTCGATACCCTCATGCGCATGTGTCGCTCGTCGGCCGTGATCATCGCAGCGCCGCTGCGCTGCGAGACGGCACCGTGAGCGTGGCCGAGCGCGCCGACATCGAGCACGCCTTGTGGGCGCTGCGCGCGTACGACACGACGGCGCTCGCCACCGTCAGCGACTCCGGGCCGCACGTCGCCGGGGTGTTCTTCGCGCCGGAGATCGAGGAAGGCCGCATCCAACTGCTGCTTGCAGTCCTCGACCGATCGCGCAAGGCCGCCGACATGGCCGCAGACTCGCGCGTCGCGTTCATGTGTTCCCCGGGCAACCCCTCGCGCTGGATCCAGGGTTGGGGAACGGCGACGCGGCCCGACCTCGACGACGCGGGCCGCCTCGAGATGTTCCGCCGTCTCATCGCCCATGCCCCTGGGGCGCGACAGTTCGTCGACACGCTGCCGGTGCACCCGGTCGTGGTCGCGGTGCGCGAGCTGAAGGTGGTCGAGGTGCTCGGCAAACCACCGCTGCTCCTCACCTTCGACTGATGGCTGCGGGTGCAGTGCTGCGGCCGGGCATGCTGTCGGTGCTCTGGGCGAGCGTGCGGGCTCGCTCACTGACCGTCGCCGCGATCAGCTCTATGGTCGGCACCGCCGCGCTGGCGCCGGCGCGGGCCGTGCAGCCGCTGATCGCGCTGGGATGCCTGGTGCTTGCCGTCCTGCTCCAGGCGGCGACCAACGTCCTCAACGACGCAGAGGATGCCCTGACCGGCGCCGACGACCATGCCGCGTCGGGCGCGTCGCTGGCGATGCGACGCCAGTGGATCAGCCCGTCGCAGGCCCACGCCATGGCGGCGCGGCTGTTCGCGCTCGCCGCCGCCCTCGGGCTGGCCATCGCGCTCGGCGCCGGGCGCCCGGCGCTTCTCCTCCTCGGCCTGGTCGGGCTCGTCGCGGGCTGGGCCTACACGGCGGCGCCGCTCCGGCTCGCCTACCGTCCCTTCGGGGAGGCGGCGTCCGCGCTGCCCATGGGCCTGGGCATCGTGTGGGGCACCGCTGCGGCACAGACCGGGTCGGTGCCCACCTCGGTGTTCTGGGCGGCCGCGCCCCTGGCCCTCCTGACCGCAGGCGTCCTCCACGCCAACAACGCCCGCGATCGCAGCCACGACGCCGCGGTCGGGAAGCGGACCCTGGCCACGCGCCTGTCGCCGGATGCAGTGGTGACCGAGTTCCGACTCCTGCTCGGCGCGGTGCCGGTGGTCCTGGCGGTTGCCTTCATCACAGGCGGGCTGCCCTGGTGGTGCCTGGTGGTGGTGGTCCCGGCCCTGCTGGCCGCCCGCCTCACCGTTGGGGCGCGACGCGACCTCGACCGGCGCGGCTGGACGATGCTGCTGATCGGCTGCGTGAAGCTGCACCTGCTCACAGGGGTCACCCTGGCCGCCGGGTTCGTGCTCAGCTCGGTCAGCTGGTGAGTGCGGCCAGATCCTCGAAGAAGCCGGGGTAGGACACCGCAACGACGTCGGCACCGTCGATGACGCATGCCTCCTCGGCGGGGTCGATCAGCGACGCGGCCACCGCCCACGCCATGGCCAGGCGGTGATCACCGGCCGCATCCAGGCGTCCCGGGCGAAGCCGCGCCGGGCCCTCGATGGTCAGTCCGTCGGGGCGTTCCTCCACGCTGACACCGAGGATGCGCAGCCCGGCGACGATCTGGGCGACGCGGTCTGACTCCTTGTGGCGCAGTTCGCCCGCGCCGCGAATCTCGGTCCGGCCCTCCGCCTGCGTCGCGACGACGGCGATCACCGGGATCTCGTCGATGCAGCGCGGCACCATCGCAGCCTCGAGCGTGACGCCGTGGAGCGGTGCGCCCGTGACCACCACGTCTCCCTGCGGTTCGACGTCGGCCGCCATCGGCCCCTCCTCGACCTCCACGCGTGCGCCCATGGCGGTGAGCACCTCCAGGATGCCGGTGCGCCCCGGGTTGAGCCCGATCCCGAGGCAGCGCACCCGCCAGCCGGGACGGGCGGCCGCCAGCGCCATGAAGAACGCAGCCGAGCTGATGTCGCCGGGCACGCGCAGGCCGAACGGCTCGAGGCGCGTCGGCCGCAGCGTGACAGACACGCCGTCCGCCTCGAGGTCGGCCGCACACGCGCGCAGGAGGCGCTCGGTGTGGTCGCGCGTGGGCTGCGGCTCGTGGATCACGGTCGGGCCCTGCGCGTTCAGCCCCGCGAGGAGGATGGCGGACTTCACCTGTGCGCTGGCCACTTTGAGGTGGTGAACCACACCGAGGGGCGCCGCGGTGCCGCGCACCTGCATGGGCGCGTGGCCGTCCAGGGTGGTCACCTCGGCCCCCATCGCGCGCAGCGGGGCTGCGACCCGCTCCATGGGACGGCGCTGCAGGGAGTGGTCGCCGTCGAGGGTGGCGATGAGGTCGTGGGCCGCGAGCGCCCCGCTGACCAGGCGCATGGTGGTGCCGGAGTTGGCGCAGTCGAGCGGCGCCGACGGGCTGCTCAAGCTGATCCCCGGGCCGGCGCCGTCCAGCGAGACGCGGCCGTCGCCGAACGGGCGGACCGACCCTCCGCAGTCACGCAGGACCTGCGCGGTGGCGGCCACGTCGGCGGCGGGAGAGAGGTTGCCGATGTAGCTGCGGCCCCGGATCAGTGCCCCCAGGATGAGCGCGCGATGGCTGATCGACTTGTCACCGGGGACGCGCACCGCGCCGTCCACCGTGGCGGCTCCGTTCAACCGTGTCTCCGTCATCGCGGCGCTGTGCCCGGCTGGTTCACGCCGCCCGCCTCATGTCCCTGAGGAACGTCGCCGCGGCCGCGGCGCCGCCGCCGGGATGCGACCACATGGCGTCGAGAAGCGCCGACCCGACGACGGCGGCCTCGCAGCGTCCGCGCAGCGCCTCCAGGTGTTCGTGACGACTCAGGCCAAAACCGAGGGCGCGGGGAAGAGCCGTGGCGGCGCGCACACGGTCGAGCAGTTCGAAGGCCTCGGCGGCGATCTCAGNNGGTCGGCGCCACCAGTGGGATCAGTGCGAGGCCGTGGGCGGCGGCCACCTCGCGCACGTCGCCCGCCTCGTCGGCGGGCAGGTCGGGAACGATGATGCCATCCACACCCGCGGCCGCCGAGGCGGCGCAGAAGGCGTCGACGCCGTAGCTGAGCACGGGGTTCAGGTAGGTCATGAAGACCAGCGGCAGGGTCACCCCGGCGGCGCGCGCCGCGGCCGCCTGCTCGATGGCCAGTCCCGCCGTCATGCCGTTGCTGAGGGCACGCCACCCGGCGCGCTGGATACTCGGGCCGTCGGCGAGGGGGTCGCTGAACGGAATGCCGATCTCGGCGGCGGCACAGCCGGCATCCTGGGCGGCACGGAGCACCTCGACGGTGTCGTCGCGACGTGGAAAGCCCGCGGTGACATACGGGACCAGGGCGGGCAGTCCGCCGTCCCCTCCCCCCTGCAGCGCTGCCGTGAGCCGCTCACCCGGCGGCATGGGCGCCCTCGCCGTCGTGCTCGCCGACGGTGCCGATGTCCTTGTCACCGCGGCCCGACAGACACACCACGATGACGGTGGACGGCGCGCGCTGGGAAGCGAGCACCTCGGCGACGTGGAGGGCGTGGCTCGACTCCAGGGCCGGGATGATCCCCTCGAGGCGGCAGAGCCTGTGGAACGCGGCCACGGCCTGGTCGTCGTCCGCGCACAGATAGCGCACCCGGCCGCTGTCACGCAGGGCGCTGTGCTCCGGGCCCACACCCGGGTAGTCGAGGCCGGCGCTGATCGAGTGGGCGGTGAGCACCTGGCCGTTCTCGTCCTGCATGAGGTAGCTCTTCGAGCCGTGGAGCACACCGGGCCGTCCGCGATTGAGCGGCGCCGCATGTTCGAGGCCGTCGAGGCCACGGCCGGCAGCCTCGACGCCGACCAGCTCGACACCCGGGTCATCGAGGAATGCGGCGAACATGCCGATCGCGTTGCTGCCGCCGCCGACGCAGGCAACCACGGCGCCGGGAAGGGATCCCCACCGCTCCAGGCAGTCGGCGCGGGTCTCGTCGCCGATGACACGCTGGAGCGTGCGCACCAGCGTTGGGTAGGGGTGCGGACCGACGCTGCTGCCGATCACGTAATGGGTGTCGCGGACGTTGGCGACCCAGTCGCGGATCGCCTCGTTGGTGGCGTCCTTGAGCGTGCCGGCGCCGCTGTCGACGGGGATGACGGTGGCGCCGAGGAGGCCCATGCGATAGACGTTGATCGCCTGGCGGCGCATGTCCTCACGGCCCATGTACACCGTGCAGCCGAGGCCGGCTCGAGCGCATGCCGTGGCGGTGGCCACGCCATGCTGGCCGGCGCCGGTCTCCGCAATGATGCGGCGCTTGCCCATGCGCTCGGCGAGCATCACCTGGCCGAGGGCGTTGTTGATCTTGTGGGCGCCGGTGTGGAGCAGGTCCTCGCGCTTCAGCCAGATCTGCGCCCCGCCGGCGGCGGCGCTCAGTCGCGGGGCGTGGGTGAGGGGTGTGGGGCGGCCCGCGTACTCGTGGAGCAGCCGGCGCCGCTCCGCCTCGAACGCCGGGTCGGCGAAGGCCTCGTCCATGACCGCCTCGAGCTGGTCGAGCGCGGGCATCACGGTCTCGGGGACATAGGCTCCGCCATAGGCGCCGAAGCGACCGCGGCCGCCGCTCATGCCCGGGCGCCGAGCTGCAGAGACGCCTCCGCGGCCCGCGCCGCCTCGACGTAGGCCACCACACGCGCGGCGTCCTTGACCCCCGGCGCCGACTCCAGGCCGCTCGACGCGTCCACCCCATACGGTCTCACCGTGTCGACCGCGCCGGCCACGTTGGCGGCGGACAGGCCACCGGCCAGGACCAGACGCCGGTGCCGGGCCAGCGCGGCGGCCACGGCCACGTCGACGCGTTCGCCGGTGCCGCCCGGCAGACCGTCTGCCCCCGGGGCGGCGTCGAGGAGCACGGTGCCGTCGGCCCACCAGGCGTCGGTCAGGGCCTCGGCGCCGGAGCGCGCGTTGATGGCCCGGATGACCGGGACCCCGGACGCGGCTGCGATGGACCGGGGCACGCGGCCGTGGAGCTGCACCGCCGACAGCCCGTAGCGGCTGGCGGCCTCGTCGCAGTCGGCAGCGGTGGCATCGACCATCACGCCGACCAGCTCCGCGCGGGCGCCGACCGCCTCGACGACGGCACGAGCCGCCGCGTCGTCCGCGTACCTGGGGCTGGCCGGGACCAGCACAAGCCCGAGCCAGTCCGCCCCGGCGGCGACTGCCGCCTCAGCGATCTCTGCGCTGCGGACGCCGCAGACCTTGACGATCACCGGCGCGTCCGGGAGGCGCCGGCGGCCTCCGCCGCAGCGACCATCGCGGCAAGAGCGGGGGCCGGATTGGCGGCGCGCATCAACGCCTCCCCCACCAGGACGGCGTCAGCGCCCTCGCCCACCAGCCGGGTCACATCGGCGGCGTCGTGCACACCGGACTCGGCGACGGTGACGACGCCCGCCGGGATTCGCGAGCGCAGCCGAGCGAACGTCGCCAGGTCGGTGCCCAGCGTGGTCAGGTCGCGGTTGTTGACGCCGATGCACTCCGCGCCGGCGCCGAGCGCGCGGTCGAGGTCGGAGTCTGTGTGCACCTCGACGAGCGCACCCGCTCCACAGCGTCGGGCCGCGTCCATGACCTCCTCGAGCTCGTTGTCGTCAAACACCACCGCGATCAGCAGCACCCAGTCGGCGCCGGCCACGCGCGCCTCGGCAACCTGCACCGGCGCGACGACGAAGTCCTTGCGCAGGACGGGGACCTCGACGGCGCCGCGCACCGCCACGAGGTCGTCGAGGGAGCCGCCGAAATCCGGGCCGTCGGTGAGCACGGAGATGGCCACGGCGCCGGCCGCCTCATAGGCTTCGGCCACGGCCACGGCGTCGAGGTCGGCGCGGAGCACGCCCCCACTCGGCGAGCGTCGCTTCAGCTCGGCGATGACCGTGCCGCCCGCGAGGATGCGCTCGATTGCGGGCGCGTGCTCGAGGTTGGCAGCGTGGGCGAACATGGCGGCACGTCCGCAGTGCAGCGCCGCCGCCTCAGCGCGCTTGCGTTCGATGATCGGCGCCAGCGCGCCCAGGCCGGTCATCGCGCCGCGCTGAGCAGCGAGGGGACGCTTGCAGCGCCGAGGAGGTTGGCGAGCAGTGCGCGGCCGTGGGGGGTGCCGATCGACTCGGGGTGGAACTGCACCCCCTCGATGGGATGATCGCGATGCCGCAAACCCATGACGGTGCCGTCCGCAGTCCACGCGGTCAGCTCTAGCTCGGATGGGAGGGTGGCGCGCTCGACCACCAGCGAGTGGTAACGCGTCGCGCGCAGCGGGTTGGGCACGCCCCTGAACAGGCCCTCGCCGGTGTGCTCGACGTCGCTGCGCTTGCCGTGCATGAGCACGGCCGCATTGACCACGCGTCCGCCGAACGCCAGCCCGATCGCCTGGTGGCCGAGGCAGACACCCAGCAGCGGAAGCGTCTCGCGCGCGGCTGCCAGAACCAGCTCGACACAGATGCCCGCGTCCTCGGGCCGCCCCGGCCCTGGTGAGAGAACGATCGCCGCGGGGCGTGCGCTGAGCACGTCGGCGACGGTGGCCGTGTCATTGCGGATGACCGCCGTGTCCGCTCCCAGCTCGCCGAGGTACTGGACCAGGTTGAAGGTGAAGGAGTCGTAGTTGTCGACGACCAGGACCCGGCCCCGCAGGTCGCCGGGGAGCGCGCTCACAGCGCGTTGACGCGCGCGACCGCGTCGAGGGCTGCCGCCAGCTTGTTGTCGATCTCGCGAGCCTCCTGGTGCGGCGAGGAGTCGGCAACGATCCCGGCCGCCGCCTGCAGGTAGGCCTGCCCATCCACCACCACGACGGTGCGCAGGGCGATTGCGGTGTCGAGCACTCCTCCACTTCCAATGTACCCGACCGCACCGGCATACGGTCCCCGGCCGTGCGGCTCCAGCGCGGCGATGATCTCCATGGCGCGAATCTTCGGCGCCCCGGTCACGGTGCCGGCCGGGAAGCAGGCGCGGAGCGCGTCTAGCGCCCCGTGCCCGGGAGCGAGGCGCGCGCGGATGCCGCTGACCAGGTGCATGACCCGCGAGTAGCGCTCGACGACGGCGGTCTCGTGGACCTCGACGCTGCCCGCGACGGCGACCCGGCCGACGTCGTTGCGACCGAGGTCGACGAGCATGAGGTGCTCCGCCTGCTCCTTTTCGCTGCTGTGCAGCTCCGCCTCCATGGCGGCGTCCTCGGCGTCGGTGACGCCGCGACGCCGGGTCCCGGCGATGGGGCGGTACGCGACCGTCTCACCGCGGACGCGAACCAGCATCTCCGGCGACGCGCCGACCAGCGTGCACCGGGGGGAGCTCACGTAGAAGAGGTACGGCGTGGGGCTGGACAGGCGCAGCGCCGTGTACAGCGTGAACGGGTGCGCCTCCAGGGGCACCGCGAAGCGACGCGAGACCTGCACCTGGAAGGTGTCACCGGCCACGATGTGGTCGAGGCACCGCTCCACCGCCGCGATGAATAGCTCCCGCGACAGCGTGGCGGAGTCGTCAGGCGGGAACAGGAGCGGCTGCGTGACGAACCCCGTCAGGGGCTCCACCGCCAACGCCTCGGGATGGTCGACAGCTCCCCTCGCCGGGCGTAGGGCCACGATGCGCGCGCGCAGGCCCTCGAGCACGTCGCGAGCCCGCATGTAGGCCGCGTCCACCGGCTCGGCTGTGCTCCGCAGCTGTGTCACGAGGAGGAGGCGGCGCCGCACGTGGTCGAACACCGTGAGGGTGCGGTACAGCGCGAAGAGGCTGGTCGGGACATCTCGGAACGCCGGCGCCGTGGCCGGGAGGCGTTCGTAGCAGGCCGCCGCCTCGTACCCCAGGTACCCCACCCATCCGCCGAGGAACGGGGCGTCGACATCCTCCACGGGCGCCACGGTCTCGGCGAGCACGCCCTCCAGCGGCCGCAGCGGGTCGGTCTCGTCACCCGGAGCCACCTCCACAGGGTCGTGGCCGAGGAACGAGTACCCGTTCACCCCGTCCGCGATCGTCCCCGACTCCAGCAGGAAGCAGTGCCCGCCCACGCCGAGGCGCTGCATGAGACTGACTGGCGTCTCCTCCCCGGCGGGGAGCTCCATCACCAGGGGCACGACGTCGTGCGTGGCGAGGAGCCGTGTGGCTGTGTCGAGGTCTGGACGGATGCCGGGCTCGCTCATCGGGATCTGCGTGTGGGTTGCGGCAACCGACCGCCGGCGCTAGGCCGGGGGCACCGCCCCGGCGCCGACGTGGAGAGCGATGCGCTCGAGGGCCCGCTGGAGGTTGGCCGAAGAGTTGGCGTAGCTGAGGCGGATATGGCCGGCGCCGTGGGGCCCGAAGGCGGTGCCGGCCAACACCGCCACCCCGACCTCCTCGAGGAGGCCCGTCTGCAGCTCGCGCTCGCCCAAGCCGGTGGCGGTGATGTCCGGGAAGACGTAGAAGGCCCCGGCGGGGCGACGGCAGGTGATCCCGGGGATGCGGTTGAGCCCGTCCACGAGCAGATCGCGACGGCCCCGGAAGTCCGCCACCATGGCGTCGACGGCGGCGTCGGACTCTGGCGATTGGAACGCCTCGAGGGCGGCCATCTGGGTGAACGCCGCGGCGCACGACGACGAGTTGATCATCAGGGTGTCCATGCGCTTGGCCAGCTCCACCGGCATGACACCGAAGCCGAGACGCCAGCCGCACATCGCCCACGCCTTGCTGAGGCCGTCCATGAGGACGGTGCGCTCGGCCATCCCGTCGATGCTGTACAGCGACACGTGCTCGCCGTCGTAGGTCAGGCGTCCGTAGATCTCGTCGCTGAGCACCACGAGGTCGTGCTCGACGGCGAGCTTTGCGATGCTCTCGCAATCGTCCCGGGTGAGGATGCCGCCTGTCGGATTGGCCGGCGAGTTGACGATGAGCAGCTTGGTGCGCGGCGTCACCAGGCTGCTCAGCTCCTCGACGTCGAGGCGGAAGTCGTTGCTCTGCCTGATCGGCGCGGACACCGGGGTGGCTCCAAGGAAGCTCACCAGTGAGCGGTAGATGGGGTAGCCGGGGTCGGGCACGATGACCTCGTCGCCGGCGTTGATGACAGCCAGGAGCAGGAAGGCGAGGATGTTCTTGCTGCCCGGGACGATGACCACGTTCTCCGCCGAGGTGGGCACGCCCGTGCGCCCCGCCACGTACCGCGCGGTCGCCTCGCGCACGACCGGGATGCCGCTCGCCGGCGTGTAGTGCGTGGCTCCGTCGTTGAGCGCGCGGGTGGCCGCGTCGATGATGTTCTGCGGTGTGCCGTAGTCGGGTTCGCCGATCTCGAGGTGGATGATGTCGCGGCCCTCCGCCTCCAGGCGGCGGGCATGGGCAAGCACCTCGAAGGCGCTCTCGGTGCCGAGGCGCTCCATCCGGTCCGCCCAGGTGAAGTTCATCCCGTCACCGTGAATGGCGGGAGGTCGCCACGGTACGGCTCACGGGACACGTCGACGGCCTCCACCCTGGCGAACGTCGGACCGTCGTGGAGCAGCGCGACCAGGCGGTCGACGGCGCCCACGGGGCCCTCGACGACACACTCGACGGTGCCGTCCTCACGGTTGGCGACAGTGCCGCTGAGGCCGTCCGCGTGCTGCGCGACGAAGGCACGGAAGCCGACCATCTGGACGCGCCCACGCACCGTTGCGCGCACGCGAGTCTGCTCCGACATCACCCCGGGAGTATAGGGAGGGCTGCTGATCTCGGTCAGGCGGCGACCGGCGTGAGCCGACGGATCACCGGGAGCATGTCTTTGGTCGTGGTCATCTTGGTTCCGGCCAGTTCCGACATCAACGCGAGGATGCGTCGCTGCACAGGGGCCTCGTGGTCACGACCGGGCAGGTACCAGTTGAGCATCCGGCTGATGAATTCGGGATCCTCGAGCTTGTCGCAGACACTCGGAGTGGTCACCGTCGTGGGGTGCTTGGGTGCGTCGTTGGTGCTGCGCAACATCCACAGCGTCATGCGCAGGACGGCGGGCAGCTCGTCCGGCTTGTTGGCGATCGCCTTGCGCAGGTACTTGGCGTAGCAGGCGGCATGGCGCAGCTCGTCGGCGGCCAGGATCTTGAAGATCTTGCGCAGCACCGGCTCCGGGGCGTTGTGGCTGAAGGCGTTGTACCAGTGGGCCAGACGCTGCTCGCCGCAGAAGTGCATGGTGAGAGTCTCGATCGCCGGGCCCTCGGCGAAGGTGAGGCGCAGCTCGGGAAGCTCCTTCTCCTCGTCGAACGTGTCCCCGCAGTACTCGAGGTACTTGCGCAACACCATGTGGTGCTTCATCTCTTCGTAGAACCAGATGGAGACGAAGCTGCAGAAGTCGATGTCGGTATAGAAATCGCGCAGGAACATCTCCGTCGCGTAGAGCGCACTGAGCTCGGTCAGGCAGATCTGACGGATGTCGTGCATCCACTGGTCCGTCAGGAGGCTGCGATCGATCTGCGTGAAATCGATCTCGTCGGTGAAGTTCCAGCGGGCGCGTTCGAGTCGGACGAAGAGGTCGTCATAGAGCATGGTTCAAGTCTCGCCGAGAGGGCCCGTGGCGCCATCGGCCTCCACGCCGTATTTGGAGGCCAATATTTGGCCCTGGTGTCCATAATGGCCGCGATGTCGAACGATGCGGGGGTCAGGGCGCTCGCTGCGCCAAGGGAATGGGCCGCCACGGCCACCCTGCCGCCAGAGATCATCGAGCGCCTGCTCGCCGACGTCGATGTCATCGCTCGTCGCATGACCCGCCGGATCGCCGCGGAGCTTGCCCTGCCCGCCCAGTTCCGCGGCATCGGCTACCTGCGCACCATCACCAGCGCCTGCCGGGACGCGCTGCGCACCCTCGTCCGGTTGCTCCGCGACGGCCGCGGCCTGCGCACCGCCGACCTCCAACGCCTGGGATCGATGGGGGCGCAGCAGGCGGAGATGGGCGTGCCCCTCGAGGTCCTGCTGGCCGCGTACCGCCTCGCCGCACGCGTCGTCTGGCGCGAGCTGATCGGCGAGTCCGCCGGCCTGGACAGCCTTCCCCCAGCCACCGTCATCGCAGTCACTGGGCAGGTGCTCGAGTACCTCGACGAGATCAGCGGCGCCGTCGGGTCGGCGTACCTCGAGACACGTGAGGTCTTGATGCGGCGCCGCGACCTCGACCGCGACCGCATCCTCCAGCGCCTCGTGGCCGGCGACGTCGGCCCGGAACTGCGCCGCCTCGCCGCGGCCAGCGACCTCGACCTGCAGCCCCCCTACCTGGTGCTCGCCTGCTCCATCGACTCCGAGGAGGCGGAGCGCGCCATCGAGCGCGTCCTGCGCCCCCGCGGCGTGCTCATGGTGGGCGACCAGGCGGGCACATGGATCGCGCTCGTGCCCGGGCGCAACGGCGTGAGCGGCGTGCTCGACGAGGCGGAGCGCGCCGCGCCCGGCTCGGTCCGCTGGGGGATCGGTCCACTGGCAACGGCCCTCGACGACGTCGCCGAGGGGGCGCGCCGTGCCCGCGAGGCCCTGCGCGTGGGCGCCAGGCTCGATCCCTCGGCACGCGCCTGGGACGACGCGGCGGTGGGCATCTTCGCGACCCTGGCCACCGATCCCGACGCCATGCGCCGCTACGTTCACCACGTCCTCGGCGGGGTGCTCGCGGTGCCGCCGTCTCGCAGCGCGCCGCTGCTCGAGACCCTCGAGGCGCTCCTGGTCACGCCCAGCCTCAACGACGCCGCAGCGTTCCTGGGGTTGCACCGCCACACCGTCGTCTACCGCACCCGTCGCCTCGCCGAACTCGGCGTGGCGATCGAGGAGCCCGCCGCGCCCCATCGGCTCTGGCTCGCGCTCCAGTGCCGGCGGCTCCTCGCAGCGGCAGTTCCGGCCGGCGAGGACGCGTCCCCGTGAACCGGGCGCCGACCGCCGGCGACTTCGCGACGCTGGGCCTGCAGCCGGGGGCGACTGCCGACGAGATACGCGCCGCCTACCGGCGCCTCGTCAAGGTCCATCATCCTGACCGCAACCCCGGCGACGTCGAGGCCCTGGCGACATTCCGGCGCCTCACCGAGAGCTACGCGGTGCTGCGCAGCCACGCCCAGGCGAGGGCCCGCCTAGAGAGGTCGCCCCTGGCGGCGGCGCTGGCGCGGCGGCGCCCGTTGGCGCGTCGCAGCGCGTCAGCGGAGCAGATCGCGCTCGCCGAGCTCAGCACCGGCGCGGCCCTCTGGGTCGACGCCGCCGCGGTGCTCGTCGGCCCGGACCGCGCCACGGCGCTGGACCCCGGCGCGCTCGGCAGCGTCTTCCCGAGTGCCGAGCGTGTCATCCGTGTCGAACGCCGGCCCGACGGGTTCCACGTCTTCCTGCCGCCGCAGCCTTCGGCGCGGTGGGCGGTCAGCACGGCCGCCGAAAGCGAGGGCCTGGCCGTCGCGGCACTCTGGGTCGGCGATCGCCAGGACGACGACGGTGAGGGCGCCACCACCGCGCGGGCGCCGCTCCGACTGCTCACTGACAGGGTCGGCGAGATGGCCGTCGACGATCGTGGCTGGGTCGCCGTGGAGGCTCTCTCCGTCGACGCCGAGGGCGCCTGGGCGATCGACCTCGCCCAGCCCCTGGGCCGCTCACCGCACCACGCAACCCCGGTCCGCGTGCTTCGTGACGAGGACGGTTTCCGCGTGCACAGCGAGATCCCCGCGGAGGAATGGACGCCCGTCGAGGCGCACGCTGAGGCCTCGGCGGCCGTCCTCGTGGCCCTGCTCGCGGGCGTCACGCACCCGGTAGCTGTGCCACCCGCCGTCTGAGGACGGGGATGCGCCCGCTCACTTGGCGACGAGCGCGGTTCCCTCGGCCTCGCGGGCCAGCATGAAGAGCAGGTCGGAGCAGCGATTCAGGTAACGCAGCACCTCGGGGTTGGGCACCTGGCCGGCGCGCTGCAGCGAGACGGCGCGGCGCTCGGCGCGACGGACCATGCTGCGCCCGAGATCGATCGCCGCCGCCACAGGGTCGCCCCCCGGGATCACGAACCCGTTGGGCAAGCTCACCCTCTCCTCGAGGGAGGCCACCTCGGCGTCCAGTGCCTCGACCATCGAGGCGGTGACGGTGACGAAATGGCGTTCCAGCCTGTCGCGCTGGTCCGCGGCCGTCGCCAGCTCCGCCCCGACCGTGAAGAGGTCGCGCTGGAGGTCGAGGATCCGCTGTGCCCGCGCCGGGTCCGCGCAGAGCGCGCGGGCCAGGCCGAGGGCGCTGATAGCCTCGTCGAGGGCCCCGTAGGCCTCGGTGTGGAGGTCGTCCTTGGGGACGCGACCGCCGTAGAGGAGCCCCGTCTCTCCCCCGTCGCCATGACGGGTGACGATGCTCATGCCACCCAGCCGCCGTCGACGGCCGCGTCGGCCAGCACCTTCACAGCGCTTGCCTCGGTGCCGCGGGCCCGCTCCTCCAGCCACTTGCTGGCGGCGATCGTGGCCGTGGTCGCGTTGCCCACTGCCGTGGTGATCTGGCGGGTCAGCTGAGCGCGGACGTCGCCGGCGGCGAAGATACCGGGGACGTTGGTCATCATGGTCATGGGGTCGGTCAGGTAGTAGCCGCCCGCGTCATGGTCGACGTGGGTCGCAACCAGACCGGTGTTGGGGATGAACCCGACGAAGATGAAGACGCCGCCGACGTCGAGACGCGACGCCTCGCCTGTGAGCGTGTCCCGGAGTTGCAGGTGGCTGACCTTGGCGTCGCCCTCGATCGACTCGACCACGGTGTTGAGCAGGAACTCGATCTTCGGGTTGGCGCGGGCCTGCTCGACGAGGATGGGCTGGGCGCGCAACTGCTCGCGGCGATGGATCAGGGTCACCTTGGTCGCGTAGCGGGTCAGGAACATCGCCTCCTCGACGGCTGCGTCACCGCCTCCGACGACGGCGAGCTCCAACTGCTGGAAGAAGGCGCCATCGCAGACCGCGCAGTAGGACACCCCGCGGCCGGCGAACTCCGCCTCCCCGGGGACATCCAGCTTGCGCGGGTTGCCGCCGGCGGTGACGATGACGGCGGGCGCACGGAATTCACCGGCCTCGGTCTCGATGACCTTCATGCCGTCGGCCTCGACGCGGACCCGGGTGACCGGCGAGTAGACGATCTCCGCGCCGAAGTGCTCCGCCTGGGCGAGCATCACCGCGGCGAGATCCCCCCCGAGGATGCTCTTGAACCCGGGATAGTCCTCGATCAGCTCGGTGTTGAGCAGCTGGCCGCCGGGTCCCTTGGCCTCGATGACCACGGCGCGGATCTTGCTGCGGCCTGCGTAGAGGGCGGCGGTCATGCCGGCGGGGCCGGCTCCGATGATCGCGATGTCGTATTCGTTCATGGCCTCTTGACCGTACCCGAAGACGGGCTGCTTGAAGCGGTACAGAGCTGGAGCTGCTACGTGGCGGCGAACCTGGTCAGGTCGCTCATCACCCGGTTCACCTGGATCGCGTACCCCTCCGGCGAAGACTTGCTGGCCAGCGTGACCACCCCGACGACCAGGCCTTGGGCGTCGATGACAGGGCCGCCGCTGTTACCCGGGGAGATGGTGCTGTCGTCGAGCACCAGCATGTCCATGTAGTCCGCGCTCGTCGGTGTCTGGCCGGCGGTGGTGTCGCCCGTGACCGGGACGTCGGCGGCGATGCGGGTGATGCGTTCGTGGATGATGTCGCCATGGCCGGTGGCGTGGCTGCTGGCAATCGCCACCACCGGGTCAGGAAAGTCGCCGAGAGTCCCGGTGAAGGGCCGGAGGGGGGCGCCGGGGAACCCGTCCTGGCTGCGGATCAGAGCGATGTCGAGGTTGAGATCCACACCCACCACGGTGCCGACGTGCGAGGTTCCGTCGCGTCCCCTGATGCGCACCGCGAGGAACCCCTGGACCACGTGCGCGTTGGTCACAAAGTCGCCCTTGGAATCGAACAGCCATCCAGTGCCGAGGCCCTCGTCCGTCTTGCCGAGCGCCTCGATCGTCACCGTGCGGCTCAGCAGGGCCCGGGCGATGTCGTCGAGGGACGGCGGCGGTGAGGGCGCCACCACCCTGACCGCGGGTGGCTCCGGCGGGTGCTGCACCGCTTCGGGGACGGCCGTACGGTTGACGGTGACCAGGAACGCGATGACGCCGACGAGCACCACCCCGCCGGCACTCAACAGCGCGCGCAGCGACTGCGTCGAGGTGGTCGGCCGACGCTGGGACACGGGGCGCATTGTGAGCCACGATGCCGCGCCGGCCTCAGCCCGCCTCCGGGGCGGGATCGAGCACTCCGCTCTCCATGAGGCGCGCCAGGGCCCGGGCGCGATGGGACGCACCATCCTTGGCCGCGTCCTCGGCCTCCCCGAAGGTCAGGCCGAGGTCATCGCTCAGGAAGGCGGGGTCGTACCCGAAGCCGCGGGAGCCGCGTGGCGCCACGAGCACTCCGAGGCACTCCCCGCGGGCTGTGACCGGTTGGGCACCCGGACGGCACAGCGCCACGACGCACACGTAGCGAACCCGGCGGTCATCGGGGGAGAGCCGGTCGACCTCAGCGATGAGCGCGGCGAGGCGGTCGGCGTCGCCGGCCCCCTCCCCCAGCCAGCGCGCCGAGCGGGGGCCCGGCCATCCCCGCAGCGCATCGACCTCGATGCCGCTGTCGTCGGCGATGGCCGGGAGCGTCAGCGCCGCGGACACGATCGCCGCCTTGGCGAGGGCGTTCTCCACGTAGGTGTCGCCCGGTTCGTCGAGGTGGCCGTTCCATCCCGCCTCGGCGAGGCCGACGACACGCCAGGGGTGGGCGGCGAGAAGGCGGCGGAACTCGCGCAGCTTGCCCTCATTGTTGGTGGCCGCCACCAGCGTGCGGCGTGCGTCATCCGCGCCGGCAGAGGTCACGCCCGGGCGAGCGCCTCGGCCTGGATGGCGAAGAGCTGCTGCATGCCGGTGCCGGCGAGCTCGAGCAGGCTGTCCATCTCAACCCGCGAGAAGGGCTCCTGCTCGGCGCTGCCCTGCAGCTCGATGAAGCGGCCGTCGCTGCAGCCGACGCAGTTCATGTCGGTGTCGGCCGCCGAGTCCTCGAGGTAGTTGAGATCCAGGCGGGCCTCGCCGCCAACGATCCCGGCACTGACCGCTGACACCTGCCAGCGCAGCGGGTCGTCCGTGACCAGCCCGGCGGCGCGCAGCTTGGCAACGGCGAGGGCGAGCGCGACGTAGCCACCGGTGATCGAGGCGGTGCGCGTGCCCCCGTCGGCGACGAGCACGTCGCAGTCGATGTAGATGCTGCGCTCGCCGAGACGCGAGAAGTCGACGGCGGCCCGAAGGCTGCGACCGATGAGGCGCTGGATCTCCTGCACGCGACCGTCGACGCGACCGCGGCGGCCGTCGCGCTCGCTGCGGGTCAGCGTCGCACGCGGCAGCATGGCGTACTCGGCGGTGACCCAGCCGCGTCCACTGCCCTTGCGGAACTGGGGAACGCGCTCCTCCACGCTCGCCGCACAGAGCACGCGCGTGTCGCCCGCTGTGATCAATGCGCTCCCCTCGGCATAGGGCAGCGCGTTGATCTCGATGTGAGTCGGTCGCAGCTGGTCGAGGCCTCGGCCGTCAGGACGCATGACAGCCCAGTGTAGTGATCAACGACGCGCTGGCCCGTGGCGTCAGCGCCGGAACACCTTGTCGAGAATGAGGATCGACGCCTCGAAGAAGATGATCAGCGGCACGAACAACGCCGTGGGCGTGTAGGGGTCGGCCCCGGGGGTGACGATGAGCGCGCCGATGATGATCCCGACCCAGATCCCCTTGCGCTTGCGACGCAGAAGCCGCGACGAGACGATCCCGAGGAGACCGAGCATGATCACGACGACGGGCAGCTCGAAGGTCACCCCGAAGGCGATGATCAGCAGGAGCAGGAAGGACAGGTAGGAGTTGATGTCGGGCAGGTACACCGCGCTGCTGCCCAGGAACGTGGCCAGGAAGTTGAGCCCGATCGGCATCACGAAATATGCGAATGCCGCGCCCGCCCCGAACAGGAGCAGGGCCGAGGCGATGAAGGGGCCGACAAACTTGCGCTCCACCGGCCGCAGGCCCGGGGACACGAAGGTCCACACCTGCCAGAGCACGATGGGGAGAGCCCCGATCACGCCGACGATCGCCGAGATCTTGATGGGGATGGTGAGCCCCTCGGTGGGCGACCCGAACACCGCTGTCGAGGTGATGTGGTTGTTGGTCTTGATGAGCACCGACGTGAGCGGGTGGAGCAGGAAATCGAAGATGGCGCCGTGGAAGATGAACGCCACCGTGGTGGTCACCAGCCACGCGATCGAGGAGATGATGAGGACGCGCCGCAGTTCCTCGAGGTGCTCGACGACGGTCATGCGGCGGTCGTCGTCGGCCGCTCCCTGTTTCCCTGAGCGCCTCCACGAGAAGGCGGGCAAGGTCAGCCGGTCGTGGTGTGGTCGCCCTCGCCGGCCGCGCCCTCGGTGGCCGGCGGCGTCACGGTGCCGCCCCCGACAGGGGCGGGTTGGACGGGCAGCGTCGGCGTGGCCGCCACGATGGGTTCAGAAGCGGGGGCCGGCGCTGGCTGAGGAGCCGCAGCCGCCGCGGGATCCTCGGACCTGGTTGCCTTCGCGAACTCCTCGCGGGTGTCGTTCGATGCCTTGCGGAACTCGCGGATGGCGCGGCCCAGACCGGAGCCGACGTCGGGGAGCTTGCCCGGACCCCAGATGATCAAGACGATGATCAGCAGGATGGCGATGATCCAGATGTGGCCGGCGCCGATGAACGGCATGGTGGAAGCCTCCGTTGCTGTGCCGGACGTTCCCTTCCGGCGCCTCTTGCGAGGTCACAATCGAGTGTAGCATCGGCATGCCGGGGTACCTGAGCCTGCGCTGAGATGCCTCAGAGCCCCGCTGCGAAGCCGGTGACGGCGCGGTCGAGGTCGTCGAGGACGTGGGCCGTGGACAGGAAACCGGCCTCGAACTGCGACGGCGGCCAGAGAACGCCGTGGGCCCGCCACGCCCGATGGATTCGCGCGAACGCGTCGGTGTCGGCTGCCCCTGCCTGGGCGTAGTCGTCGACCGTCTCCACACCGATGAAGGGGGTCAGCATGCTCCCGGCGCGGTTGACGGCGCAGGGCACTCCCGCCGCCGCGGCAGCTCCCGACAGGCCCGCCGCGAGGACCGAACCGAGCTCCTCCAGTCGTTGGTACACAACGCCGGAGGCCAGCTCGTCGAGCACCGCGCACCCCGCCGCCATCGCCAGCGGGTTTCCTGACAGCGTGCCCGCCTGGTAGACGTCGCCGGTGGGCGCCAGCCGCTCCATCAGAGCGCGCGATCCGCCGAAGGCTCCGACGGGCAGCCCGCCGCCGATGACCTTGCCGAGACAGGTGAGATCGGGCTGGACCGATGAGAGCTCCTGCGTCCCACCCCAGGCCACCCGGAACCCGGTCATGACCTCGTCGAAGATGAGCAGCACGCCGAAGCGGGCGGTGAGCACGCGCAGCGCCTGCAGGTAGCCGGGGCGCGGCAACACACAGCCCATGTTGCCCGCGACAGGTTCCACGATGATCGCGGCGACGCGCTCTCCCTCCCTGTCGAGGACCGCGGCCACGGCCGCGATGTCGTTGTACGGCACCACGATGGTGTCGGCGACGGCCGCGACCGGCACCCCGGGCGAGCCGGGGATGCCGAGGGTGGCCACCCCCGAGCCCGCCGCCGCGAGGAAGGCGTCGGCGTGTCCGTGGTAGGCGCCGGCGCACTTGACCACCCGGTCACGGCCGGTCGCCGCGCGGGCCAAGCGCAGCGCCGACATGGTTGCCTCCGTGCCTGAGTTGACGAAGCGCACCATCTCGATGGCGGGCATGGCCGCGACGATGCGTTCGGCCAGCTGGACCTCGACTGCGCTGGTGGCGCCGAACGCGGTGCCCTGGGCGAGCTGACGGGCCAGGGCGGCCAGCACCGCCGGGTGTCCGTGGCCGAGGATGTGGGGGCCGTAGGCGAGGATGAAGTCGGCGTAGTCGACACCGTCCTCGTCCACCAGGTGGGCGCCGCGTGCGGCGGCGATGACCGGTGGGTCGCCACCGACCGCGGCGAAGGCACGCACCGGGCTGCTCACACCACCGGGGAGCACTCGTTCGGCGCGCTCGCGCCACTCCGCCGACGTGGGGCGCGCCGCTGAGGTCACGTTTGTTCGGTGACGGTGACGCTCTCCATCACGTCGCCCTGCTGGACGTTCTTGGCGATGTCGAGCCCGCTGACGACGTTGCCGAACAGGTTGTAGGAGGGCGCGAACTGGTTGGCGGCAGTGTCGATGAAGAACTGCGAGCCGTTGGTGTTGGCCCCGCTGTTGGCCATCGCCACCGAGCCCGCGTTGTACTGACCGTGCACCGGCTCGTCAGCGAACTGATAGCCGGGACCTCCCTGCCCACACGTACTCGCGTGGACGTTGCCGATGCAGTTAGGATCGCCGCCCTGGATGATCGCCAGCGATCCGCCGCAGCTCGTGTCGGCGCTGTTGGGGCAGACGCGGTGAAACGGGATGCCGTCGAAGTAGTGGTTGCGAGCCAGCACCACGAAGTTGTTCACGGTCTTAGGTGCCAGCGCCGGCTTCAAGCAGATGACAATGTCGCCCCGCACCGTCTTGATGGTCGCCTCGTAGACCTTGGTGACGTCGATCTGCGTGGCCGGTGCCGCACTGAAGACGTGAGGATTGGCGGGCTCGCCGACGGGCTGCAGTGGAGCGCCGAAACTGGCGGTGGCGCAGTTGGCGGCTGAAGGTGTCGGGCTCGGCGTGGGAGCCGGACCGTTGGCCTTGTTGATGAAGATGATGGCCGCAACAAGCACGCCAAGGAACACCGCGCCCGTGGCCAGCAGGAAGGGCATCCGCGCCCCCTGAGGGGTCGGGTTCCGATCAGACACCGTTGAGTTCCTCCCGCAGCCAGCGCGCGGCGCGGCGCGCGTCGTAGGTGATGATCAGGTCGGCGCCGGCGCGGCGGATGGCGGTGAGGCTCTCGAGCACGGCGCTGCGCTCGTCGAACGCGCCCGCCGCGGCGGCGGCATGGAGCATGGCGTATTCGCCGCTCACGCAGTACGCCGCCACGGGGACGTCCGTGGCGTCGCGGACGCGGGCGACGACGTCGAGCGCGGTGAGCGCGGGCTTCACCATGACCATGTCAGCGCCCTCCACGACGTCCCCGACAGCGCGACGCACGGCCTCGCGCTGGTTGGCGACGTCCATCTGGTAGCTGCGCCTGTCGCCAAAGCGCGGGGCGCAGTCGGCCGCGTCACGGAAGGGCCCGTACATGACGGATGCGTACTTGGCGCTGTAGGCGAGCACGGCGGTGTCCGCGAAACCGTTGCTGTCGAGGGCTCGGCGGATCGCCGCGACCTGGCCGTCCATCATCCCGCTGGGCGCGATCATGTCGGCGCCGGCGGCTGCCTGCGACACAGCGACGCGCGTGTAGAGCTCGACGGTGGCGTCGTTGTCGANNCCGCAGTGGCCGTGGTCGGTGTACTCGTCGAGGCAGCAGTCGGCGATGAGCACGCAGCGGTCGCCGAACTCGTGGCGCAGGCTGCGCAGCGCGCGCTGGACGATGCCCTCCGCGTCCCACGCCTGGGAGCCCTCGGCATCCTTGTGTTCGGGCACCCCGAAGAGCAGCACGGCGGCACACCCGGCGTCGACGGCGTCGCGGACGGCGAGGATGAGCGAGGCGATCGTCTCCTGCTGCTGGCCGGGCATCGAGGCGATCGGCACCGGCTCGGTGATGCCCTCCCGCACGAAGGCCGGATGGATGAGGTGACCCGGCGTCAGGACGGTCTCACGCGCCATCGCCCGGAGCGCAGCGGTGCGGCGCAGACGGCGCGGTCGGTCGGAGGAAAAGGCCATGCGCGGTCAGGGTAGCCGCTGGACCGCCGAGAGGTGCGTCACCAGCGCGGCCACCATCCCCGCCGTCGTGTGCTCGGCCGCGGTGACCACGTCCGTCCACCCGGCGGCGCGTGCGACGGCCGCGGTGACGGGCCCGATGCAGGCCGCCAGGCAACCAGCGGGCGGCGCGGCGACCGCCTCGGCGAAATGGCGGACGGTGCTCCCGCTCGTGAAGGTGACGGCGTCGAGCGGCGGTCCACTGAGTGCCTCGCGCAGGCGATCAGCGGCGCCCTCCGGGGTCACGCTGCGGTACGCCTCGAGCACCTCGACATGCGCCCCGGCGGCGATGAGCGCCGGCGCGATGACGTCGCGAGCACCTGTCGCCGTCACCACGAGAACGGCGGCGCCTTCGACGCCCCGGTGCACCAGCTCGGCAGCCAGCGATTCCGCGACCTGCCCGGTGGCTTCGAGATCGGCGTCGACGCCGCGGGAGCGGAGCGCGGCGGCGGTGGCCGGGCCGATGACAGCGATGCCGAAACGCGCGAGCGACGGCGCTCCCACCGCCTCGACCGCCAGGCCGGCCCCGGTGGCGCTGGTCAGAACCAGCCAGGGGCGGGGAGAACCGGCGCCGGCACCCGCCCCCAGACGGTCGACGGCATGCGCGATGTCGACGGCCACGACCAGCCGGCGCACCGCGATCAGAGGCACCCGCAACACGACCGCTCCGGCGGCTTCGAGAAGCGACCCCATGTCGTCCCTCTTGTCCACTCCCCGGGTCACCAGCACCCGGCGGCCCTGCAGAGGTGGCACGGACGTCATTGCAGCAGGGAGGCCACCCGGGCGACCAGCTCGGCCGTGTGGCCGGGATCGCCACCAAGCTCCGCGCGCCGGACCACGCCGTCGACGGCGAGCGCCGCCGAGAGCACGAGCACGCCGTCCTCCAGGCGGGCCCATGCTCCGAAGGGCAGAAGGCATCCGCCGCCGAGCGCCCGGAGCAGTGCCCGCTCGGTGCGGACCTCGAGGTCGGTGGTGGCGTCCCCGGCCGCCGCGGCGTACGCGGAGGCGGCTGACCCGGTGAGGACCTCGAGCGCGATGGCGCCCTGGGCGGGAGCGGGCACGAAGGCCCGGGGGTCGAGGCGCTCGCCGATGCGGTCGGACAGGCCGAGGCGGTCGAGGCCGGCGGCCGCGAGAAGCAGGGCGTCAACCTGGCCCTCGTCCAGCTTGCCAAGGCGGGTGTCGACATTGCCGCGCATGGGCACGCAGCGCAGGTCGGGGCGGAGGTCGTGGAGAAGCGCGGCGCGACGGGCGCTGCTGCTGCCCACGATGGCGCCGTCGGGCAGCGCGTCCACCCCACCGCCGGAGGCACTGACGAGCGCGTCGCGGGGGTCGGCCCGTTCCAGCACGCCGGCCACCTCGAGGCCGGGGGCCAGCTCGGTGGGCAGGTCCTTGGCGGCGTGGACGGCGATGTCGGCGGTGCCTTCGAGCAGGGCTCGCTCGATCTCAGCGGTGAACCAGCCCTGCCCGCCCATCTCGTCGATCGGGGTCGCTTGGTGGCGGTCTCCCCCTGTGCGCACGATGACCAGGTCCCCCGCCAGCTTCCCCGCCGTGGGCCCGCCGGCGCGTTCGATCGCCGCCGCGGCCAGGGCGGCCTGTGCCCTTGCCAGCGCGCTGCCCCGGGTGGCGAGGCGAAGAGTGGCCGCCTCGATCGCCGGGCTCACGAGGCGGCGGCGGCGCCGCCGGTGTCCTCGGTGACCGCGTCGTCGGTCGTGTCGACGTCGAAGGCGTCGCGCAGCGTGAGGGCCACACCGGGGTCGTCGGCGAATTCGCGGAGGTGGCTGATCGGTGCATGGAGGATCCTGCTGACGATCGACCTGGTGAGCTGCTGGATGCGCTCGATGGTGGCGGAGTCGGCGCCCGGCATGCGCGCCAAGGTGCGCTCCACCTCGCGTCGCCGGATCGCCTCGGCCTGGCGCACCAGCGCCGCGATGGTGGGCACGGCGGTGTCTCGTTCGTTGACCACCGCGATGGCGTGGGCGACCTCCGCCTCGATGACAGCTGTGGCCTCGGCGACCGCGGCACGGCGCTGTCCGCTGACATCGGCGACCCGATCACCGAGCGCGTCGACGTCCACGAGGGTGACGCCCTTCACGCCCGCCGCCGCGGCTTCCACGTCGCGCGGCACGGCGATGTCGACGATGGTGAACGGGCGGCCGCCGCGCTGTTCCTGCATGGCGGCCACCTCGGCGGCACTGAGAACGGTCGTGGCGCTGTCGGTGCAGGAGAGGAGCAGGTCCACCTCGGCTGCCACGGACACCGGGTCGGACACCGCGGTGGCATCGTCGAAGGCGGCGGCCAGGGCCACCGCGGAGTCGTGACCGCGCGAGGCGATCATCAGGCGTGCGCCCGCCTCGTGGAGGCGCCGCGCCGCCAGCGCGCTCATGGTGCCGGCCCCGAGCACGAGCACGCCGCGCCCGCGCAGGTCTCCGGCGAGCTCGCGTGCCACCTCGACGGCCGCGTCTGCGAGCGTGCCCGCCCGCCGTCCCAGCGCCGTCTCGGCGCGCACGCGCTTGCCGGCGGACACGGCGCGACGCATCACGTAGTCGAGGCGCGCGTCCAGCGTGCCGGCGCGGCGCGCCACCTGGTGAGCGTCGCGGAACTGGCCAAGCACCTGGGACTCGCCGATCACCATGCTCTCGAGGCCGGCGGCCACGCGGAGCATGTGCCGGATCGCCTCGGCGTCGCGCAACTCGAAGAGATGCTCGGCGATGTCGTCGCCACCCGCCGGGTCCAGGTACATGGCCAGACGCGGTCTGACCTCGTCGGCCAGCGCCGTGGTGGGACAGCTCACGTAGAACTCGGTGCGGTTGCAGGTGGAGAGAACGACAGCTCCGCGCAGACCGCAGTGACCCACAAGATAGCGCAGCAGCCGCACCGCTTCGTCGTCGGCAACGACGGCGCGCTCACGCACGGAGAGCGGGGCACTGCGGAAGCTGAGCCCAGCGGCGACGATGTGCATCGGGAGGCCTTCCTGGGTTCCCGATGCGGCGCGCACCGTTGGCGGCGTCGTGCTCCGGGAGAATGGACGGCGCCAGTATATGGAAGCAGCCAGCGCCGAGCCCGGCCTCACAGCGAACGCAGATCGGCGCGAAATGGCCCGTAGTAATAAGATCCGCCGACATGACCTCCGACGGGCCGGTACCCCCGGTCCCGAGCGGTGACGGCCCGCCGGCAGGCGCAGAGCTGAACGACGGCGGCCAGCAGCGTCCTCGTTATGGCCGGCGCCGCGGCCCTGTGCCCATCGGCAGCAGCTTCGTGCCCCGCCTCGGTCCCTCAGCCGGCGAGCCGTTCGCCTCCATCGACGACATCGACATCGACATGGCCGGTGAGGTGCTGCCGCTCGGACGACCCACCTCGGACACGCCGGTGGACCGGTTGCGCTTCGTGGCACTCGACTGCGAGACCACCGGCCAGTCGCCGCACCGGCTCGTCGAGCTGGGCGCCGTCGCGTTCACGCTCGAGGGCCACATCATGTCTTTCGAGACGCTGGTGCACAGCACCGACCGCATCAATCCCTACGCCCGCCGCATCCACGGCATCGGTGCCGAGAGCCTCGGCGGCGCGCCCCCGGTGGAGCGTGTGCTGGCCCGCTTCCGCCGCTTCTGCAAGGGCGCGGTGCTGGTCGAGCACTCCGCCGACGCCTTCGACACCCGCCTCATCGCGAGCACGATGGAGACGGCGATCGACGCCGACAACCTCGACACCAGCCGCATGGCCGGCGCCATCTGGGGACTGCGCGACACCATCGGCCTGGAGCGGATGTGCGCGGAGCTCGGCGTCCACCATCGCCGTCCCCACCACGCCCTCGCCGACGCCGAGGCGACGGCAGGGTGCTTCATCGAACTCTTGAGGCTGGGCCGCGAGCGCCTCGGCTGGAACACGCTCGGTGACCTGCTCCTGGTCGCGCAGCCACCGCCGCCGCGGATCAATGACGGCGCCCGTGCCGCTCCGCGCGGCGACGCCGACGGCACCGGCGCGGTGCGAACCCGGCGCCGCCACCGAGGTGGCCGCCGTCACCGCCGCGGGGGGACGGCGCTGCCCACAGCCCCACCGGAGACCTGACGGTCAGACCGCGAACTCGGCCAGCAGCGGGTGGTGGTCGGACGCCACCGTCGCCTCGCGATCCGGCCAGCCGCGGCTCCCGACCACCTCACAGCGTCGCAAGCGGGCGGCCATGACCGAGTTGGCGAAGACATAGTCGATCCGGGCCGCCGGCATCCAGGTGGCGCACGTGTAGCCGTGGGCGCGCGGGTGGAGGTGGCGGTAGGCGTCGACGTATCCGGCCTCGAGGAGCCGTGCCACCGTGCCGCGCTCGATGGTGCCGCCGAGGACGCGGTCGACGACGCGGCTGCGGGGCAGCAGGGCGGTGAGCGGGTAGACGACGAAAGGGAGCACCGGGATGCCCACGTCGAGACGCGGATCCACCCCGACGCGGAGCCAGGCCTCGTCGACGGCGGCATCCTCGCCCACCCGCTTGGGAGCCACCAGCCCGTTGGCCTGGCGCACCAGCACCCGGGCGCGGCGCAGTTCGGCCATGCGCGCGAAGAAGGCGGTCGCCTCGAGGTGATCGCCGGGCGCCAGTGAGTTGAAGTCGCCGGCGATGAGGTGCGGGGCGTCGGCCGTCTCGGTGAGGTCGCTGAGCAGGGCGTCCAGCTCGCGACGGCGTCGCTCCTCACCCTTCTTGCGCTCCCCGAAGCGCGCGGCGAGGTGGACGGAGTGGAGGTGCAGCTCCGGCACGTGGTCGCCG
Organism: Candidatus Dormiibacterota bacterium; assembly: GCA_003153125.1. GTDB lineage: Bacteria > Chloroflexota > Dormibacteria > Aeolococcales > Aeolococcaceae > Aeolococcus. The sequence goes on along the minus strand of PLWW01000102.1, from coordinate 25,895 downwards.
CCAGTGGTCAGCACCGTCTCGAGGTGACTGCGCAGCATGCGGCCGCGGTGGGTGTGGTTGCGCCACCGTCTGACCGGCAGACGCGAGAGCACGGCGAGGTTGATTCCGCTGCCGTCACTGGCATGACCGATGACGAGTTCCATGCCCAGCGAGCGCGCCAGCTCGGCGGCGAACGCCGGGTTGCTCACCTCCTGCAGCGTGATCACGTCCGCTCCGGTGCGTCGCAGCACCTCGGTGATGCGCTCCTCACGGCGTGCGCCGCCGAGCAGGATGTTGTACGTCACAACACGCAGGAGGCGGGTGCGCGTGCGTGCTCTGCTCATGCGAGATCGCACCTACAATGCCACGCGATGGCGGACCACCGCAGCGATGGACGCCGACGGGTCGCCGCTGAGCTCCTGCTCGTGCAGCGGCTGCCACCGACGCTGCGCGTCGTCGTGCCACTGGCTGTCTGCGCGGCGTGCATCGTCGTCGGCGTCGAGTCACTCGCGATCCAGCACCACTTCGCCGCGGAGCACGGCAGCGGACGCCTCGCAACGCTGCTCGCCCGCGGCTCGACAGGTGCCACGGCGTGGGAGGGATGGGCCGCAGCGGTGTTCTTCATGATCGCGTTGACCCGGCTGCGCCGGGGTGCGCCGGAACCGCCTGCCGGACTCGCGCGCGTGGAGAACCTGACCGCGAGGCAGCTTCGTGCCGGCCTGGTGCGGGAGTACACGGTGGTGCGCGCCGCGCTTGTCGTGCTCAGCGTCGTGGCGCTCACCGACACGACGCGCGCAGCACGCTACGTCGTCGCCGCGGCCGGCGACGACGCCCTGGCGCGGACGTCCGTGCTTGCCACGATTGTGGAGGCGTCTGGGCTGGTGGTGGCGACGATCGTGCTCACGCTGTGGGCCGCATCCTTTCGCGAGCAGATCGACCGCATGGGGGCGCTGCCCTGACGTGTCACGCGGCACGGGGTGTCGGCGTGACGGTGCGGTCAGGTGCGCCGTTCGACCACGTAGTCACAGACGCGCTCCAGCGTGTCCCGGGACGGCGAGTCGTCGAACGCCGCCAGCTGTGCGCGAGCGCGCACCGCGAAGTCGCGCGCCTGCGCATCGGCCTGTTCGATGGCGCTCGATCCGCACACCAGGCGCACCACCTCCTCGTGGTCCGCATCGGTCATCGGCTCGTGCGCGAAAAGCGCGCGCAGGGCCGGCGCCACCAACGGCTCCTGCAGGGCCAGCATCAGGGGCAGCGTTACCGTGCCCTGGCGGAGGTCGGCGCCGACCGGCTTGCCCAGCTCCTCCGCAGTGGACGTGTAATCGAGAACGTCGTCGGCGATCTGGAACGCCATGCCGATGTAGAAGCCGTACTGGCGCAGAGCCTCGGTGCGGCGCGCGTCGAGATTGGCGACCACCGCTCCGCAGTAACAGCATGTCTCCACCAGGGCCGCGGTCTTGCGGGCGATCTTGTTGTGGTACTCCTCGAGGGTCTGGTCGTAGTCGCGGCGACTGGTGAGCTGGAGAAGCTCGCCGAGACAGATGGTCATGACCGTGTTGCTGATGGCGAGGTCGATGCTGGGCTCGCCGATCGACGCCATCAGGTTCGCGCCCTTGGCGAAGTAGTAGTCGCCGATGATGATCGCGGGGTTGACGCCCACCGTTTCGTGGATCGTTGTGATGCCCCGCCGTGTGCTGGCGTTGTCGATGAGGTCGTCGTGCACCAGGGTCGCCGTGTGGATGAACTCGATGCCCATGGCGAGGTTGAAGGCCTGGTCGCGGTCGGGGGTGCCCAGCGCCGCCGCCAGCAGCACCAGCGCAGGGCGGAACCGCTTGCCGCCGGCGCGCACGATGTGTTCCATGGCGTCGGCGAGTGGACCATCCGCCGCGACGGACTCCTCGAGGCGCCGCTCGAACTCGACGAGGTCCGGGCCGATCGCGCTGAGAAGTTCGTCGACCATGACGCTCACGAGGTCGCGCCCACCACCGTGGCGCTGTCCCAGAGGGCCACCACCGTCGGTTGCGGCAGCGCCTCGCCGAAAAGCAGCGCGGCGGTGTCGCTGAAGCGTCGCGGTTGTGCTGTGACGAGGAGCTCGGGCAGCGTCGAGGGCCCGTCGCCGGCACCGAGGCGGTTGACGGCAAGGATCCGGGCGACCCGGGTGGCGGTGGTCTCGGCGCTGTCGATGACGGTGAGGTGCCGGCCGTCGAGGACGCGGTCGAGCGTCGTGCGCAGCAACGGATAGTGGGTGCAGCCGAGCACCAGGGTGTCCGCGCCCCAGCCGGTGATCTCGTCGACGACCGCGCCCAGGATGGCGGCGGCGCGGGGGCCGTCGGCCTCACCCGACTCGACGATGTCGACGAGGTCCGGGACCGCCAGGCCGAGGACACCGACGCCGGGGTTGGCCTCCTTGATGGCGTGCACGTATTCCTGGCTGGCCCGGGTTCCCTCGGTGCTGATCACCGCCACCCGGCCGTTCTCGGTTGCATCCACCGCCGCCTGTGCGCCGGGCGCGATCACTCCCACGATGGGCACGTCAAAGCGCTCCCTGGCCGCGCCCAGCGCCGCCGCGGTCGCGGTGTTGCAGGCCACCACGACCAGCTTGGTGTCGAGGCCGACCAAGTGGTCGATGATGCGCAGCGCGAAATCGCGCACCTCGTGCTGGTAGCGGGGGCCGTACGGGAAATGAGCGAGATCGGCGAGGTACGTCAGGCGTTCTGACGGCAGGCGGGAGTGCAACTGCTGGAGCACGGTGAGACCGCCGACGCCGGAGTCGAAGACACCGATCGGCCGGGTGTCGCTCATCGGGGCGAGGATAGCAGCCACCCGTTGCCGCTCCCTCCCCCACCGCGGGTTAGGGCCATGCATGACACCAACGCGGCGGCCACGTCAGACCGCCGCCGCACTCGGCGCGGCTCCCGCGCTCGAGGCATGCGGTGGCTCGAGCAGTCGCTCGCGGATCCGTGCGCCGATGCCCCGCGCGTTCATCACGGTGATGTGACCCTGAGGGTAGTCCCACAGCTCCGCGCCCCATGCGGCGGCGAGGTCGGCGATCGGCTGCGGACCCACGATGAGGTCGTGCTCGGGGCGCACCAGGGTGATGTTCGCCGCTGCTGTCCGCGGCACCAGGTTGCGCGGCACCACCGGCGCCAGGGCTGCGTCGAGCATGGCCCGCGCCTCATCTCGGTCGTCGCCCCAGACGCCGCCACTTGACCCGTTGAGGCCGAACCGCTGCGCGAGGTTGCGGGGCATGTTCTCGAAGAACGTCGCCGGGGGGTCGCACAGGGGAGCCACCGCGACCACGCAGTCGAGCGGCACCTGCGCGGCCAGCAACGACACCACCAGCCCCCCGAGGCTGACGCCCATCACCGCCACCGTCGGCGACACATCGCGTCGGGCCCACGCCACCAGCGCAGCGGCGTCCTCGACCGACTGCTGCAGCGTCGCGAGGATGCGCGCCGGGTCGGTACCGAAGAATCCGTCGCCACTGTTCCGCCCCGGAAGGCGGCGGCGGAGATGGAACGGGAGGTCGATGAGCATGGTGTGGGCGCCCCGGGCGCGCAGCCTGAAGGCCTGGAGGCTGTCCCAGATGGGCACGGGCACGGCGAAGCCGTGCACCACGAGGATCATCGGCGCGTCGGGTGACGGGGCGAGGTTGACGTGGGCGGTGGCGATGAGCTGGCGCGAGCCGGGGTGCTGGCCGGGGCCGGCACTGGCGCCCGCGAGGCGGAGCTGGCGGCTGCGACCGTGGGGCCACTCCCCCGTGACGCGGACCCGGGCCGGGTCGCGGACGCGGCTGGCGTTCCAGAAGTCGGCGGCGTTGACAGGCTCGCGTGCTCGCATGCCGGCGGTTTCGTAGCTCAGGGCACCGAGACGCCGGAGCACGGCCGCATCGACCGCGCGGTGGGCTCGACCGCGACGTGCAGAGGGCTGGGCCACCTGTCAATTCTCCATGGTCGCCCCTCCGCAGGCGCCGCGGGCCCGGGTTGGGGTCGCCGTTTGACACGGGGCGTTCGGCGTCGCCACCCTGCTCCCGCCGCCATCCATCCGCGCTCACCGGCGCTATCGGAGGATCGAGAGTGAAGGGATTCCGGGATTTCATCCTACGAGGCAACGTCGTCGGCCTGGCGGTGGCATTCGTCATCGGCGGCGCCTTCGGGCTCCTCGTGCAGGGTTTCGTCAAGGACTTCATCACGCCCCTGCTGGCCATCCCCGGGACGGGCAGGGACTTCGCCGACTACACCTTCACGGTCGGTCACGGCACCTTCCGCTACGGCGATTTCGTCAACCTGGTGATCGCCTTTGTGATGCTCGCGGCAGCCATCTACTTCGCCCTCGTCCTGCCGATGCAGAAGTGGGAGGCGCGGCGCGCGGGTCCTCCCGCCGAGTCGACGACGCGAGAGTGCCCGGAATGTCTGAGCAAAATCCCGCTGGCCGCTTCCCGATGCGCCTTCTGCACGGCCCAGGTGGGCCCGGCAGCCTGAACGGCTCGACGCCGGCAACGCGGTCTGACGTGCCCCCGGTCGGGATCGAACCGACACCGTAGCCGGGTTTAAGCCGGCCGCCTCTGCCAATTGGGCCACGGGGGCGTGTGGAGGGTACTTCGCCACCACTCCCAACCCGCGACGATGACGCGCCACCGCTGCGTAGAGTCGGCGAGCAGATGTTCGGTCGCCGTGTCCGCCCCGATTCCACCTACCTGCGCAGTCAGGCGCGGAGCGGACTGCCCGTGGCCCCTGACGTGGTCGCGCGCGGGCTGGTGATGAGCCTGCTGGAGGCCGGCGACGACCCGGACGAGCGCCGCCACCGCGGGCAGCTTCTCATCGACACCCTCGATGACCTCGCCAGGCTGCCGCCATGCGGCGTGGTGGTTGCCAACCGCCCCCAGGTGCACGAGCACGACGGGCGACGGCTGCAGAGCAAGACGTACGGCTACTACCGCTGCAGGTTCGTCGAGGGAGTGGTCACCGATGCGCGCATCCGCATCTACCACCGCACGGCTGTGCGCCAGCAGGTGATCACGCCGAAGGTGTTCCTCAACACCCTGCTCCACGAGTGGGTGCACCACTACGACTTCGCGGGGCTGCGGCTGGCGCGGTCGCCGCACACGGCCGGCTTCTACGCCCGGCTGCGAGCGCTCGCCGATGCGCTCGACGTCGGCTTCGTCCTGCCCCCCGAGCCAGAGGATGGCTCGCGAGCCACCGCCTCAGGCTCGGACGTCGAGGTACTCTGAGCGGCGGGCGCTGCAAGGAACGGTGCGTCACCGAGGCCGCCGCCCGAGGTGAGGTCGCGACCATGATCAGGTTGACGCGGCGGCCGTGGCGCCGGCTTTCGGTGCGGCGACCGCCGTTGCCGATCCTCGGGATGATCACGGCGGCCCTGGTCAGCCTGGCCGTGGCCCTGCCGTCGTTCTTCTGGACGGCAGCCGTGGCGCCGCCGGTGCGCGCGGCCCCGACCCTGCCCCCCTTCGCGGACGAGGGCGGTATCGCACCGTTCATCGACCTTGGTTCCCTCGGCGTCACCGTCTCACATGGCCGGTTCGCGCCGCCGTCGGTCAACAGCGACGCGGCCCGACGGATTGCGCTCGCCACCGCATCGGCCGCCGCTCTGCTCCCGGTCCAATCCGGGCGCGCCGCGACCTACCGGGTCGTTGTCAACACGATCACACCGATGGGCCTGTCCAGCCCGCAATGGACGGGCCCCTGCGACTGCTGGATCCTCACCCTCGGGGTCGACCCGGAGCCACCCCTGTCACTTGCCTGTGTCGCGTCGAACCCACCGGTCGGCAGCGAGGAGGCAGTGGTCGTGATCGACGCCGTGTCCGGCAGGGTGCTGCGTGAAGCGCTCGGCGGCGGCCTGCCGTGGGTCGCCGGCGATGGCTGTTCCCAGCTGGGACCTGGCCTCCACGTCGCGTGAGGTCGCTCAGGAACCGGATGATGAAACTCGTCCGCAGCGAGCGAGGCGACGGTGGGAATCGAACCCACGATGGAGGTTTTGCAGACCTCTGCCTTACCACTTGGCTACGTCGCCGCGAAATTCGTCCAGCACCGACTGTTGCACCCCTCGCCGCCGGAACGTGAGACACGACGAACACAGTTGAGGTGCTACATCGGGAGAGGGTACTACGCCGACCGGCCAGCGCAGAGACGCCAGTCGTGTCCGCTCCGCGACGATCCGCGTTCGGTCATCACCGGGCATGCAAGGGGTAACACGGGGCCGCTCAGCTCACCCATCGGGCGAAGCCGGTCATGAGCCGCTCGGTGCTCTCGGCGTCGGGGGTCTCCTCGGGGTGCCACTGCACCGCCATGACCCTGAGATCGGGCGCCTCGATTGCCTCGATGAAGCCGTCGCTGCTCACGGCCGAGACCACGAAGTCAGGGGCGACGGTGTCGACGGCCTGGTGATGTCCGCTGTTGACGTCCAACCGATCGACGCCGAGCAGTTCATGGAGATGGGTCGCTGCGAGGATGTCGACGCCGTGGACGGTTTCCGCCGGGTCACTCCCCCACTCGGGGTGGCTGATGTGCTGGTGCAGGGTGCCCCCGAAGGCGACGTTGACGAGCTGCTGGCCTCGGCAGATGCCCAGCACCGGCATGTTCAACTCGCGAGCGCCACGCACAAGCGTGATCTCCAGCTCGTCGAGGTCCGGGGCCGTCCTCTCGAGGCGCGGGTGCGGCGCCGCCCCGTAGCGTGAAGGTGCGATGTCGGGTCCGCCGGGGACCATCAACCCCTCGAGCCGCGACAGGACGCCCGCGCCGGTGCCCGGTGTGATGACGACCGGGGTCAGCTCGGCGCGGACGAGCAGATCCTGGTACCTGAGGAGGTTCTCTCCCAGGCCCGCGGACCTCTTGACCACGTCGCGGCCCCACGTGATCCCGATCATTGGTCTGCCCATCGAGTGCTGGCCTCCCTTACCCAGAGCCGCCATGCTACCGGCTGTCCTGCCGCGGCCCGGCCGGCAGCCGCGCGCGAGGGACAGCACGGGTACCTGCCCCCTACCATCGCGACACCACACAACGAGAGGAAGTGAGCGCGCATGAGCCAGGACAGCGACGGCTACGGCGCCCGCAAGGGCCAGTCCGACATCGATCGGCTCCTCGAGGATTGCCGCACCATGTCGCCGAGCAGCATCGAGCGCATCGCCCGCACCTGGGTGGCCGCCGTGGCGCCCGGCTGGGCGGAAAACGTCACCGACCGCCACGAGACATCCTCGCTGCAGCACACCATCTGGCATGACGCCGAGCGCGCCGCGCTGAGAGTCCTCGAGACGACCAATCGCGCTCGTGCCTGGGACGAATTGAGGAATCGCGTCCTCGATCTCACCGAGCACCACGACTCGCTGCTCGCCTGGCGCGCCGAGCACAGTGAGGTCGGCCACCGCGCCGAGGACGCGCTGCTGGGCGCGGCACTGGCTCTCTCCGCACGCCCGGAGTTGGACAGGCGCGAGCAGGAGACCCTCCTGGCCCCGATGGCTTCCGCCCTGCCCTGGCTCCTCGCGGAGTAAAAAGAGGCGGCCGAGATCCGACAACTGGCCCGCGGACCGCGACAATCCATCCCATGATCACCACCACCGCCGACCTGGCGACACGCGCTGCGGCCGTGCTCCCGGGCGGGGTCACCCACGCCGCCCGGACGTACTCCCCCTCGATCTACGTCGCCCGCTCGCAGGGCTCGCACAAGTGGCTGGTCGATGGCCGCGACCTCATCGACTACACGATGGGCCACGGCGCGCTGCTGCTCGGTCACGCTCATCCCGCCGTCGTCGACGCCGTGAGCCGCCAGGTTGCGCGGGGGACGCACTACGGCGCCGCCCATCCTCTCGAGGTGGAGTGGGCCGAGCGCATCTGCGCCCTGGTCGACTCCGTCGACGAGGTGCGCTTCACCCAGTCGGGCACGGAGGCGGCCATGCTCGGCCTGCGGGTGGCGCGGGCGGCGACCGGCCGCGACGTCATCGTCAAGCTCGACGGCCACTTCCACGGCTGGTCCGACGCCGTCAGCGTCAACCTCGACCACGGCGTGCCCCGCCCGGCGACGGGCGTGCCTGAGGCGGAGTTGCTGACCACCGCGGTCGTGCCGGCGGGCGACATCGACGCCCTGCGCGACGCGCTCGATGGCGGGTCGGTGGCCGCCGTCATCTTCGAGGGTTCCGGCGCACACTTCGGGCACGACCCTCTCCCGGATGGCTACGCGCAGGCGCTGAGAGCCGAGTGCGACCGTGCCGGCACCCTGCTGATCATCGACGAGGTGGTCACCGGCTTCCGCGTCGCCACCGGGGGCATGCAGTCGCTGCTCGGGATCCGGCCCGACCTCACCCTCTTCGGCAAGGTGATGGCCGGCGGCCTCCCCGGTGGCGCGCTCGGCGGGCGCCGCGAACTCATGGAGTTGCTGGCCTCCACGATCGAGCACCCGGGGACGTTCAACGCCAACCCGCTCACCGCCGCCGCGGGCATCGCCACCCTGACCCTGTGCGCGGACGGTCGGCCTCAGGCCACTGCGTCGGCGTGCGCTGAACGGCTCGAAGCCGGCTGGAACGAGGTGCTGCACCGCCGCGGCATCCATGGCCGCGTCTGGCGGCTGGCCAGCATCGTCCACCTCGAGCTCGCCGACCCCGCCGCGCAGGCGGCGCTCGGGGTCCGCCTGCGCGAAGAGGGCGTCGACCTCCTCCATACGAGCGCCTTCTGCTCGGCGGTCCACACCGAGGCGGACGTCACCGCCACCGTGGCGGCGCTCGACCGCGTCCTCTCCGCCTCCGTCACGTAGCCGCCTGGCGAGGCCGGGGTCAGCCGTGGTGGTGCGAGCGGTCCGGGGCGGGCCGGCCAGGTCCGGCGGCGGCACGACGTTGTTCGACGGTTGCCCGCATCTGTTGAAGGCGAGCCGCGATCGATGCCTCGGCGCCGTGGTCGGTCGGCGTGTAGTAGCGATGACCACGCAACTGGTCCGGCAGGTGCTCCTGATCGACGACCGCCCCGGCCTCGTCATGCGCGTAGCGGTATCCACGCCCGAATCCCATCCCCCTGGTGAGTGATGTCGACGCGTTTCGCAGGTGCAGAGGCACCGGCTGGTGCAAGGTCTCGCGCACGTCCTCAACCGCCGCCGTGTAGGCGACGATCGCCGCGTTGCTCTTGGGCGCGGTGGCGAGGTACAGGGCAGCCTCGGCGAGCGGCAGGTACCCCTCCGGCATGCCCACGAAGTGCGCCGCCTGCTGCGCCGCCACCGCCACGCCGAGTGCGGCGGGGTCCGCAAGGCCGACGTCCTCGGCGGCGAGGATCACCATCCGCCGGGCGCAGAACATGGGGTCTTCCCCCGCCTCCAGCATCCGCGCCAGCCAGTAGATGGATCCGTCCGGGTCGCTGTCGCGCATCGACTTGATGAACGCGGACGCCAGCCAGTAGTGCTGGTCGCCGGCGCGGTCGTAGAGCAGCGACGGGTTCTGCAGCGCTCCCTCCACCGCCGCCACGTCGACCACCGAGCGTCCCGCGTCATCACGGGTGGCAGCCGCGGCAAGCTCCAGCGCGTCCAGGGCCACGCGCGCGTCCCCACCGCTCAGCATCACCAGCCGCTGCCGCGCCGCCGGCTCCAGCACCACCTCGCCGGCGCCGAGTCCTCGCTCCGGGTCGGCGATGGCGCGATCGACGAGGCTGCCGAGGGTCTCATCGTCTAGGCCCTCCAAGCGCACCACCCGCGCGCGGGACAGGAGGGCTGCGTTGACCTCGAAGCTGGGGTTCTCGGTGGTGGCGCCGAGCAGGCAGACGACCCCGCTCTCCACGTCGGGCAGCACCGCATCCTGCTGCGACTTGTTGAAGCGATGGATCTCGTCGATGAAGAGCACGGTGCGCTGACCCACGCGTTGCCGCAGCCGGGCGCGCTCCATGATCTTGCGGAGGTCGGCGACCCCCGACGACACAGCGCTCACCGACTCGAACGCCGCGCCCGACATCTCGGCGAGGATGTTGGCCAGCGACGTCTTGCCGCTCCCCGGAGGACCCCACAGGATCAGCGAGGGCAGTCGCTCCGCTTCGAGGGCGCGACGCAGCACGCTGCCTGGGCCGATGACGCTGTCCTGACCGGCGAATTCCTCGAGGGTGCGCGGCCGCATCCTGGCGGCAAGCGGCGCTGCCGGGCGCTGGCTGCCCGCGCCGCGGTTCTCCGCACTCCCCAGGGGGGCGGCCTCCGGCGCACCGAACAGGTCTGCCTGGGGGTGGTCCACAGCCGAAGCCTACGCGGCCGGGCCGTGCCTCTCTGCGCGCGCTGAGGTCTGGGTGACCGGGTACGGTGAGTGCGTGTCCTCTCATCCCGTCCACTCGCCGGCGTGAGCGGCGCCGCCGCTGACCTGCCCATCGGCTTCGCCCATCGCGGCGCCCCGGTCCAGCGGCGCGACCAGAACACAGTCGGTGCGTTCCGCCACGCGGCGTCGCTGGGGGCCGACGGCCTCGAGAGCGATGTCGCCCTCACCGAGGACGGCGTCGCCGTGCTGATCCACCCCGGGCTGGTGGCACGGCTCCGACGGCCGGTGTCGAGGATGCGTCGTGACCAGCTGCCGGCGAGCGTCCCCACCCTGGAGGACGTGTACCGCGAGTGCGGGCCCAACCTCCACGTCGCGCTCGACATGGCTGCGCCGGCCGCTGTCGAGCAGGTGGTGGCCGCGGCCCGCGCCCACGGCAACCCCGCCCGCCTCTGGTTGACGTACTGGCGCGTCGACACCCTTGCGGCCTGGCGCCGGCGCTACCCCGACGTGCGCCTTGTCTTCCCCACCCTGCTGCTCCGCTCCACGACGGCCGCGCGCCGGGCCGCCGCGCTGCGCGCTGCGGGCGTGGATGCGCTCAACGTCTACCACCGCACCAGCGACCGCTCCCGCGTCGACGCCGTTCACGGGGAGGGCCTGCTGCTCTTCGGCTGGGGCGCCCGCCACGGCGCCGCGGCATCACGACTCCTTCGCGATGGAGCCGACGGCGTGTTCTGTGACGACGCCGCGGGCATGGTCGCCGCCCTGGCGGCGGAGGGGCGCCGCCGGGCGCTCAGCGCAGCAGGATGAAGCTGACGTTCTCGCGGTACTGCTCGAGGGTGCGCGCGTCCATGTACGACATCGAGCTGCGCAGTCCGGCGAGGTAGCGGCGGACCACGTCCTCGACACCGCCCTTGTAGGGCACCAGCGTCTCGGTGCCCTCGATGTAGCCGGGATCCTCGGTGCCCACCTGCTGCTGAACGGAGAACGAGGCCGCGCCGCGCATGATCTTGACCTTCTTGCCGTCAACCACGATGACCCGTCCCGGTGCCTCACGCGTGCCGGCAAGCGCCGACCCGACCATGACGAGGTCGGCGCCGAGGGCGAGCAGCTTGCACATGTCGGCGGGGTTGCGCACACCGCTGTCACCGATGATGAGCGCGCGCCTGCGCACCTGGGCTGCTTCGGCGACCGCGTGCGGCGTCGGCGCGTAGACGGCGGTCTCGGTACGCGTCTCGCACACGCTGCCCCCGGCGATGCCCACCCGGATGGCATCGGCGCCGCGATCCTCGAGCCAGCGGAAGGCCTCGGCGGTGGCGACGTTGCCGCTGATGATGAAGACGTCGTCCGCCTGGTTGCGAATCCACGCCATCGCGTCGGCCACCTGCTCGTGGGCACCGTTGGCGGTGTCGAGGCAGAAGACCCGACACCCGGCGTCGTACAGACGACTGAAGCGCTCGCGATGGTCGCCGGTGACGCCGATGGCGGCGGCGACCGCGGCGGGCTCGCCCTCGTGCGCCGCGGCACACTCCATGACCTGATCGGCGACGGGCTGGAAGCGGTGCAGGATGCCCAGGGCGCCCGCGGCGCCGAGGGCCCGGCACATCTCCGGCCCGCAGACGTCGGGCATCGGGGCTCCGACAAGCGGCACGCCGAGAACCAGTGGTCCCACTGTCACCGAGGGGTCGGCGNNCGCAGCAGCGGTCCGGAGGTCATGCGGCCTCCATGGTACCTGCCCCTCTGTCGTGGGCCGACCCGATCAGGTGGGCGGAGGCGCCAACACCTCGGGGGCGGTGAACGACGGTGCGCTGCTGATCACTGAGCGCAGCGCTTGAGCCGCGCCCAGCAGGGCCGCCGACTCGGCGGGCACCACGATCGTCGTGTTGTCGCTGTCCGCGAACTTGGCGAGTGTGTCGAGCTGCAGGATCGAGACCAGCGTGGGATCGGGCGCGGCCGCCTTGATCGCCGCGTACACAGTCGAAATTGCCTGGGCGCGTCCCTCCGCCTCGAGGATCAGCGCCTGTCGTGTTCCCTCGGCGCGCAGGATGTACGCCTGCCGCTCGCCCTCGGCGTTCTTGATCGCCGCCTGCCGGTTGCCGTCCGCGATGTTGACGGCCGAGGTCTGCTGCCCTTCCGACTGCAGGATGCGCGCGCGCTTCTCCTGGTCGGCCTGCTTCTGCAGAGCCATGGCCTGGAGGATCTGCGTCGGCGGCGTGATGTCGACGATCTCGATGCGGCTGATGCGGATGCCCCACTTGTCGGTGACCTGCTCCATCTGCTCCTGCATGCTGGCGTTGATGCGCTCACGCTGCGAGAGTGCCTGGTCGAGGCTGACGTTGCCGAAGGCGTTACGCAGCGTGGTGCGCGCCTGCTGGTCGATGGCCACGAAATAGTTGGACACGGCGAACAGTGCCGCCTGGGCGTCGACGACCTGGCTGAAGATGGTGGCGTTGACCGCGACGGCGACGTTGTCGGCGGTGATCACCTCCTGGCGATCGCCGGTGCGCGGCGTCTCGCGCATGTCGACGCGGACGAGGCGGTCGATGAAGGGGAGGATCAGGGTCACCCCGGGAGGACGCACCGGCGCGACGTAGCGGCCGAACCGCTGCACCACGCCGACATATCCCTGCTGCACCACCTTGATCGACTGCGCGAGCGCGACGATGATGAGCAGCGCCGCCACCACGATGACGACAAAGACGACGACGGTCCCGGTGTCAGCCATGACCTCTACCCCCTGAGTCGGTATCGAGACGCAGCGGCGTTGATGTCATCGACGGCGGCTCACGGAGCCGGCGCCGGGTGCACCAGCAGGGTGGTGCCGCGCACTGCAACGACGAGCACAGGAACCTGGGCGGGAAGCGGGTCCGCGGTGTCTGTCACCGCCAGCCAGCTGTCGCCGGCGAAGAGCGCGTGCCCCGGGTGGTGCTCATCCCCGACGGTGTCGAGTGTGATCGCCGGCTGCCCGACCAGGCCGTCCGCGCTGCCCTGGATGCCGCTCAACTTGGTGATCGGAGCGGATCGGTCGAAGCGGCTGCGCAGCGTGGGTCGCACCAGGGCCCAGCCACCGATGGTGACGATGGCGAACAGCAAGCCCTGGAGCCAGAGGCTGCCGCCGAGCAGCGTGGTGATGGCCGCGGCCGCGGCTCCCAGTCCCACGAAGAGCGCGTAGAACGCCTGCGTGTGCACCTCGAGGGCCACGAAGGCTACGGCCAGTGCGATCCAGAGCCCGAAGAACATCGCCGTGAGCGTCGACATCGAGGCCAGTGTACGGCCGTTCGGACAGCGATGGCGGTACGGTGGCGGCCGGTTTGTCGATGCCGAGGTCGGCGCTTCCGGACGGCGCTTCAGCGCGGGTCGATGACCTGCAGGCGCACCCGGCCGCGCGCCACGTCCTTGCCGTCGACGGCGCGGGTGATGACCACGTCCCAGAGTTGGAGGGTGCGGCCCTGGTACACCGCCGTCCCGACCACGTCGAGACGGCCCGATACCGTGGAGCGCAGGAAGTCGGTGGAGTTGGCCACACCCACCACCTGCCGGCCGCTGTCGCGCACCGCCTCCCAGGCCCCGACGGATGCGAAGGTCTCCACCACCGAACACAGGATGCCCCCATGGAGGAGGCCGAAGGGTTGATGGTGCTGCGGCCCCACCTCGAGCCACCCGGCCACGCGCGTGCCGGTGACCTCGTCGAAATGGCAGTTGAGCAGCCTCAGGAAGTCGCTGCTGCCGAGAAGGCCGCGTACCCTGTCGAGCGCCGTCGACGAGGGTTCAGTGGTGGCCATGCGCGGAGCGTAGCGCCGCCGGGGCCGGGGACGCGCGCCGCTCAGGCGACCCTGATGATCGGCAGCTCGGGGTAGCTGGCGCCGAGGATGGCGGCCGGGTCGCCCTGCAGCCAATCGCGGATCAGCGTCTGGTAGACGCTGCGGAAGTCGACGGTGTATTTGAGGTTGCCGGAGTCGATCGTGCTGGTCAGCGACGGCTGCTCTCCGTAGAGGCCGCCCGTGACCGGCTTGCCGACGATGAAGAGCGGCGCCGCGGCCCCGTGGTCGGTGCCCTGGCTGCCGTTCTCGTTGATGCGGCGGCCGAACTCCGACCAGGTCATGAGTACGACGCGGTCCGCCTGGCCGTGGGCTGTGAGGTCGGTCATGAACGCGCTCACGGCGGCATCCACCTCGGTGAGCAGGGCGGTCTGCCGCGTGGACTCGGCCTGGTGGGTGTCGAACCCGCTCAGCACGACGTGGCAGATCTTCACCGAGGGCTCGGTGACGATCATCTGGGCGGTGAGCTGCAGGGCGGCGCCGAGGCTGTTGGCGGCCTGCGTCGCCCCGGCGACGGCGTACTGCGCTGCCGGCGTGTAGGCCGATGCGCCGGCGGCGAGTGTCTTCATCCCCGACTCGGCTGTGCTCAGAGCCTGGTCGAAGAGCACACCGTAGATCCCCGGGGTGGTGCGGTACAGGGCCGGCGCGGTGGCCTGGCGGGTCGCGCCCCCGCGCACCGTGTAGCCAGTGATGGAGTCGATCACGCTCACCGTCGCGGTGGGGGCGCGCAGCTCCGGCGGCGTGCTGGTCTCGCCGAGCGCACACGCGGAGAGCGGGTGTCCCTGCGAGTCGATCTGGCTGCCGAGCAGCTTGCCGAGCCAGCCGTCGGTTTGGGCACGCTGGGGGTCGGCGTACTCCCACACGTACAGGTTCTCGAAGTGCGAGTAGGTGGGGTTCTCGTACCCAACGCCTTGCACGATGGCCACCTGGCCGCCGTCGTAGAGCGATTTCATGCCCTTCAGCGCCGGGTTGAGGCCGACGCTGCTGTCGATGTGGAGGACGGCGTCGGGCCGCACGCCCACGGTGGGGCGGGCGCTGAGGTAGGCGGGGTCCGCGTATGGCACCACCGTGTTGAGGCCGTCGTTGCCGCCCGCGAGTTGCAGGACGACGAGGACGCGATCGTTGTGGATACCCTCGATGCCGGCGGCGAACACGCCCTTGGCGAAGACGGGGGGCACCATCACTCCGCTGGCGGCGCCGACAAGGCCGGCAGCGAGAAAGTCGCGACGGGTGACACTCATCGGGGGGACCTCATTTCAGTTGGAACTCTGGGCTGGCGAGCAGGGCGAACCAGCGGTCGGATGGGGTCTTGGCGGCTCCGAGGGCCGCGGTGGTGTCCCTGCCGAGCACACCGTCGAGGTGGGTGCGCACCGCTGCGGCGGTGTCGGGCAGCGTGGTGCCGTGCGCCAGGGCCGTGGTGGCGAAGTTGATGCGCGCCAGCAGCGTCGAGGAGCTCACCCAGCCGGCGTTGCTCGGCCAGCCGGCGACGTTGGGCGGAGCGTAGAGAACCTGGTCCATTCCCGCCCCGGCGCGCACCGCGCCGGTGGCCAGCTGGGGCCGGTTCAAGACGCGCATCGTCGACACCATGTAGTCGGTCGGTGAGCGCAGCAGCGACCGGTAGTTGGTGGGCGACGTGAAGGCGCTGCTGCGGAAGATGGCGCGCATCAGGGTGGCCACGTCGTACTTGTTGGCGCGGAACTGGGTGGCGACGGCGTTGACGTCCGCGCTGGACGGGTTGGGCGTGGCGAAGAAGGTCATGGCGCGGCGCGTCACGAATGGTGCGCACGCCGGCTGGGCGAGCACGATGTCGATGACGTCGTCGGGGCCGAGGTTGCCCGTGCGGCCGAGGAATGTCTTGGTGCCGGAGTCGTGCACACGCGCGACCAGCGCACCGCGGAACGTCGCGCCCGAACGCACCAGCGCGTTGACCTCGTCAGCGTAGGCCTGCGCGTTGGCCTTCGCGTACCGCGGCGCCGCGATACGCGCGCCGGTGCTGTCAACGAGCTGGATGCGCAGTCCGCTGAGAGCGCGAGCAGCCTCGCGAACGTCGGCCTCCGAGTAGTTGCCCGGGCCCAGCGTGAACAGCTCCATCAGCTCGCGGGCGTAGTTCTCGTTGGGCGCCGCCGCGGTGCTGGCGTCGAGGTTGAGGTAGCGCATCATCAGCGGGTCGGTGGTGACGCTGGCCAGGAGGCTGCGGAGGTCGGACAGGCCGGCCTTGCGGTACAGCACGTTCTGCTGGTACACGAAGGGCAGACGCGCCGCGTTGCGGTAGTCACTGGTGAGCACGCCGTGCCAGAAGAGCGTCATCCGCTCGGGGAACTGCGCGCTCGTGGTGACCATGTGCGAGTACCAGGCGGCAGCGACCTGGTTGTGGTTGGTGAGGTCCGCCGGCAGGGGCAGGGGCGCCGGCTTCTGGCTGACCACGTGGTCGACGAGGTCGTCGTAGGAGAGAGCGGCCGCCGTGTCGAGGTCGGCCTGGCTGAAGGCGAACCCGGCGCGCCGAAGCAGGTGGGCGGCCATGGCGCGTTGCGTGCCCAACGGGCTCGGCCAGCCGCCCGCGCTGACGGTCGCTGCCGTGGTGGGGCCGATCTCGTCGAGCCCGAAGCGGAGGGCGACGGCGCCGAGCGCTCCGCCGGCGGCAACCCCGAGCGCCTGACGACGGCTGAGGTGGATCTTGGTCAGGTTCATCTCGCCCCAAAGTGTGGAAGGGCTTCCTGAGAGGACGTGGAAAGCCGGCAGACCGGGCCGAAGCTCTCAGGCTGCTCTCTGTTGACGGACGGCGCCGGGCCGATGCGGGCGAGCCGCACCCTATGCTCGGCCGGTGAGCCCGCGGCCGAGCCGATTCGACTACGACGAGCCGGCCCGCGCCCTTCTCATCGAGTGGGGTGACGGCGCGGTGCACCGCATCCCGTTCGCCCTGCTCCGCCGCGCCTGCCCCTGTGCCGCGTGCCACGGGGAGATGGGCAGCGCCGGCCGCTTCGCGGTCCGTCCCGACCTCCAGCCGGGCGAGGACAACCTCGCCGACATCTCGCTGGTGGGGGCCTACGGGCTCAACGTGGTGTGGGCCGACGGCCACAACACCGGCATTTACACGTTCGAACGATTGCGTGAAATGGGCGAACGGGTGGTGGCCTCCCCCTGAACAACGGCGGTACAGTGGTCGCATGGTGATCGGTGCCGCTCCGGTTGTGCTCACTGCCTCCGAGGCGGGGGTGCTGACCCTCACGCTGAACCGACCCGAGGTGCTCAACGGGCTCACCGACGAGGTGCTCGATGCCGTGGCCGCGGGCTGCCACGATGCCGCAGCCGACGCCGCCGTCCGCGTCGTGGTCATCACCGGCGCAGGCCGTGGCTTCTGCTCGGGACAGGATTTGCGCGGCGGCTTCGAGGCGGGCGACGCCGACATCCGAGGCCACCTCCACGAGCACTACGTTCCGATGATCCGCGCCATCCGCGACCTCGAGAAGCCTGTGATCGCGTCGGTCAACGGCGTCGCCGCGGGAGCGGGCATGTCCCTGGCGCTGGCCGCTGATTTCCGCGTCGCGGGCGAGTCGGCCACCTTCATCCAGGCCTTCGTGCGCATCGGGCTGGTCCCCGACGCCGGCAGCAGCTACTTTCTGCCCCGGCTGGTGGGCACGGCCAAGGCGCTGGAGCTGGCCATGCTCGGCGAGACGATCGACTCCGCCGAGGCTCTCCGCCTGGGCCTGGTCCACCGCGTGGTCCCGGATGAGGACCTCTCTCACGCCACCCACGACCTCGCGGCCCGCTTGGCCCGCGGCCCTCGCTCGGCGGGCCTCATCAAGCAGTTGATCAACCAATCCCTGGACCACGACCTCAGCAGCCAGCTGGCCCGCGAGGAGGAGGCCCAGGTGCTCGCGGCCGAGAGCGATGACTTCACCGCGGGTGTCGCGGGCTTCATCAGCAAACGCGCCCCCGAGTTCACCGGGCACTGAGGCGGCGGTCAGGTCGTCGCAGACCCTGCGATATACTCGCGAGCCGCGAGCGGGAGTAGCTCAGTGGTAGAGCATTACCTTGCCAAGGTAAGGGTCGCGAGTTCGAGCCTCGTCTCCCGCTCCACTCCCCTCTGAGGGCTCATTTCGAATACGAATGGAGCCCCGAGGGGTCGCAGAGGGGTCACCATGGAACCCCGTGGATTTTCCGAAAGGTACGTTTCTAGGAAATCCTAAAAACACTACCTGCACAAAGTGGTGTTAGAGTTTGGGGCGTGCCAAATTGGCTGGAACCGATCGAGCGCGGTCGTCCTGCCGCCGCCCTCGCCCCCGCCCGCCCACGCACCATCCAGCGCGACGGCCGGGTCAGTTTCGAGCGGGCGGTCGAACGCTTCGCCGAGAACCACACGTCCCCGAAGAACGGCCGCCCGTATAGCCGCACGAGCCGCGCGAACATCCGCGGCAACCTCCTCGGCGGCCCGCTGCGCATGTTCCGTGAGCAGCACGGGGTCACCTACATCGACGAGTGGACCGATGGCGTGGCGGCGGAGTATCTCCACTGGTTGCAGTACGACATGGGCCGGGACTCGGCGACGATCAAGAAGGTCCGGTCGCAGCTGCGCCAGCTCGCTCTGTACGCCGCCGAGCACCTTGGCGCTCCGGCTGCTGTTGGAGAGCAGCTGGGGCGGCTTCGGGTGTCGTCCGCCCCTGACGAGGAGCGACCGGAGCAGCCGGTCCTCACCCAGGGCGAGACGGACACGCTGCTGCGGCGGGCGGCCACCGATCGCGACCGGCTGATCATCGCGCTGCTGCTCTACACGGGGATGCGGCCCAGCGAGCTGCTGGCGCTCGATGAGGAGCGGGTGCGGCTTGATCGCGAGCCGCCCATCGTCGAGATCCGCGGCTCCGTGCACGACGCCGAGGTCACCAAGTCGCAGGCCGGCTATCGGGACATCCCCCTGACGATCGGGCAGAAGCTGGTCCCGAAGTTGCTCCGGGCCCACTTGAGCGATCCCGAGCGCCCACGGGGAGCATCGCGGCTATTCCTGTCGACACGATCTGACCGCAGCGGGCGCTTTGATCCGCTGACCATGGACGGCCTGCGCACCATGCTCGCGGTACTCGGGACCGAGACGGGCATCAAGTGCAACCCGTACCGCTTCCGGCACACGTTCTGTACCTGGTGCGCTGACGCGGGGATGCACATGCTGCATCTTCAGCAACTCCTCGGTCACGCCAGCAGCCACATGGTTGCGTACTACTACCGCGGCAAGACCAGCGACGCGGTCCTGCAGGCGGCGGCCCGCGTCCGCTTCTAGGCGTCTACTCCCAGACGACCGTCATCGGCGACCGTCGCTCCAGCGTCTCGAAGATCCTGATCGCGGTGGTGTCGCGAACTCGCCGGCCGTGAATCGCCGCATACACGGACCCCGGGTCGATCCGGCTGGCGCGAGCGAAGTCTGGGACGGTCCATCCGCGGGCGAGAATTGATCGGCGGAGGTTGGCGCCGACAAAGGCTCCCGAGGTCGCGTCCCAGAGGCCGCGCGCACTCCCCTCCTCGATCGTGTCGATCTGCGGGCCGTCTCCCGCTGCCATAGCCATTGCACTACCTCATCACCCGCATGCAGACCACCGCATCGGACGCAGGCCCGAATCGCGAGCGAATTGACTCTCCATGCGTCCGACCGGAGCCGTCGATGACGGTTATGAGGGCTAGCGCGGTGCGCACAGAAGCGGCGAGCAACCGCGGCGCACCGCGCCCGAGGGCCGATCGTGGATGCAGAAGTCATTGCCACGCCGCTACACGTGCCAGGAGACTGGCAAGGACCCGAAACGGTAGGGCATTGGTGGTGCAGGGACTGCGGGGCATGGACAGTGTGCGACGACCGGGATCTCTGCGCTTCGTGTGCCGCGGCGGTCGCACTTGAAAGGCCTGGTGTCGGCGAAGGTGTTGACCTCACGCGCTCGTCACCGCCGGCCGGTTGACGGATCAGTAGGCTACACAGCAACCGCCTGCGCCAACTGATCGACCACAGACGTCGGCAGCATACCGCGACATAGCTCACCGCTCGGCGCCTCGAGAAGGGTTCTGAGAAGCTGCGGTTGCTCAGGAGCTCCGAGCGGGACAGGCTCAAGTCGTCTCCATCCGCGTGCTGACGACGCCTTCACCGCGGTGAGGTAGTCGCCCTCGGCCATGCATCCCAGCGACCGTGCGCGCATCAGGAGAGCCGCAAGCGAGACCTGCCAGCGGCGCTTGAGCTCGAACAACCGAGGCCAGTCCGTGCGTTGTGGCAACTGATCAGCGATGTCTTGGGCCGGCATTAGAAAGGACGCCGCAAAGCGATGAGCCTGCCTCTCTGTTTCCGGCATGCCCCACACCTGTTCACCATGAAGCACGAGATGACCGAGTTCATGTGCGGCATCGAATCGCGATCGTGCGCGGTCGTTCTTCTCAACGCCGAGCACCACGATGGGCCGGTCACTAAAGGGCAACGAGAAGGCATCCACATCGGTTGACCCGAGCGGTAGTCGCGTGACGATCACCCCGTGGGACTCGAGCAGCTCAACCACATTCGCAATGGGTCCTCGCGGGATGCCCCAAACGGTCCTCACCTCCGCGGCGATCCGGTCGACATCTTCTCCATCGTTGCCGACGGTGGTCACGGAGATGCGCGGGACCGAAGGCGGTGGGATGCGAGCGGCCGCACCACCGCAGGTCGCCAGGTCATGCGCTATGTGCGCGACCGCCCGGGCCCGTCGGCGGTCCGCGACCGCGGTGCGACGCAGCGATCGAAAGAACCCCTCATGGGTGTCGAGCAGGGGGAGCGCGAAGAAGGCGGTCGGCACCTCGAGGACAGTGCTCAGGCGGTCCTGGGTGGCAGCCGCCGGACGAGCAGCGCCTGACTCGAACTGGCTGAGCGCGGGCGGGGTCAGCCCGGCGCGCTGAGCCACGATCGCCTGGCTGAGAGCAGCGGATCCGTGTCCTCGCTCCCACCGCGACCACCCTCTCTGTGAGGGCGCCGCAACCCATGGACCGCTTCTCCCCGGTACCGCGATCTGGGGCCCTTGGCAATCTATCTTCAGTGCGGTGCTCGAGCCCGGCGCGCAGCCCGCGGCTCGAGCAGGCACCTGAGGTTGACCCTCGAGCCCACGCCGAGATAGTCGGAACCAAGGCACCTCGGTCTGCCGGGTGGTGTGGGCACCGCGGCTCACGGACTAGGGCCGTTGACACCACCACGTCAGGAGCGTGGTCCGAGTCGCAGGACGGTCGTGCACCATGGCGGATCATCCCAGTACAACTTTGTCCCATGAGCAATGCCGGCTGCCAGCGATTACCCCTGCAGCGCTGCGTTGACCGACCGACCAGTCTCCGGGGAACCACGAGGGCTGGCTGATCACTCCCCGCCGCCATGGCTGGGAGTCAATAAACCGAGCCTCCATGAAACCCGGGGCGGTTCAGGTGATCGACGAGCGTTACCCGGGCGTCGACATTCACCTCGCCCTGGACAACTGCCGCACCCACAAACACCGTGTCGTCAAGGAGTGGCTGGCAGAGCACTCCCGCTGCCAGCTGCACTTCACGCCGACCAGTGCGAGCAGGAGGAGACGCGATGGTCGCCACGGCCGCTAAGGACGCCGCCTCAAACGTCTGGCGCACGCCCAGATCGTCGGCATCCTTGTTGAATGGGCTTCGCGCCTCCACTCGGAACACTTCGTTGCAGGGCAATCGCGTGAACGCCACAAATCACTGTCATGGTTGAAGACATGAAGACGGAAGGCAACAGCATGAATCACAGACACCACACTGCCTCGCTCACTAGGCGGTCACTCGACGCCCGACACAGTCCGAGTGCGGGACGCACCCGATGAACGGCCTACTCGGCGGGTACCTGTTCGGTCGGGCGCGGCAAACCATCGTCGGCAACGTCGTCCTCCTCATGTTCGGGGTGTTCGCGGTGCAGTTCTCACCAGGTTTGGGAGCGATCATCATCGCGATTGCAGTGTTTCCACTGTGCCTCCGGCGGTTCTCATGGATTGCGAGATGCCCATCCTCAACGGCTACGACGCCGCGATGCAGATTCGCCGCGAGGAGCCTGCCGCCTCGCGCATCCCCATCATCGCCCTGACCGCCAACGCCACCCGTCGCGACGTGCAGCGGGTCCTCGAAGCCGGCATGGACGCACACATCACCAAGCCGGTCGACCGCGCCGAACTGTACCGCACGATCACGGAGCTGGTCGGTGACTCGTCGCCCGCTGCGAAACCTGCGTCCGTACGCGCTGACGCCGTTTCGCTCAATCAGCAGGTCCTCGACCAACTCAAGGGTGTCGACGGAACCGGCGATACCCTTGGCCTGATGGCCGGTCTCTTCATCCAGGAGTCCGTCTCACGTGTCGAGGCGCTCGAGCGAGCCACCATCGCGCGCAACGCGGAGGATGTTCACCAGGCGGCTCATGCGTTGCGCGGGTCAGCGGTGACGATGGGCGCCGACCGCCTCGCAGAGCTGATGGGCGAGGTCGAGGAGCGCGGGCGTGGCGGACTGGTCCCGACTCCAGACGATATTGAGCGCGTCCGAGCGCTGATTGCGGCGGCGGTCACGGAGCTGCACCATCTCGCTCGATCCGCCGCCGCGAGGGCACCGAACGCCACACCCCAATCATTGCGATGACTGCTGGAGCGATCGCCGGGGACAAGGAGAAGGGCCTCGCCTCCGGCATGGACGCGTACTTCAGCAAGCCGATCAAGGCGGCCACGCTGGCAGCAATGGTTGGCCGCTGGGTCACCTCGGTCCCACCGACGCGGCGCGAAGAGTCGGCTCGCGAGAGCACCCCGCTTCTGGACGCGAGGCTACCCGCCGGGCTGCGCGAGATCGGGAGCGATGAGTTCGACAGCCTCGTCGGGCTCTTCGTCACCGACGGCGCGAGCCGGGTCGCCGAACTGCGCATGGCGCGGTCCAGCGGCGATCTCGAGGCGATAGGGCGACTGGCGCACACCTTGAAAGGAAGCCGCAGCGCCTTTGGGGCGGCTGACCTCGCCGACCTGTGTGCCGAACTGCAAGTCAGCTCCGCCGATGACGACACGGAAGGGTCAGCACGATTGGTTGACATGGTGGACGCGGAGTTCGGGCTGGTCAGTGGCGGCCTCCGCGACGAGCTCGTCGACGAGGCGCGCATCGACGGCCTGACCGGCATCCCCAATCGGCGAGCGTGGGACGAGGAGACACCGCGCTCCATCGAACGGGCGCGGCGCAGTGGCGGGCCACTCAGCTTGGCGATGATCGACCTCGACCGCTTCAAGAGCTACGCTCACGAGGGTTTGGAGACCCTGGCCGATCGTGCCGACGCAGCGCTCTACGCGTGCAAGAGTGACGGACGCGACCGCGTGGGAAGTATCGCAGTTGCTGACGGAGTGGTCGGTCGGGCCAAACGACCCCGACCGTCCGTGGCATGAGCAAGCGCGTCCTCGTCGTCGACGACGATCCCCGGCTCGTGCGCGTGGTCGCCATGTACCTGGGACTCGAGGGGTTTGAGGTGGTGACAGCGATCGACGCCGAGGGCGGACTGGCAGCGATCGAACGCGATTCCCCTGACCTGATCATCCTTGACATCATGATGGGCGGCTTGGACGGCATCGAGGCGTGTTCCCGCATTCGGAAGAACCCGCGCACAGCCCATCTCCCGGTGATCATGTTTTCGGCGGTGTCGAGCGAGGAGGAGGTTGAGAGCGCTCGGCTGGCCGGCGCCAACCACCTCATCACCAAACCGTTCAACCTGACCGGTCTGGGAGCGGTGGTCCGCTCTTGCATTGAAGGCACTCCCCTCGCCGTGTGATCGGGGAAGGCAGCCGCGTACACTGGAACGGAGGGCTCGCGGTTTGGCAAACAGGATGTGCGATCCGGCTCACGTCCCCTCGCCAGGAACCCGCATGGCTTGTCGGGCGTTCTCGAACGACCCTTTCGGCACGCACTGAGGCGACTCTGTCCGAACCGCCGGGTGGAATGCGGGTGTTGCACGGCATCCGTGGATCCGGTTGCGCAGCGCGGGGCGCTGGCTCACCAGCGAGGCGCGGTGAGCGACTTGACGGCGCAGAACCCTGGTGGCTTCGTCTGGTGCCCATACCTCAGGGATGAAGTCTGCGGCGAGCAGCTGCGCCAGGACTGCCGCATCGACCTTGTCGGTCTTGACCTTGGCCTCGGCGATGGCCCTGGTCTTCATGGGATTCGACACCACCACTCGGCCCGCGTGGGCGCGGAGCAGGTCCGCAATAGGCCACGTGTTCACGGTCGCCTCCAGGACCACCTGATCGTCCGGCCCCAACGTTTCCGCAAAGACCCGGAGCTCGGCTGGCGTGGCCGCGACGCGCTCGCCCGGCCTTACCTTGCGGCCGGGCTCGCTGATCGCCACCTCGGCGAAACGCGTGTGGACGTCAAGACCAATGCTGCGCATGCTGTCCTCCAGTTGCAACACCCGCGGGCAACACGACACCTACGCATCCGCGCTCTCGGCGCAACCGGGCTGGTCGCAGGGGCGGCCATATACAAAAGCGGACTCGTGGTCCATATTCAAACCGGCCTGCCCGTCGCTGGTGTTCCCCATATGCCCTGGTCCCGGTACCGGCAGCGTACTGCGAGACGGAGCCGGGAAGGGTCACCCCGTTTTCATACCCGATACAAAATCTGCTCAAGGCACTGGATGGTGCGGCCTGACCATGCCTCAGCACCATCCCGGCGAGTCCGGCAAACGTGAAGCTCACCCGCTTCGGAGCGGCCGAGGTTCTGTTCTGGGTTCCCGATCCCTTGCCCACCCTTCTACCGAGGGGTCGGATGCGCCGTCGGAGTGGTCGGTGGCGTCGGCTGCGAAGTGGGTGTGGGCACCGATGTCGGCGTGGGGACGGGACGTCCCGTGGGCGCTGGCGTCGGCGGCGCGGTTGGTATAGGAGTAGCACCAGGTTGCGTCGGACCCGGCGTTGTGGTCGCTGCTCCAGGTACCGGTGTGCCTCCTGATGGCGCAACAGATGGGTGCCGGCCGGGCGTGGCCGATGGCCTGCCTGCCGGAGAAGGACGAGGTGACGGCGATATTTGGGTGATGTCCTCAAAGTGTGGTCCTGGCGCGAGGCCTAGGTTGCTCGGAAACGCGTTCTCGCCGCGTGGTGCGGAGAACGCGAGTGCGGTGATGGCGACCATGCCGGCGGCGATAGTGGCCGCCAATCCGAAGCGCAAGACCATCCGTGGGCGTGATGCTGGTTCGCCGGTGTTCTGCGCCGACCGCGAAAACGCGGCCCGCGTGGGGGTAAGGCGAATGCCCTCCGCCCAGAGTCCGCACAGTGGCGCTGATCCGTAGATACAGGCTTGGAGGACCAGAAGCCCTCCGAGCATCGCCGTCATCACGCTCGGGCGCACCAGCACCAACGTGACCGCGACAAGAACGCACACGCCTCCCAGAGCGGCCTCCGGCGCGCTGCCGCGAAGTGCCCTCTGCCAGGCGCGAACCCCGCGCGATTTGGGCGTTCGTAGAAATGTGCCGGACTCGCGCAGAATGCTGGCGATAGCGTTTTCTGGGGGTGCAACGGAGTTGACACAAATATACGATCGAGCGCAACAGCATATGGCGGTCTGTGACCAACTTATCCGAAAAACCCGAGTAGCATTGACGTGGCGCGTATCTGGAGGTACTGGAGGTAATGGACTTGATCCGCCGTTGGTTAGCGAGCCTTGTCGCTGTGTTAGCTTTGGTAACGGTAAACCCCGTTGCCGTGCGAGCTAGCACTTCCACGCCAAATCCAGATTACACCGCACTATGCTCAGCTGGCGTACAGCAAGTCCGATGCTTAGCTGATGTCTTGTCGTTTGAGGGCACGGTTCAAGACTCGAACGGAACCGCCGATAATTCATGTTCTAACGCCTTCTCCAATGCCTTTTCTAATGCGTTC
>PLWW01000083.1 GCA_003153125.1 Candidatus Dormiibacterota bacterium | reverse complement strand
GTGGTCAAGGAGCTGTGCGAGAACGCGGTCGACGCCGGCGCCACAAGCATCGACGTGGCCGTCGACTCCGGGGGAACCGTGCGCATCAGGGTTGTCGACAACGGCACGGGCATCCCCGCCGCCCAGCTCGGCCTGGCCATGGCGCGACACGCCACCTCGAAGATCAGCCTGGCCGCCGACCTCGAGACCGTGACCACACTGGGGTTTCGTGGCGAGGCGCTGGCGAGCATCGCGGCGGTGGCCGACGTGACCCTGTGTTCGCGCGTGGCCGGGGCCCCCGCTGGGGCGCGCCTGCGTGTGCGCCATGGCGAGACGGTGGAGGAGGGCGGATGGGGCGGTCCAGTCGGGACGGCTGTGGAGGTGCTCGACCTCTTCGCCGCCACGCCGGCCCGGCTGCGTTTCCTCCGCGGCGAGCGGGCCGAAGTCGCTGCCGCGCTGGCGGTTGTCAGCGACCTTGCGCTCGTCCAGCCAGAGCTGCGCGTCAGGTGCGTGGTCGACGGTCGCACCCGCCTGCGTTCGCCGGGAAGCGGGCTCGACGACGCTTTGCGCTGCGTGTTCGGGTCCGAGGCGGCAGAGCTGCTGCCTCTTGCCGCCGAGGGTGACATCAACGTCGCCGGTGCGATCAGCGAGCCGCGCCGCCACCGCGGGAACCGCTCGGGGCTGGTGATCGTTGTCAACGGCCGTCGCGTGCACAACCGCGCCCTGGTTGCCGCCGTCGCCGAGGCGTATCGCGGCCTCGTCCCGGCGCGAAGGTATCCCTTCGGGGTGCTCAGCGTCGCCGTCGATCCGCTCGAGGTGGACGTCAACGTGCACCCAACCAAGCGTGAGGTGCGCTTCCGCGATGAGCGGGCGGTGTTCGCGGCGGTGCAGCGCGCCTGCTGGACGGCGCTGCGGGGCGCGTCGGTGTACCACGCTGAGGACGGTCACGGCGCGGGCCTCGGATTTCTCGACGCATCCTCGTCATGGATCCCGACGGGGAACGCGCGGGATGCTGCGCCGGGAGGAGCGGGCGACCCGGCGGGAAGCCGCACGAGCGATGAGCCCGCGCCGCCCGCGCTGCCGGGCACGGGGGTGCCGGCGTCGCGGACGTTGCTCGAGTCCCTGCGCCCGCTCCGAGCCCTGGGACAGCAGGGCGGCCGGTGGCTGCTGGCCACCTCCGGGGTGGGGGTGGTCATCGTCGACCCCCATGCCGCCCACGAGAAGGTGCTGTACACGCAGCTTCTCCAGGAATGGTCGTCCGGGTCGCCGGCCGGGCAGTTGTTGCTCATCCCGGCGGTGCTGGAATGCGATGCCCGGCGCATGGAGCTGTTCGCGGCCCACGGCGCCCTCCTCGCCCTGTGCGGCTTCACCGTCGAGGCGTTCGGCCCGAACAGCCTGCGCTGCACCGCCGTCCCGGCCGGGGTGGCGGCGACGGATCCGAGCCGCCTCGTCGGCGACCTCCTCGATTCGCTCGGGGCGGGAGGCCCGGTCACCGAGCAGCGTCACCGCGCCGCCGCGCTGATCGCCTGCCATGGCGCGGTCAGGTTCGGCGACGAGCTGTCCCCAGATGCTCAGCAACGCCTCCTCGACGGCCTGGTCGCCACCCCCGGCGGCCTCACCTGCCCGCACGGCCGGCCTGCGCTGGCGCTCTTCGACGACGACATGCTGCGGCGCATCTTCCGACGCCCCCCGGGGTGACTCCGCCGCCACCGATTCTCGCCATCGGGGGCCCGACCGCCACCGGTAAGACAGTGCTTGCCGTCGAGGTGGCGCGGCGCATCGGGGGGGAGATTGTCAACGCGGATTCCCGCCAGGTACTCCGCCGCCTGGTGGCCGGGACAGCTGCACCGACCGTTGCGGAACTGCGTGGGGTGCCCTGCCACCTGCTGGCGGTGTGCGAGCCGGGTGAGCTGTTCACCGTTGCGCAGTGGCTCGCCTTGGCCCGCGACGTCCTCGCCGGGCTGGCCGCGCGGGGCGTCCCTGCGGTGGTGGTCGGGGGGACCGGCCAGTACATCCGCGCGCTCCGCGAGGGATGGGACTTCGGCGGCGCCGCACCGCACCCGGTCGAACGCGACCAGCTCAGCGCGGCGGCGGCAACCCCTGAGGGGCTGGGGCTCCTGGTCGCGGAACTGCGCACGCGCGATCCCGCCGGGGCAGCCACCCTGGACGTGGCCAACCCGCGCCGAGTGGTCCGCGCCCTCGAGGTGCTTCGCGCCGGGGAAGGCGGCCTCGCCGAACGACGGCAGCGCTCTGCCGGGCCCGAGCTGAACCTGGTCGTGCTCGACGCCGACCGCGACCTGCACCGGCACGTGCTCGAGGCGCGGATCGCGTCGATGTTCCGCGGAGGTGCCATCCTCGACGAGGTGCGAGCGGAGCTCCGGGCCGGCACGGCCCCGGGTGTCCTGGCTCGTGCCGGCATCGGCTACCGCGAGGCCGTGGCCGTCGTTGCGGCCACGATGACCGTCGAGGAGGCCTGCGCAACCGCCACTCAGCGAACCCGGCAGTACGTCAAGGCCCAGCGCACGTGGTTCCGCCACGAGCCTGCCGCGCTGCGCCTCGAGCGCACCGGGGTGACGACGACCTCAGACCTGGCGTCCGCGGTGCTGGGTGTGCTGACTACTGGCTGACTGCTTCGGTGAGGTACTGCTCGAGGAAGGCGTAGAAGCTGCGGCGTTGCTCGCGGTCCTCATCCTCGGTCAGCGTCTGTCCTGAGCGGCGGGCCTCGATCCACGGTGGCACCCCGCTGGCCAGGACGTTGTCGCCCATGCGCACAAACACGACCGAGTCGTCCTTCTCCTCGACCATCAGGGTGATCCGCATACGGACCCCTGACGGCGACGCCAGCTTCCAACTCATCTCCCAGCAGCGGCTGCCGTCGGCGGCGCGGCCGACCGCGACCTCGGTGTCCCGGAGGAGGTGCTCGTTGGCGAGGCTGACCTTCTCCAGGATGATGGTCAGTGCCGGGTCGAGGTCGCGGTAGACCCAGCGCACCAAAGACGCGCCGCGGTGGCCGACGTCGGGGAGCGCGCGAGGATTGTTGGCCTTGCTTCCCAGCGCCGCCACGGTCCCAGCGTGACGGCGGCAGTAGCGCCGCCCGGAGACTTCCGAACCGTGCTCCTCGCACCAATGGGTGCGGCAGGCGTTGCCGCGGCTGTCGACATAGGCGCACGCCTCGACCGGCTGGGCGTCGCAGCCAGCCTCGCCGCAGCGCATCACGACGGGCAGGGCGCCACCGCCGGGTTGCCGGACGGGCACCGTCGGGTCATCCATGTTTGCCTCATCAAAGGCCTGCTGCTGCGCCGGGGCGCCGGTTCTACTCATTTGACCATGCTTGCGTGGGTGCCGTGGGAGCCTCAGCATCGTAGGACGTGGTGCTCGTTGTGACCGCCGTGCGCACCGGCCGTTCACGCACTCGACACCGGAACGTTGAAAGTCCGCCTCCCGGGTCGGCGGCGGGATGGGAACATCCGTTTGCGCTATCGACGGATCCGTGGTACATTGCGGCGGCCACAGAAGGCTTGGAGGTACACATGACCGAGCCCGTCGAGGGGCGTCAGCGCCAGATCCTCGAGTTCCTTCGCACCCACGCCCGCCAGCACTCCTACCCTCCCACCGTGCGCGAGATCGGCCACGCCGTCGGGCTGAGTTCCTCGTCCACCGTGCAGAACCACCTCAACGCCCTCGAGACCAAGGGCCTGATCCGGCGGGACCCCACCAAGTCCCGGACCGTCGAGGTGGTTGGCGCCGAGGCGGTGCTCACGCTGCCCGTGGCATCCAACGTCCTGCGCCTGCCCCTCGTCGGCCGCGTCGCCGCCGGCACCCCGGTGCTCGCCGAGGAGAACGTGGAGGACCACATCACTGTCGGTCCGGAGATCGCCGGCGGCGATGACGCATACGCCCTGACCGTGCACGGCGACAGCATGATCGGCGCCGGCATCAACGATGGTGACATCGTGCTCGTGCGCCCGCGGCGCGATGCTCCGGCCAACGGCACCATCGTGGTGGCACGCATCGAGAACGAGACCACGGGCGAGGGCGAGGTGACCGTCAAGCGCTTCTTCCGCGAGAACGGCAGGGTCCGCCTCCAGCCCGAGAATCCGAGCCTGGAGCCGATGTTCCCTCGCGACATCGCCATCGAGGGGGTCGTGACAGCCGTGATCCGGGTGATCGGCTGAGCCGGGCAACCTAGCCGGTCGACGCGACCTGGTCCGGCTGTTCGTCCACGCGCGGCGCGTCGGGCAGTGCACCGAGGTACGCGTCGACAGCGGCGGCCAGCTCCTCGGACGCTTCGCCGTGGACGGTCACCCTGGTCCCCCCACTGTCGTCGGCGACGGCGCTGACGGCAAGGTCGGGACGGCGCCGGTCCAGCAGCAGCGGGATCGCCGGCAGGATCGCCAGCGGCAGCGCGCTGATGAGGACGACGTTCCACGCTGTGGCGATGAGAACAGCCATGACGATAACCACCGCGGCACCCGCGGCGAGGTCGGAACCGAAGCGGTGGCGGCTGAGCGGTCGGAGGACCAGGTAGTGGGTGCCCCGTTCCGCCACGGCGATTCCGGGCAGCGGGCGCGCGGCCACGTCGTCGAGGACGTCACCGGGAACCCGGCTGGTCCGAAGCGAGAATTGGTAGGGGTTGGTGGACATCGCTCATGCGTGGACACGGACTCCAGGCTGCCGCACGGAGCCGCGCGCGAATCGCGCCGAACCCTTTGTACGCCTTCCGGCGGCCTTCGCGCAGGCTCGCATCTGATCTCAAGCCCTCAGACGGCCGCCCACCTCGGGCCACCAGCATGCCTTTTTCCGACTGCCACCGCGGGCCGCGGGTCCCCTCACAGCCGCTCGACCGGCTCGCGAAAGGCCGGCCGCTGCGCTACGGTGTGGGGGTGCTGCCATCGCCGGCCGGAGTGACGTTCGACCCCGTGCTCGCCGCGGGGCTGGTCACGGTGGGCGGAATCGTGGTCGCGTCGGCGCGCGCCATGCGTGGCGAGCCAGGCTGGACCTGGAGGCGATGGTCGGGTGTCGCGGCCGTCCTCCTCCTGGCGGCGGCGTGGGTGTCGCCGCTTCAGACAGTGGCGTCGCACTACCTGCTGACCGCCCACCTCGCGCAGATCACGCTGATCATGGGGGTGGTGCCACCGCTGCTTCTCCTGGCGCTCCCGACGAGATGCACGGTCGTCCTGCCGCGGCCGCTGCGTCGCGTGGCCCGCGCTCTTGTGCATCCCCTCAGCGGGATCGTGGCCATCAACGCGGCCTTCTTCGGCTGGCACCTCACGGGCGCCTACGACGCCTCTCTGCGCAACCAGGAGCTGTACGCACTCCAGCAATTGACCCTGCTGGCGGCTTCGGCGATGTTCTGGTGGCCCATCGTGGTGCCGCTTGGTGATCGGCGCGTGCTCAGCCGCTGGGCCACCCTCGGCTACATCCTCGTGGCCACGATCCCACAGACCTTCGGCGGCATCACCGTTGCCCTCGCCAAGCATGCGCTCTACCCGACCTACGCGAGCGCTCCGCGCCTCTTCGGGCTCGATGTCCTGACCGACCAGCAGATCGCCGGGGCTTGCATTGCACTGGTCAGCAAGATCGCGCTGTTCACGGCGTTCGGGGTCGTCTTTGTACGCATGCTCAACGAGGCGCCCGCAGACGATGACGGGGGCGATGATGATGGGGGAGGAGGTGGTCGGCGCCGTGACAGCGACCGGCCCAGTCCGCACCCGTCGGGCGCGGCGGCCTGGCTCGCCGACCTGAACGCCGGGCGAACCGTGCCGGAACCGGTGCCGGCTACGACCCGGGTGCCGGTAGGAGCAGGTCCTCGCCGGGATTGATCGAACTCCCAGCCAGGTGGTTCAGGCTGATGATCTGGTCGATGTGGTCGCGCACATCACCACCCTGGTAGTGGCCGGCGGCGATGGCCCACAGCGTGTCGCCGGCATGGACCTTGATGTGGGCCGGCGCGGCCACGTTGAAGCCGCCGTAGACGTTGCTGCCGAGGAACAGCACACCTATGGCGGCGGTGACCACCCCGGCCGCGACAACCCGAGGGTTGCGCCGCAGACCCCGCCGGCGCGGACGGCGAACGGCGCGGCTGAGGTCGGTGATGAAGGGCGCCTCGCCCCAAACAGATGTTCCCACGCGCCCACCGTACATCGAACACCTGTTCGTGTCAAGCCCGCCTGCGGGCAGGGATAATCCGCCGCGTGAGCAGCAACGGCGTCCGCGTGAGGGTCGCCGTGTGCCTCCGCGACGGCGATCGGATCCTGCTCGCCGAGCATGTGAAACACGGCCGGCGGCACTGGCTCCTCCCCGGCGGCGGGGTGGAGGCGGGAGAGACCATGGTCGGCGCCGCTGTTCGCGAGATGCTCGAGGAGACGGGGCTCGTGGTCACCGTCGGACGGCTCGTGCTGGTGTGTGAGGCGATCGAGCCGGCCGGCCGGCACCTGCTCAACCTGGTCTTTGCGGGCACGACACCGCCAGGAGGGACGTTGCGCGTCGGTCGCGACGGGGTCCTCGACGACGTGGCCTGGCACGATCGCGACGAGTTGGCCACGATCGACCTGCACCCCCCGATCGGGGAGGCGGTGCTGGCCTGCTGGGCGGAGGAATTCGAGGGGCCGGTGCGCGTCCTCGGCAACGTCTGGCGCCCCTCGGTCTGACTCGGCGGCGGACCCTGGGAGGCGAGGCGATAGCATCGAGCGGTGGACGACCTCTCCCTCGACGTCGGCGGCCCGGTGCACATCGTCGACCACGGCGGTCACGGCGCCCCGATGCTCCTGGTGCACGGTCTCGGCGGTTCGCTGCTCGACTGGCGCGACGTCGCCGAGCCGCTGACGCGGCGACATCACGTCTGGTCGCTGGACCTGATCGGCTTCGGACGCACGCCGCTGGCCGGGCGCTCCGCGACCATCACGCAGAACCAGGAGGTGGTCGACCGGGTTGTCGAGCACATCGCGAACGGCCGGGGCGTGGTGCTCGTCGGCAACTCGATGGGAGGGCTCATCGCCATCGTCGAGGCGTCCCGGCAACCACAGCGAATCGCGGCCCTGGTGCTGGTCGACCCGGCGCTGCCGCGGGTGCGCTACAGCCGGCCCAGCGTGGTCATCGTCGCCTTCCTGGTCATGGCGGCCCCGGTGGTGGGGCCGTGGCTGCTCCGCCTCCACTCCCGCCGCCGCGGCGCCGAGCGTCTCGTCGACGAGGTGCTGAGGCTGTGCACCGTGGACATGTCGCGCGTCTCCCCGGCCACCCGCGAAGCGGAGATCGAGCTGACCCGCTGGCGGGGCGCGCAGGACCAGGCCGGTCGTGCGGTGGTGGACGCGACCCGGTCACTGGTGCGCTGGCTGTGGCGGCGGCGGACCCTGCACCGCCACATCCTCGAGGTGCGTGCGCCCACCCTGCTCATCCACGGTGACCACGACCTCGTCGTCAGCCTGGCGGCGTCCGAGGCCGTGGCGTCGCTTCGGCCGGACTGGGACTTCCGGGTGCTGGCCGACACGGGCCACGTCCCACAACTCGAACAGCCGGACAGCTTCGTCGAGGTCGTCGAGGGGTGGCTGGACACGCTTCAGCCGGCTGCGCCAGTACCGACCTCCTCGAGGTAGTCGCCAAGACGCTCATAGGCTGCCCGTTTGCGCTTGTCGGTGATCTCCGTGTAGACGCGGAGGGTTTCCAGGGTGGCGTGTCCGAGCACCTCCTGCACGAGGCGGACGTCGCCGTCGGTCGCCTCGAGCAACGTCGTGGCCGCCGTGTGCCGCGCTGCATGGGGCGTGCGCAGGTCGTCGATGAGCGCGAAGAGCGCCGGGTCGACGCTGAAGCGGTGACGCAGTGCCCGCAGCGCGTGGCGCGCGCCATCGGTGGTCAGCCGGTTGTGGGGGAGGGCCCGGCCCCCGGGGATGTCCGGTCTGGCCACGCTGATGAAGAGCGCCGGGGCGGGGTCGGGCCCGCGAAGACGGAGATAGTCCTGCACAGCGTCATGGGCACCGGCGGTCAAATACACGGTGCGGTGCTTGCCGCCCTTGCCGAGCACGCGGAAGCCGTCGCGGCGCACATCGCCGCGGTTGAGCGCACACGCCTCGGCGATGCGGCAGCCCGTGCTCACGAGCAGATTGATGAGCGCCCGATCGCGGAGATCGCGCAGTGTCGCGGTGGGGAGGGCGGCGAGGAGGCGCGGGACCGTCTGGGTGGCCACGGGGTGAGGGTCACCGACGACATAACGCGGCACGCTCACCTGCCGGCTCAGCTCGGCCTCGCTCCAGCCCTCGTCGTATGCGTAGGAGAGGAATTGCCGCAGTGCGACCAGGGCGCGAGCGCGGGTGCGCGGGTTGGGGAGCACCTCGGCGAGCTCGACCTGGTAGCGACGGAGCAGGGCGCGGTCCACGGCCGCTGTGAAATCCTCGGCGAGAGGGTGGCGGCGCAGGAAGGCGACGAACTTGGCGAGGTCCTGGCGGTAGGCGCGCACGGTGGTGAGCGGGCGGTTGCGCTGGATGCGCAGCCAGTCCAGGAACTGCTGCACCTGGTCGGGGAGGGGATCCGACGGTCCGGGGATCTCGGCAGCCCAGGCGGGGAGCCGCGTTGCGGCCGGTGCGGTGGGGCGCCGCCGGGTCGCAGAGGTGGTGGCCACGCCCGTATTATCAGGAGCTTGCAGGATCCATGGGGTCATCGCGGCGGGCGTCGAGGCGCCGTCGACCGCGCGACGGACCTGGACATCGGGCCCGCGCGGGATGCCGTCACCGCCCAACTCCAGGAAGCCACGGACGCGCTGCACGCGCTCTACGGGGGGTTCTCGGGTGGCGGGGGCGTCCAGGAGAGGTGCTGAACCGCCCACACCTCGCAGCGTGTCGGCCGAACGGGGGCGCCGACACGCCCTCGGGGAGGGAAGCCGCGCTCCGTGGCACGCCGGAGGCCCTGTATCGTGAGAATATGCATTATCAGTAGTTCTGAGGGCCGGTCTTAGCCGGCTGCCGTGGCTCGTCTGCCCTCCCCCGGCGACGGCGAGGGCGCTCCCGAACGGGCTCCAGCCGGGGGTTGCCGGGTAACCGCTGCCCGTATGCTGGGCGGGTTGTCTCAAGCGACGGGAGGATCTGCAGCCGTGCGGCTTGCCCGCGACGCCGGCACCAGCTGACGGTCCGCCGCTGCGACCACCGACCGCGACGACCGCTCCCCGCCAGCCGCGCGCGAGACGATCGTGCGTATCCTGTCACGATGACCGGGGTCTCTCCCACCGCGACGCCAGCGCCCCGCATGCCCGCGGCGTTCATCGGCCACGGCAGCCCCATGAACGCGCTCGAGCACAACCATTACACCGATGCCTGGCGCGCCTTCGCCGCGGCGATTCCGCGGCCGGCGGCCATCCTCGCCGTCTCGGCCCACTGGTACATCACCGGCACCGCGGTCACCGCCATGGCAAGGCCCCGAACCATCCATGACTTCTATGGATTCCCCGACGCCCTGTTCGCCGTGGAATACGCCGCACCCGGCTCCGCGGACCTCGCCGACGAGGTGGTGCGTGTCGTCGACCCTGTGTGGGTCGGCCTCGACGGCGATCAATGGGGCATCGACCATGGCACCTGGTCGGTGCTCTGCCACATGTACCCGGACGCCGACGTCCCGGTTGTGCAGCTGTCGATCGACGCCACCAAGCCGTTCGACTACCACCTTGACCTCGGCCGGCGCCTGGCGCCGCTCCGCGACCAGGGCGTGCTCATCCTGGGGAGCGGCAACATCGTCCACAACCTGCCCCGCATGGACGGGAGCCGGCCGCACACCGGGTTCGACTGGGCGCAGCGCTTCGACCGCGACGCCCGTGCCATCCTCACCGAGGAGCCCGGGTCGATCCTCGACCTGCGCGGGCACGCCGATTTCACGATGGCGGTGCCGACCCCCGAGCACTTCCTCCCGTCCGTCTTCGTCGCGGGCCTTGCGGCCGCATCGGGCGAGACCCTCGATGTCCTCGTCGATGGCTGCGCGTACGGCAGCCTCTCGATGGCCGCCTACGGCCTCGGTGCCGGCCCGCCAACGGCTCCAGCCGAGGACGGCGCCGCCGAGGCCGGCGCCGCCGAGGCCGGCAGCCTCCCCGACGCCACAGTGCCGCTGGCCAACGCCAACTTCTAGCCGGGCTCCGGCGCCGCGTCGCGTCACAGGATGGGCGTCGGCGGTGCTGTACATGTATGAATGGAGAGGCCGTCTGGCGCATGACCGTCCCCCCCACCGTCGCCGAGATCACCGACAAGGCGTTCGATCGCGTCTTTCGCGCTGAATACGCCAGAGTGGTCGGCATCGCCACTCGGGTGCTGGGAGATCGCAGCAAGGCGGAGGACGTCGCCCAGGACGCCTTCCTCGCCCTTCACAGCCGCCACTGCAGCGAGCAGGCCTGGGCCGGAGGGTGGGTGTGCGCGGCCGCGGCGCACGCCGCGTTGAACGTCCTGCGCGCCGACAGGAGACGGTCGCGGCGTGAGCAGCTGGCCGCCTCCCCGGCAGAGACCATCGACCCCGCCGTCGCGGCGGAGCAGGCCGACGACGGACGGATGTTGCGCGCTGCGCTGGCGCGGTTGCCGCAACGGGCGGCCACAGTTCTTGTGCTCCGCCACAGCGGCCTCAGCTATGCGGCGGTGGCCACCGCGATGGGCGTCAAGCAGGGAGCGGTTGGAACAATGGTGCGGCGCGCTGAATTGGCGCTGCGAAAGGAGGTCGGACGTGCGGCATCTCAGTGACGGAGCGCTGCGGCGCGTCCACGATGACAGGTTCGCGGGATCCAACCGCGAGCGCGAACACCTCGACCGGTGCGACCGTTGCCGGCAGCGGGCACGAGGCGTCGCCGCCGACGCGACCTTCGCGGCAGCGCTCCTGGCCCGCCCCGAGGCGGAGACAGCGTCCGCCGATGCGGCCCTGGGGCGCCTGCGCCGGCGCATCGCCGCGGGTGCGCAGGCCGGGCGCGCCCTGACCACGCCTCCGCGGGTGGCCGTGCGCCGCTGGGCGATCGGAGCTGTGGTCGTGCCCGTGGTTGCGGCCGGCCTCGTGGTGTCGGCCAACGCGGCGGGTTGGCTGTCGACCTTCTCCCCCACCCAGGTGGCCCCCGTGGCGCTCACCGTCGGCGACCTGAGCGGCCTGCCCGATCTCTCCGGGTACGGCCACATGCACCTCAGCAACGTGGAGCCGCGCGAGGTCGCCGACGCCGCCCAGGCGGCGGCGGCCACCGGCCTGAACGCCCTGCGCCCCGTGCTGCCCGCCGACGTGCCCACCGCCGTGCGCTGGGAGGTGATCGGCAACGGCAGCGCCACGTTCACCTTCGACACCGCCACCGCCGACGCGGCCGCGGCACGCGCCGGCAGGGCCGCGCCCGACATCCCGGCCGGGATGAACGGCACCACGGTGACCGTCACCGCCGGGCCGGCGATGGTCACGCTCTATGGCGGCTCGAGCGCCGCGTCGAGCGACCCGCTGACGGCGACGCCGACGCTGGTGATCGCGGAGAGCGTGCGACCCGCCGCCTCGACCAATGGCGCCACCCTGCAGCAGCTCGAGGACTTCCTCGTCGCCCAGCCCGGTGTCTCCCCGCAGTTGGCCGCCGAGATCCGCGCCATCGGCAACGCCTCCAGCACGCTGCCGATCCCGGTGATCGCCGGCCTGATGACCTCCCAGACCATCTCCATCGACGGTGTGCAGGGGGTCGTGACGGGTGACTCGACCGGCCTCGGCAGCGCCGTGATCTGGGAGAAGAACGGGGTCGTCTACGCTGTCGGCGGCCTGTTGTCCCAGAACGAGGTGCTCGACATTGCCCGTTCCCTCCGATGAGGTTGGCGTCGCCCCCCGCGGTCCCGTCGCCGCGGGGGGCGACGCCGTTCCCGCCATCCACGCAGTCGACCTCACCAAGAGATACGGTCACATCGAGGCGCTCGCCGGGCTGAGCATGTCCGTCCCGCGGGGCGAGATCTTCGGTTTCCTCGGCCCCAACGGCGCCGGCAAGACCACCGCGGTCAAGCTCCTCCTCGGTCTCACAACGCCGACCGCCGGCGACGCCTGGCTGCTCGGCGAACCCATCGGCCGTGCCCAGGCTCGCCGCCGGGTCGGCTACCTGCCCGAGCTGTTCCGATACCCAGCCTGGCTGTCGCCGGTCGAGGTCCTGCAGTTCCACTGCCGCCTCATCGGCGTCCCCGGCTCCGAGCGCGGCGCCGAGATCGACTCGGCGCTGACCATCGTCGGGCTTCGTGAGCGGGGCCGCGACCGGGTCGGCACGTTCTCCAAGGGGATGCAGCAGCGCCTCGGCCTTGCCGTGGCGATGCTCGGCGCGCCGGAGATCGTCTTCCTCGACGAGCCCACCTCCGCCCTCGACCCGGTGGGCCGCCACGATGTCCGCGAGATCATCCGCGACCTTCGCGGCCGCGGCACAGCCGTGTTCCTCAACTCACACCTGCTCAGCGAGGTCGAGCAGGTGTGCGACCGCCTGGCGGTCGTCGACCGTGGTCGGGTCATCGCCTCGGGCACGCTCGACGAGATCCTCAGCGGCGGATCCGGTGTGCGTCTCCGCGTGACCGGACTCACAGGCCTCCCCACGTTGCTGGCGCGATGGGGCGAGGTGGTCAGCGACGGCGAGTGGATCAGCATGCGCGGCGTCGCGGACGACGACGTGCCCGACATCGTCGCCGACCTGGTGGCGCGGGGCGGCCGGGTCCACGCCGTCGAGCCGCAGCGGCAGTCCCTCGAGGACCGCTTCCTCGAGGTGCTCCGTGCCGCCGACGACGGAGCCGCCGCGTGAGCGTGGTGACCATCGCCCTGATGACCGTGCGCGAGGTGAGCCGGCGCCGCCTGGTGCTCGCCCTCGGCGTGCTTAGTGGCGCGGCTATCGCGCTGACCGGGTGGGGGTTCAGCCGTCTCCCCGGGCTCCACGACCGGGGAGTCCCGCTCTCGCCCGCTGACGTGACCCTGATCTCCTCCCAGCTGCTCATCTTCGTGCTCTTCATGTTCAGCGCGGTCCTCGGCCTCGGCGCCGTCATGGTGGCGGCGCAGTCGGTGTCGGCCGAGGTCGAGTCCGGGCAGGCGCTGGCCGTCCTGGCGCGCCCGATCGAGCGCTTCCAGGTGATCCTGGGCAAATGGCTCGGCCTCGGCTCACTGATCGTCGTGTACGCCGCCGTCGCCACCTCCGTCGAGTTCGTGGTGGTGCACTGGGCGACGGGCTACCTCCCCCCCAACCCGGCCGCGGCAGCGGCCTTCGTCGCCGCCGAGGGCCTTGTGCTGCTCACCCTGACGCTCGGCCTGAGCGTGCGCCTCTCGGGAATCACCGCCGGCGTCATCGCGCTCATGCTCTTCTTCATCACCTGGATCGCGGGGGTCGCCGGCGCGGTCGGAACCGTCCTGCACAACGGGCCCATCGAGGCGACCGGGACGATCAGCCGGATGCTCCTGCCCTCGGACGGACTGTGGCGCGGCGCCATCTACAACCTCGAGCCCGCCACGGTGGTGGCGGCGGCCTCCGGCAGCCGCGAGGCGGCGGCCAACCCCTTCACCTCGTTGAGCGCGCCCACCGGTGCGTACCTGGCCTGGGCGCTCCTCTGGGTGGCGGCCGTGGTCGCGCTCACCATCGTGGCCTTTCGCCGCCGCGAGCTGTGATCGCCGCCGCTGACTAGCCTTCTTGCGGCGGCCCCCCGGTGGGCGGCGCCTCGCGGGGCTCCGTCGCCTGCACTTGGCGTGCGAGGTCGATCGACAGCGACGGGTGGGTGCGCGCGAGGCGCCGCTGCGCGCCCCCGAGGGTCGCCGCCGAGAGCGACGCGGCAGTGAGCGCGTCGACGAACTCGTCGCCCCTGATGCGGTACAGGCTGCACTCGGTGACGGCCCGCACCGTCGCCGTCCGGGGGCGGCGCGCCAACAGCCCGATCTCTCCGAAATAGTTGGGCGGCGTCAGCGTGCCCAGCATCTGCGCCACACCCGCCTCCCCCGCCGCGATGACCTCTGCCTCGCCGCCGACGAGCACGAAGAAGTCGTCCGCCTCGTCGCCCTCCTGGATGATCACCTGGCGAGCCGGCACCGTCTCCTCACCCGCCGACAGGGCGAGGCGCTCCAGGGTCGCCCGGCTGGCGCCGCCGAGGATGTCGAGGCGCTGCATGATGGCGATGCGAGGTTCGATGGCGGCGAGCTGGCCCACCGCCTGGCGGTCGACCTGGCGCACCTTGGGATAGGACAGCAGGCTCAGCGCCGGGATCGAGAAGCCGACGATGAGCAGCGTGCTGGTGAGCCCGAAGGCGCCCAGCAGGATCGGCATGAGCAGCGCCCCGAGCGCGATCGCGGAGAGCACAAGCGCGAAGAACACGCCGAAGACCCGGGCGACGACGTCGGGCGACACGGCGCGCTGCAGGGCGGTGATGGCGAGCACGTCGACGACCAGGGTGCCCCCGCCTCGCACGGCCTCGAGCGCGAATGCGAGCACCGGCGAATGGACCACGGCGAGGAGCGCGGTGGGAAGTCCGTAGACGGTGAGGGCGGCCACGATGATCGTCCCCAGGCGGCGCATCGCTGAGATCCGGTTCATGAAGGGGGCCATCACCAGGCCGCCCACGCCGAGCGCGGCGAGGAGGTACCCGTAGCCCTCGCTGCCGGTGCCCAGCTGCTGCTTGCTCAGCACCACGAACAGCACCGTGTCGGTCCCGTACAGGAAGCTGGCGACGATGCTGAACCCGGCCAGCACCACCACCGTCGACGAGCTGAAGAACGCCTTGATCCCCACCCCCATCTGCTGGATGGGGCCCAACGTCCCGCCCTCGGTGGCGTCCCCGGGCACGCTCCGCGCCCGAACCCGGCCGACCACGAGCGCCGAGAACCCGAACGTGGCCGCGTTGATGGCGAACACGAGCGGCGCGGGCCCGACCAGCAGGAGCAGCCCACCGATCGCCGGACCGATGATGATGGTCAGGTTCTCGACCGCGGCTTGGACGCTGTTGGCCGCCGCGAGGTGCTCCTCACCGACGACGGCGGGGATCGTGGCCCGAGCTGTCGGGTCGTATGAGGCGGTGGTGACCGAGGTCAGGGTCGCCAGCACGATGATGAGCAGCGCGGGCGTATTCAGCGCGGCGGCGGCGGCCAGCCCAGCCTGCACGACCATCGCGATGGTGTCGAGCGTCACCATGAGCCGGACCCGCTCCACACGGTCGGCGATCACACCGCCGAACGCGCTCGACAGCAGCGCGGAGAGGAAGCGCGCCATCGACGCGGCCGCGACCCAGGCGGGCGAGTGCGTGGCGTTGAACACGTAGACGACGAGGGCGACGTTGTATGCCCAGGACCCGCTCTGCGAGGTCACCAGACCGGCGAACAACAACCTGTAGTCGCGGATCCCGAAGAGCGAGCGATAGCCGACCTTGGCCCGCTTCTCGGGTTGTCCCTCCACCGCGGCCGTCGTGGCCGTCACGCAGGCAACGCGGTGGCGGCCTCCTTGGCGGCGGGCCCGTCGTGCGCGGCCTGGGTGGCGCGCCGATGCCAGGGCACCGCGTGGAGCTCGGCAAACGTCGCGGACGCGAGCGCAA
This sequence comes from Candidatus Dormiibacterota bacterium, assembly GCA_003153125.1. Taxonomy (GTDB): domain Bacteria; phylum Chloroflexota; class Dormibacteria; order Aeolococcales; family Aeolococcaceae; genus Aeolococcus. The sequence goes on along the minus strand of PLWW01000083.1, from coordinate 108,844 downwards.
GGAGGTCGTCGGCGTCCGCCGAGCGGCCCTGCGTGATGAGCCCCTCGGCGTGCTCGAGGCGCGTCACTGCGACCCAGAAGGGCATCTTCATGGACTCGAAGAGGTCGACCGCGTCGCGGAGCAGAGCCGCGACCTCGAGGTGGCGCCCACGGGCGATGGCCAAACGGGCGGCGGCGCCGCACTGGCCGCAGAAGCTCTCGTCGTTGTCGTTGACGGCGTTGCAGGCCGCGCACACCTTGGCCAGGGGAGCCCCGCACTTGCCGCAGAATCGCCGTCCTTCCCGATGCACCGACCCGCAGGAAGCGCAGTTCATGGGCGCAAAGGGTACTTGGCGCGCGAGCGTGCTGGGAGGCCGCGAATGACCGGGGTCAGCGGCGCCGGCGCTGGTCCTTCTCGGTGTCGGTTCCTTCCAGCCGCGCCTCCAGCTGCAGGGTTCTTTCGAAGGCCGCCCAGACCGCGTCGCTGACGACGGTGCGCAGGCGTCCCTTCTCCAGTTCGTACAACGCCTCGGCGGAGGTCCCCCCCGGGGAGGTGACCATGTCGCGGAGCTCGGCGACGTGACGGCCGCTTCGCAGCGCGAACTCCGCCGACCCGGACATCGTGTCGAGGACGAGCTCGCGTGCGACGTGGCGGGGGAAGCCGAGATGGACGGCGGCGTCGGTCAACGCTTCGATGAACAGGAAGACGTAGGTGGGGCCGGTGCCGCTGACCGCCGTGGCCATGGCCACCTGGCGCTCGTCGTGAACCTCGAACTCCCGCCCCAGGGCGCTGAGCATGGCCCGGACGCGGGCGCGGCCGCGCTCGTCGACGCTGTCGGTGGCGAACCACACGGTCACGCCCTGGCCGATCTGCGCGGGCGTGTTGGGCATGGTGCGCACCACGGCGGGGTGCTGCAGGTTCGTCGCCAGCGCATGTGTGCTCGCGCCGGCGATGACGCTGACCACCAGCTGATCCTCGCGCAAGGTGCCGCGCAGCTCTGCCAGGACGGGCGCGAGCATCTGCGGCTTGACGGCCAGCAGCACGATGTCGGCCGTGCTCGCTGCCGCCGCGTTGTCGGCGGTGACACCGACACCGTGCGCGGCAACGAGCGCGTCGCGGCGCTCGGCGCGGGGGTGGCTGCAGACCACGCGCGCGGCGTCGACGAGCCGGCGATCCACCAGCCCGGCCATCATCGCCTCGCCCATCACACCGGTGCCGATGACGGCGAGGCGGATCTCGCGCAGTGGGTGGTCGGTCACGTCGCTCATGACATCTGGCTCAGGTAGTGGGGCAGCATCGCCCGCCACGTCGGCCAGTCGTGGTCGTATTCCGGCCCCCAGGGGTCGACGCGGTTGGGAATGCCCTTCTGCCCCATCACCTCAGCGAGGCGCCAGGAGTTCTCGATGTTCTCCCACCGCCCCTCTCCGGACGCGAGGACGGCGAAGCGGTGCTGCAGGCGCTGAAGGGCCTGGCCCTGCAGGCCGGGCAGGAAGTACAGCGGGGTCGCGAAATACAACGCCTCTCCGGCGTCGGGGCCGATGAAGGAGGCGACGTCGAAGGTCCCGCTCATGGCGATGGCGTGGCTGACGACCTCGGGGTACCGGCAGAGCACCGCAATTGCGTTGAAGGCACCGATTGACGCCCCGCTGACCACCACGTCGGCGCCCGGTGTCCGGCAATCGGCCCAGATGGCGGGAATCATCTCCTCACGGACGAACTCGTGGAACCCGTTGAGCAGGGCGGCTCGATAGCGTGCGTCGCCGTCACCGCGGACCATCGCGTAGCCGGCGATGCTGTCGCAGGAGTACACCTTGATACGCCCCGCCTCGATGAGTTCGGCGAGTGCGTCGATGAGCAGCATGCGCTCGACCTCCTCGGCGTCGCCGCCGGCGGTCGGAAACACGATCACCGGGCGCCCGAAATGGCCCCACCGCACCACGGTCACGTCGCTCTCGAGCCGCGACGAATACCAGCGATCGCGCATTTTCATGAGGGCGGAGTCTGGCGCATCAGGGGTAGAGCAAGCGCTTCTCGCCCGGGAACAGCCAGCTGAGGCCGTCACGGAGATGGTCGCGCCACCCCGTCCATGTGTGACCGTCGAGGGATTCCACCACTTTGACCTCCGACGCCATCCGACGGAGCACGTCGACCATGGCGAGGTTGCGCTGGGCCGACGGCTCGAACGCGCCGTAGCTGAGAAAGATCTGTTCCACCGTCAATTGCGGCTGCGCGCGGATGGCGTTGACGAAGCGCACCACGGGGTCGAACGCGGGGCCGCCCTGGTGCTCGCGGCCCACCACGGTGTAGAGGAACGAAGCCGACTGCAACAGCAGGCCGCCGTAGAAACCCGGCGCTCGCCATGCCGCCGACAGTGCCGCGATGGCCCCGAAGCTCGCCCCGGCGAGGACCCGGCCGGCCGGCTCCGCGCGCAGGGGAAGCCGCTCCTCGAGGAGAGGCACGAGCTCGGCGGTGAGGAAGCGGCTGTGCGCGGCACTGGCGCCGTACTCACGCAGCCTCTCGCCGGGATGGGTGAACGCAACCACGCAGCCGGACATTGTGCGCTGGTCCATGAGGTTGTCGAGAACCGTCCCGAACGACGCGTGCTTGAGGTAGTCACCACCGTCGTGCACCACGAGCAGGGGGAGGCGATCCTCGCGGCGCATCCGCGCCGGTGAGTACAGCGTCACGTGAGCCTCGCGGCGCAGAGCCTTGCTGTGGAAACGGAGTTCGGTGAGCTCGCCGGTCACCACCGCGGGGTCGGGCAGCGCCCACGACGGTGTCGTGTAGCCCTCGGCGCGCAGAACGGACATCGTGCTCGCCGGACCGGTGACCGACTCGGGGTTGAGCGGGTCGAGGATGTTGTCGACCCGGTCGCCGTGGCGGACCAGGAGCCGGTACTCGACGCGAGAGCCCGGAGGCAGCTCGATGGAGGCGTACCAGAGGTCGCTGCGCCGCAGTCGCTTCAGCGGCAGCGGCGCGGGGAGGCCGCTGATGGCGTGCTCCACGGCGACCCCATCAGCGCGGCCGCGGAAGAGGAAGGTGCAGGCGACCCCTTCGATGAGCGGGACGCGGTTCTCAGCGAGGAGCTGGTCGATGGCTGCGACCCGCACCCCGTCGGCGCGCAGCTTGGTGAGCGCGCGACGCCGGGGCGCGTTCGGCGAGGTGGCGGTCACGCCGCGGTCGCTGCCGACCGCACCATGCCGTCCGGCCCGACCACGCGTGCGTTTCTGAAGTCCGCGGGGCCACCGTCGACGACGGCGATGCGGTCGCCCTCGTCGAGCAGCACGCAGACGCGCGGCGCCAGCCGCCGGGCGAGGAGGGCGAGATGGTTGCGGTCATCGATGCGCAGCCGGCTCGCCGAGGCCGGCAGCGGCACCACGCCGCGGGCCAGGCCGATCCCGGCGCCATACACCTCATCGGGGACGCCGCCGAGGTCGTGATCGTCGACGATCATGACCCGCTCGGCGATCGCCATCGCGCCCGACGACCACGCCACCACGGGCACGTCGGCCAGGGCGGCGCCGAGGTTGCATACGTGCAGGCAGTCCGTGAGAACACCGACGTGGCCGCCGGCGATGGCCACCGCGGAGCACTGCGCGACGATCGAGGCCACGGCGTCGCGGTGAGAGGCGATCGCGGGACGCTCGTGCGGTGGGTAGAGCGCGTAGAACTCACCGAGCACCGCCTCGAGACGGGCGGCATGGCGCTCGTCGAGGGCACGGACGGTCTCGATCGCCTCGTCGAGTTGAACGCCGGACAGGCGCCGCGCCCCGGCATCGTGCTGACGCACAGCCTCGATGCCAAGCAGCGCGTGGCGCAACTGCACGAGGTACACCTCGCGGAGCGAGGTGAGCAGGGTGCGCACGCGGCGCATCTCTTCGGCGTACTCCGGGTCACTCTCGAGGATGTCGAGGCGTCTGCCGAAGAGCCCGAGGTTGCGTGTGCCCCCCCCGACCGCGCGGTCGAGCTCGGCGTCGTTGCGCTCACGCTCCTCCCAGCCCGCCGTGACCAGGGCGATCGGGCCGTCGACGCCGAGGCGGCCGAACTCGCCCGCAACCGTCTCGGGGCCGGCCGGCCCGAGCAGGACGGCAACGCTCACGAGGCGTGGACTTTGAGGATCTGCCCGACCGAGTCGAGCATGGCCCGCAGCGTGTCGTAGTCGGGGTGGACGAGGCGGACCCAGGCGTTGGCCATGTACCCGGCCTCCACCGGCTGGGTGGGCGTTCCGGGCTCGGGGAGGTGCACATCGAGGATGTGCTCGCCGAATCGGTGCTGCACCTCGTCGACGCCGTCGTAGTGGGTGATCTGCCCGTCCCGGTCGGGGCGGAGCGCGACCAGGCCGGCGGCGCGACGTCGCGACAGGGGGCGATCGACGCGCCCATGCAGGACGGCGTTGGCCCATTCGCGATAGATGTCGATGTCGTTGCCGGCCGCGTAGAGGTCCCAGGCGCGAACCCCGGGCGGGCGGCAACCGATCTCACTGAAGCGCAGGCCCCGCGGACCGAAGAACCACTCCATGTGCGTCGCCGACGTGCTGATCCCCAGGGCCTCGGTGACGCGCCGCCCCATCTCGCGCACCTCGGCGTAGTCGGCGACGGTGTCGACGCGGTTGGTGGCCACGAACTGCGGGCTGATCCAGCGCGTGCGCATCGCGTCGAGCACGTTGGGGTAGTAGTGCGTGACGAAGTCGTAGACGGGCTCGCCGTTGATCGACAGCGTGTCGTAGAAGGCCTCGTGGCCCTCGACGAACTCCTCGACGGCAATCGACTCCGCCGAGCCGAAACCCGCCAGGGCACCGTCGAGCTCGGCCGCGCTCTCGACGCGGACAGTTCCCGAGGCGCCGGCGCCGGCACGCGGCTTGACGATGAGCGGGTAGCCGACCCGTGCCGCGAAATCACGGACCTCGGCTGCCGAGTGAGCCGCCGTGGACGCGGCGGTGGGCACGCCCGCCCCGCGCAGCACCTCCTTCATCGACGGCTTGTCGCGGCACAACCAGGCGGTGCGCACCGACGTGCCCGGGATGGTGCAGTTCTCGCGGACCTGGGCGGCCGCCATGGTGTGCGCCTCCACCGCCGCCTCGAGGCGGTCGACCCAGAGGCGTTCCTGCACCCAGCGCACCACGTCTGTGACCGCGCCGACATCCGTGACGTTGCCGACCTGCTGGTAATGGAGCATCCAGCCCTGCAGTTCGGGGTCGAGGTGGTCAAGCGGCCGCTCCCCGATGCCGATCACGGTGGCGCCGGCCGCGGCGAGCCCGCGCATGAACTCGCGCTGGTTGAGGGGAAATGCCGGCTCGATGAAGATAACGTTCATTGCGGCTCGATCCTACCGGCGCGGTCGTCGCGGCGGTGCCCGCGGGCCTGTATGGTGCCGTCGTGCCCACCGCCGTGTTCGTCGCGCCGTTCCTGCTCGACGCCACGGTGCGCTTCATCGACGCGGCCGCCTCCCTGCCCGGGGTGAGGCTGGCAGTGGTGAGCCAGGACCCCGAGGAGAAGCTCCCTCAGTCGCTCCGCAACAAGCTGGCCGCGCACTGGCGCGTCGACGACGGCGTCGACGCCGCCCAGATCGCCGGCGCCACCAGCGCCCTGGCGCGACACCTCGGCGGCGTCGATCGCTTGGTCGGCATGCTCGAGCAGTTGCAGGTGCCCCTCGGTGAGGTGCGCGACGCGCTTCACCTCCCCGGGATGGGCGCCGAGGTGGCTCGCAACTTCCGCGACAAATCGCGGATGAAGGACGTGTTCACAGCCCACGGTGTGCCCTGCGCTCGACACGGAGTTGCCACGTCCGCGGGACAGGCGTCGTCGATCACCGACCAGCTCGGCCTGCCGGTGGTGGTCAAGCCGCCCGCGGGCGCAGGCGCGCACGGCACCTTCCGCGTGGACAGCGCCGACCAGCTGGCGGCGTGGCTTCGCGTCGATCCGCCGACGGCGTCGGAACCCGCGCTCCTCGAGGAGCTTGTGAGCGGCGCCGAGCACAGCTTCGACAGCGTCTGCGTCGGTGGTGAGGTGGCGTGGCACTCCATCTCGAGGTATCAGCCCACCCCGCTCGAGGTGCTGCAGAACCCGTGGATCCAGTGGGCGGTGCTCCTCCCCCGCTCCATCGCCGGGCACGAGTTCGACGCCATCCGTGACGGCGCCGCGCGCGCACTGCGCGCGCTCGGTATGGACAGCGGTTTCAGCCACATGGAGTGGTTCCTGCTCAATGAGGGGCGCATCGCCATCTCCGAGGTGGCCGCGCGGCCACCCGGCGCGCAGTTCACGTCCCTGCTCTCCTACGCGCACGACGCCGACATGTACACGGTCTGGGCGAGGCTGGAGATCCTCGGGGAGTTCGACCCGCCGCAGCGGCGCCACGCGGTGGGCGCCGTGTACCTGCGCGGTCAGGGACACGGGGTGGTCCGTGGCGTGCACGGCCTCGAGACGCTGCAGCATGAGTTGGGCGACCTGGTGGTGGAGGCGCGTCTTCCTCACGAGGGGCAGCCGCGCAGCGAGTCGTACGAGGGTGAGGGCTACGTCATCCTCCGTGGCGATGACACGGACACCGTCGCGGCAGCGCTGCGCCGCATCAGCGAGGTGGCCATCGTCGAGATGAGCGACGACTGACGGTGCGTACCGTGCTCCTGATCTCGCCCGGGTACCCCGCGGAGATGCCGTTCTTCGTCCGCGGATTGGCCGCCAACGGAGCGCGTGTGGTCGGTGTCGGTGACCAGCCGGCGACCTCGCTTCCTGCCATGGCCCAGGAGAACCTCGACGCCTACTGGCAGGTGCCTTCCTTCGGCGATGAGCACGGCATCGTCGAAGCCGTGCGACGGCACGCCGCGCACGTTCGCATCGACCAGGTTGAGTCGCTGTGGGAGCCGACCATGATGCTGGCCGCGCGCCTGCGCGAGATGCTCGACGTGCCGGGCATGACGGTGGAGCAGACGATCCCCTTCCGCGACAAGGAGGAGATGAAGCGCGTCCTCGACGCCGCCGGGATCCGCACCCCGCGTCACCATCGCGCCGCCACCGTCAACGGCGTGCGCCAGGCTGCGGAGGACATCGGTTTCCCACTCGTCGTCAAGCCCATCGCTGGCGCTGGGTCCGCGCACACCTACCGCGTGGACAGCGCCGCCGACCTCGAGGCGGTGCTGCCTGAGGTCGTCAACGTCGCCGACGTGAGCGTGGAGGAATTCGTCGACGGCGAGGAGTTCACCTTCGACACCATCTGCGCCGACGGGCAGGTCCTCTACGAGAATATCTCCTGGTATCGGCCGCGACCGCTGATCGCGCGCTCGTTGGAGTGGATCAGCCCGATCACGCTGGCGCTGCGCGACCCCAGCGTCGAACACCTCGCCGGCGGCCGGGCGATGGGCCGGGCGGTGTTGGGCGCGCTTGGCTTTCGCGACGGCTTCACCCACATGGAGTGGTATCGCCGGCAAGACGGCGAGGTCGTGTTCGGCGAGATCGGTGCGCGCCCGCCGGGAGCGCGCACCGTCGACGTCATGAACTTCACGTGTGACAGCGACCTCTACACACGCTGGGCGGAGGCGGTTGTGCTCGGCGGCTTCACCGAGGAGGTCACGCGCTCATTCAACAGCGCGGCGGTGTGCAAGAGGGCGCAGGGACAGGGGCGGATCACCGCCATCGAGGGACTGGGCCGGCTGCTCGGCGAGCTCGGCGAGTGGGTGGCCGCTGTCGACCTGCTCTCGGTGGGCTCGCCCCGCCGCGACTGGCGTCAGACGCTGCTCTCCGACGGGTGGGTCATCGTGCGCCACCCCGAGCTGTCGGCATGCATCGGCATCGCCGATCGCTTCGCCGGAGAGCTGCAGATCTACGCCGGCTGACCATTCGCGGCCGGCGCAGCCGATGGGAGGCGGCGCGGCAGTGGCGACGCACTGCGCAGCTCGGCGACAAGGGTGTCGACGACGTCGATGAGCGTGCCGCCGTCCGCGACCACCTCACGCTGCCTGATGTAACTCGGACCGCGGTCGATGATGGTCAGTGTATCCCGGAGCTCGGCTGCGCATCCCAGATGCTGCGCGATGGGCATCAGTTCCTCGACAAGCTCGGGGATCGCCTCGCGGAGCGGCACGGTGGTGCCGTCGTCGTCGGTGATGATCGAGGCGTCGATGCCGTGGCGCGCGGCGCGCCACTTGTTCTCGCGCACGACCCAGGCGCGCGGCACCGGCAGGGTGTGACCGCGGTCGATGAGCGTGTCCATGCTGTGCACGAGGCACTGGCTCAGCGCGGCAACCACCGCCACCTCGCGCAGCGTCGGCATGCCATCGCAGATGCGCAGCTCGACCGTGCCGAACCCGGGGTGGGGCCGGATGTCCCACCACACCTCGCGAATGCTGGCGATCGTGTGCGCTGCGATGAGCGTGTCCATGAAGCGCTCGAACTGTGCCCAGCCACTGAGCTGCCATGGAGGCCCCGCGGTCGGAAGCCCCTCGAACACCTTCGACCGCGTCGACGCCAACCCCGTGTCGTGGCTCATCCAGTACGGGCTTGAGGCGCTCAGGGCCAGGAAATGCGGGATGTAAGCGGTCAGCGCGTTGACCATGGCGATCGCCTTCTCGCCGCTGCGCACGCCGACGTGGACGTGGATACCGAAGATCTGCATCTGCCGCGCCGGCCACTGCATCTCTTCCACCAGGCGCCGGTAACGGTCGTTGGGCGTGATCTCCTGGAGCATGGGGTTGCTGAAAGGGTGCGTCCCCGCACACATCAGCAGCAGGCCGCGGCGCTCTGTGTACGCGGTGACCTCCTCGAGCGTGGCGGCGAGGTCGGCTCGCGCTTCCGCGACGTTCCGACAGATGCCGGTGATGATCTCGATCGTGGATTGCAGGAGCTCGGCCTTGGCCTTCGGATGAATGCCGCCGTCGTGACCCGCGCCCATCTCGATGAGCAACTCGTGGCCACCCTTGACGAGTTCGCGCGAGCCCGGGTCGATGATGGCCAGCTCCATCTCGACTCCCAGGCTGGGCCCGGCACTGGACACGAAATCGATGGACACCGCTACGCCGACGCCGCCACGCGCTGGTCGTGTGCCCAGAGCCCGAGCAGGCCACGGAAGTGGCCGAGGAACATCTCGCGCTCGTGCTCGGGGTAGGTCGAGATCACCGTCCTGATGAGCAGGCGGTCGAAGTCGTCGCTCTCCACCCAGTCGACGGTGATCTCATCGACGTCGGCGAGGTGGCGCGCGCAGAACTCCTGGTAGCGATCCACGTCGAGCTGGCGGTCGGCCAGCCGCCTGTACTCGTTGAGTCGATCGCCGTAGGTCAGCCCCTCGCGGTCGGCGATCTCGAAGTACTTCTCGGTGTCGAGGTCGACGGTGGGGCGCCGCCCGGTGACACAGCAGAAGATGACCCACTTGAGAAGCGTGCGGATGGCCCAGGGAAAGTAGTAGTGCAGGCTCGTGACCGCGAGGTCGGGGGTGGCGTTGGCGTAGTCGATGGGATACACGACCCCGTCCTTGAGGAGCGTCTCGCAGCTGTTCAACTCCCACCGGAAGAAGGCGTTGACGAGACGCGCGATGGTGACCACCTCGGTGCCGGTGTCGTCATCGAGGAAGTTGTGCGCCACCGAGTAGCGCGAGTGCATCGGCCGCGACGGGTTGAAGCGCATCACCATCGTCTCGGCGCCGATGCCGAGGCTGCGCGCGAAGACGTCGAAATCCTCAACCGCGGCCTGCAGGTGCATGAGCCGCTCGGCGGACTCGTCGTAGGCGCGATGCAGGGCGGCATGGTCCTCGATACGGGTCACGCCCACCCAGGCGCCGCCGTCGAACGGCTTCATGTACAGCGGCATGCCGACGGCGTCCGCCACGCCCTCGAGGTCGAAGCGGCGCACGTATCGGTCGGCCGTGGTGGCGAAACGGGGATTGTCCGGCGGCACCTTGTTGGGCACCATCCACGTCTCGGGGACGCGCAGTCCGAGGCGCATCATCGCGCAGTAGGCGGCGTGCTTCTCCATCGACTGGAATGTGAATGGGTTGTTGAGAAGGTGCACCTCGTTCATCAGTGCCACCTTCTTGAGCCACTCGCGCGGCATGTGGTACCACCAGGCGAGACGGTCGATGACCAGCGAATAGCGGGGCACGGCGCGCAGGTTGAAGGGCTCGATCGTGACCCGCTCCGTCGTGAACTCGTGGGTCACGCCACCCTGCGTGATGGATGGGGCGACGCGCTCCAACAGGGACTCGAACGCCGCCGGCCAGTCCTCCTCGGCGCCGAGGAGCAGGCCGATCACGTGAGTGGCAGGCATGGGCGTCGAATACTGTCACGACACGTCGTGTGTGTGCGAACGTCCGGTCATGACTGATCAGACGGCGGCGACGGACTGGTCGAGGTGGCTCGACCGCTGGGAGGCACAGCAGGGGCGCGAAATGCCCGACCGCGAGGAGCGGTTCGCGGCCATGATCGACGTTCTGGTGGACCTCTGCGGCACCGCGCCGCATGTCGCCGACCTCGGTTCAGGTCCCGGTTCGCTGGCGCGCCGCATCATCGAACGCCTGCCCGGGGCGCGCGTCACCGCCATCGACATGGATCCCGTGCTCCTGGCCATCGGTCGCAACGCCCTCGGCGACATGGGTGGTCGGTTGTCCTGGCTCGACGCCGACCTGCGCTCACGGTGGAGCGCACAGGCGGCGGGACCGGTCGACGCCGCGGTGTCGGCCACCGCCCTGCACTGGCTCAAGCTCGATGCTCTCGCGGGTCTGTACCGGCATCTCGGCACCGTCCTGCGACCGGGAGGGGTGTTCGTCAACGGCGACGGCATGGCCCTGCCGGCGACAGAACCGCGACTCGCCGCCGCCGCCCTGAGCATTCGCAACCGGCGCCGCGCGCCGGCGGGCGGCTCCAGCGAGTCGTGGGAGCAGTGGTGGGAGGCTGTCGACGCCGACCCGGGTCTCGCCGCCGAGGTCGCCGAGCGCAACCTCCGTCACCACGACCATCCCGACCACGAGAACCAGGCAGACCTCGCTGCCCACGTCATGTTGCTGCGCCAAGCAGGCTTTGCCGAGGTGGACACGCTCTGGCAGCACCTCGCCGACCGCGTGCTTGTTGCCATCCGCTGAGACTGAGGAGTCGGCGGTCCCGGGAGGCGGTGCGATGATGAACGCATGGCAGACGAGATCCCGGCAGCGGGAACGCCGGGCGGCTACGGGTGGGCGGCGCCGCCGTCTGCGCCCCCTCCCCCACCCGCCGCGCTGATCCCCAGCGGCGACGGCTACAGCTGGCGCGCCGAGGGCGGCCCGGCCGCACCCCTCACCCCCGCATCGATCCACCGCGCCCCTGCCCGCAACCAGCAGCGCCGCGGCGGCCTCGCCGGCGGCGTCCTCGCCGCTCTTGCTGCGGCGTTCAAATACGGCTTCGTCCTGCTCAAGTTCGGCAAGCTGAGCGGCACGTTCATCAGCTTCGGACTGTCGTTGCTCATCTACATCGGCCTGTTCGGCTGGCAGTTCGGCCTGGGCGCACTCCTGCTCATCGCCATCCACGAGAGCGGTCACATGATCTTCGCGCACGCCCAGAAGCTCCCGGTGTCCAGCCCCTTCTTCCTCTTCGGCTTCGGCGCCGTGGTGACCACCCGCGGATTCCGCGACGCGCGCCAGGAGGCGATCGTCGCCATCGGCGGCCCGGTGGTGGGCACGGCGGCGGCGCTACTCTGCTACGCCTTCGCGCTGGCGCTCCCCGAGGGGCAGACCCGCTACCTGTTCCTGGCTCTCGCGTACTGGGGGTGCCTGGTCAACCTCTTCAACCTCATCCCCATGTCGCCCCTGGACGGCGGACGGGTCGCCAGCGCGGTGTCCAAGTGGGCCAACGTGGCGGGGATCGGCGTTCTCGTGGTGCTCATCGGCGGCTACTGGGCGAGCGGCGCGAACATCAACCCGTTCCTGATCATCATCCTGCTCTTCGGCATCTTCAGCACCGTCGGCCGCTTCCGCAGCAGCCACGCCGGCCTCGATCCGCCACCGCTCCCGTCATACGTGCGCACGGCCATCGGCCTCGCCTACGTCGCCATGCTGGTGATCAGCGCGGTGGGCATGTCGGCCGCTCACAGCACCCTTCTTTCGCACGGCATCGGCCAGCAGGTCGTCTGATCGACCGCCTCAGGTGGGCGACGCTGATGGCGCCGGCTTCTGGCACTGCGGGAACGGGAAGGTCATCGAGTTGTAGAACGCGCTGAACACGTCGACGTCCGCGGCGGCGCTGTAGTTGAAATCGAGTGCCAGTGCGTGGGTGGCGTCGAGGCGGAGGCGGATCTGGTCCAGGAACGCCAGCGGCCCCGCCGTGCCCGGCGCGGGCGTGGGCGCCGCGGCGCCCTGGTGGGCGTACGCGTTGAGGTCACCGGTGACGCCGCAGACCACCACGGTCTGCTGTCCGGAGCCGACGAAGCCGGCACCGCCTCCGGCCCCGAAGTCGGCGGTGTGCGCCCCGTTGCGGACCACGATCGTCTGCGCGCCCGTCATGGGGAGGAAAAGGGCCGCCGCCGTTGTCTCCGAGAACGTCCAGGTCATCGGGTAGAGCGCGCTGAACTGGCGATCCTGCGACTGGTATTGCTGAAACTGGCCGGCCGCGCTCAGCGAGGGGTCGGCGGTGATCCATCCGCTGACCGTCTGGCCCTGCACCTGGTACCAGCCCCCGTTCTGGTCGGTGTGGCCGACGACACTGAGCTGCGCTCCCTGTGCGGCTGTGCCCAGGACGGGGCCGGTGAGCGCCGGGGCCCCACGGATGTTGAGGCCCAGCGTACTGAGCACGGTCCGCACGCCGGAGGCCGGGTTCGCCGAGGGCGTCGCCCCGCCTGTCGACGCGGTGCCCTGCACCGGTGGATTGGTGGCGATTCCCGTCGGTGCGCTGGTGCCCGGGCCGCAGCCGGCCAGCACGGCGACGGCGAGCGCGACCGGGATCCAACGCATGCGCATGGCGGTGCCACCGTATCGCACCGTGGTCACGCTGCGATGAGCGCGTCCAGCACCGCCTGGGTCGACGCCGTCAGGGCGTCGAGGTCGTAGCCGCCTTCCAGCACCCACACCGTTCGGCCGGCGGCGGGCAGCGCGGTGAGCGACGCCAGCCGCTCGGCGACGGCGGCGTACGTCGCTGTGTCGAGGCGCAGGTCGGCGAGGGGATCGTCGCGGTGCGCGTCGAAGCCACAGCTGACCACGATGAGCTCGGGCTCGAAGGCGCGGAGCGCCGGGAGCACAGCGTCGTCGAATCCCTGCAGCCACGTGGCCGCCGACGTCCCCGCGGCAAGCGGGACGTTGACGGTGAGGCCCTCCGCCCCCGGGCCACCGCGGTCAGCGAGGGCGCCGGTGCCTGGGTAGAACGGGTACTCGTGGAGAGACGTGTACAGCACGGCGGGATCGTTCCAGAAGGTGGCCTCGCTGCCGTTGCCATGGTGGACGTCGATGTCGACGATGGCGCAGCGGGCGATCCCAAGGGTGGCGCGGGCGTGCTCGACGGCGACGGCGACGTTGTTGTAGACGCAGAAGCCCATCGCGCTCCCGGTGGTGGCGTGGTGCCCGGGTGGGCGCACCACCGCGAAAGAGGCATCGAAGCCCTCGACGACGACGGCGTCGACGGCACGTACGGCCCCGCCCGCGGATATTCGCGCCGCCTTGTCGGAGAACGCGGTCGCGTATGTGTCAAGGTCGAAGCTCCCACCGCCGGCGGCACACAGCGCCGCGACGCGGTCGAGGTGCTGCTGGGAGTGCACACGGAGCAACACGTCGTCGTCGACGGCCTCGGCGGGGAGCCGCGCCAAGGCGCGCATCGCCGGGCTCGACGAGAGGTGGGCGCGAATCGTCTCCACGCGATCCGGGCGCTCGGGGTGCCCCTCGGAGAAATGGCCGAGGTGCCTGCCGTCCTCGACGATGGCGACGCGGCCCACCCCGTCAGGTCCCGGAGCGCACCGCGTTGATGCGGTCGCGCAGGTCGCGTGCAGCAACGGCGGCGCCCTCCTCAGCGGCGGCGATTCCCCGGCTGACCGACACCAGCGCACCGCCTCCGTCGGCGTCGAGGCCGGCCTCCAGCGCTGCTTCGAGCGCGCCGCCCTGGGCTCCCACTCCCGGGAGCAACAGCGGCGCTGACGGTGCCAGGCGGCGCACTTCAGCGACCGCGTCGGGGGCGGTGGTCCCGACGACGAAGCCCACCGCGCCGGCTGGGCCCCAGCCGAGCGCCTCATCGACGACGCGCTGGTAGAGGGGCACATCACCGGGGCCGAGCGGTCGGTCGAGGAAGTCGGCGGCGCCCGCGTTGCTGGTCCGCGCCAGCACGAAGACGCCGCGGCCGGGGCGATTCAGCATGGGGGCGATGCTGTCGCCGCCGAGGAGCGGGTTGACGGTGACCGCGTCGGCGCCGAGCACATCGAAAAGAGCGACCGCGTATGCGGTCATGGTGCTGGCGATGTCGCTGCGCTTGCCGTCCAAGATGAGCAGCCGGTCGCTGGGAACGGCGGCGCGGAGGCGCTCCAGCACCGCGTACCCGGCGCTGCCGAACTGCTCGAAGAAGGCGAGGTTGGGCTTGACCGCACACACGCAGTCGAGGGTTGCCTCGAGGAGCTGATGGCACTGCCGCTCGGCGGCGGCGGCGTCGGCCATACCGTCGGGGTCGAGACCGAGGCAGAGCAGCGAACCGCTGGCGGCGGCGGCCGAGGCGAGACGGGAGGCGAACGTCTCGACGGTCGCTACCAAGCGTCGCGGCTCGTGCTCGGCTGGATGGCGCCCTGGTCGGTGCGTGGCGAGTAGGGCAGGTCGACGCGCGCCTGCTCCGTCGACAGGCAGCGCGGGCAGATCTGGGCCATGTGGCCGTCGAGGATCACCGCCGCAAGCCGGTAGATGGGGGTGGGCGTGCCGCAGTTGTCGCACTTCTGGATGACGGGCACGGGACACCTCGCTGACGTGGAACCTGACGGCGCTGTCAAGTATGGCAGGGAGCTCGAACGCCGCCGGATGACGCTGACGCGGCCGCGTCAGAAGATGGCGTCGATCCTCTTCAACACGTCCGGGGTGAGCCGCGACAAGGCGTCGAGCGCCCCGAGGTTCTCGTGGATCTGCTCGACCCGGCTGGCGCCGGTGATCACCGTGGACACGTGCGGGTTGGCCGCGCACCAGGCGATCGACAGCTGCGCCAGCGACACGCTCAGCTCGTCGGCGATCACCTTGAGCGCCCGCACCCGCCGGCTGGCCCCGGGATCGGTGAGCTGCGTGCGCAGCCAGCCGTACCCGGGGAGGGTGGCGCGGCTGCCCGCGGGGATCCCGTCGAGGTACTTGCCGCTGAGCAGTCCCGAGGCAAGCGGGCTCCAGGTGGTCAAGCCGAGGCCGATCTCGTCGTACAGCGGCGCGAATTCCTCCTCGACCTTGGTTCGTTCGGTGAGGTTGTATTGCGGCTGTTCCATCACCGGACGATGCAGGTGATCGCGCTCGGCCACTGCCCAGGCTTCCCGGATCGCATCCGCACTCCACTCCGATGTGCCCCAGTAGAGCGCGCGGCCGGACTCGATGATGTCGTGCATGGCCCACACCGTCTCGGCGACGGGTGTCTCGGGATCAGGGCGATGGCAGAAGATGAGGTCGAGGAAATCCAGCCGCAGCCTGCGCAGTGAGCCGTCAACGGCCTGGAGCAGGTACTTGCGGTTGAGCGTGTTGCGGGTGTTGACGGAGCCCTCGATGCCCCAGAAGAACTTGCTCGACACCACGTAGCTGTGCCGCGGCCAGGCCAGTTGCGCGATGGCCTCGCCCATGATCGACTCCGACCTCCCGGCGGCGTAGACCTCGGCGTTGTCGAAGAAGTTGATGCCGGCGTCGTAGGCCGCCGCGAGACACTCGCGCGCGTTGTCCCCGGCCAGTTGCGGCCCGAAGCTGACCCAGGAACCGAACGAGAGGACACTGACCTTGAGTCCAGAGCGTCCGAGGCGGCGATACTGCATGTCCATGCGTCGAGCATAGGAAACCTGTCCCGCGCCGCGGTCCAGGTTCGCGCCGACCGCATCTCGCCGAGCCCCTGAGTTGCCGCGCGTCGGATAATCGCCTCCATGGTCGGCCTGTCACTCTTCGAACAGGCGGGCGGCGAGGCCGCATTCCTCGCTCTGGCCGCCGCGCATCACAGGCGCTGCCTCGAGGACCCGGAGCTGAACCACCCCTTCTCGCAGGGGGTCAGTCCCATGCACGTCGAGAGGCTGGCGTGGTACTGGGCCGAGGCCCTCGGCGGACCAGCCCGCTTCTCGGTGTCGGGCGGCACCCAGTCCGCGATGCTGACCCTCCATGCAAACAACGGATCGATGGACGACCTGGGGCGTCGTTTCGTGGCGTGTTTCGTCGGCGCGATGGACGATGCGGGGCTTCCCGACGACCCCGGTCTCCGCGCCAGCCTCCGCGCCTACATGGAGTGGTCGCTGCGAGACGTGCTCGTGTACGCACCGCATGGCAGTGAGGTCCCTGACGGGCTGCCCGTACCGCGCTGGCCACAGGCGCCGACCTGACCGAACGCTCGGCGCTCGCTCCTCATCCAGGACGCCCCCGCACCTCGACGCGTCCGTCGACCACCCGGCTCTCCAGGCGCAGCTGAGGAAAGGTCGCCGGGCCGCCGGCGACCGCGCCGTCGCGAAGCCGGAACCGCGACCCATGCCACGGACACGTGACGACGCCATCCTCGACCGTTCCCTCTGACAGCGGACCACCGCTGTGGCTGCAGGCGTCTTCCATCGCGCAGACCACGCCGTCAACACGGGCGAGCAGTACCTTGCGGCCCTCGAGGTCGACGGCCTTGGTGTGACCCTCATCAAGGGCCGCGGCGTCGGCCACCGCGGTCCAGTCGGAGGGACCCGCCTTCCACGCATCGTGGTCGACCATGAGGCCACGACCGAAGACTAGCTCGCCGCCCACGTACGCGGCGGCGGTGCTGACGCCGAGCCCGGTGAAGCTGAGCAACCGGCCGGCACCCCGCCGCCCCGTGGATCGAGCGGCCAGCGCACCCAATTGGAGGGCGAGCCCGGCGGTGTTGACCAGGCCGTGGAGCAGGCCGAGGCGCCTCTCGCGGCCATCGCTGACCGTCCAGTCAGCGGTGCCGGTCGCGGCGGTCGCGACGGCCGCCGCACATCCCGCGGCCGTCAGGGCGATGGCGCCGCCGTCGTCACCGATCGCGTCGAGCACCGGTACGGCCGCCCAGAAGCCGATGGGCAGATCGCTGAGGACAGGGTGCAGCGCGTGTCCGAGCCAGCGACCGTGGAGGACGTCCATCATCGAGCGCTGGTCGCTGATCGGCTGCAGCAGCGCTCCGATGCGCTGGCCGAGGCTTTCGAGCCACCCCATCTCCTCGAGGAAACCGAGCGTCCGCGCCGACACCGAGGTCTGCAGCGAGGACGGCGTAGGTGCACCGGATTCTGCTGCCGAGGCTGACATCGCGATGGTCATGCTCAGGTCCCTCTGAGCGGGACTCCGCACGGCGCGGAGTCCCGCTCACTCGCATCGGGTCTAGTGGCCGAGGCCCGCCGTGGCCTGCGTGTCCATGGTCGCCTCGAGCGCCGAGACGTTGCCTGAACTCGGGTCCTTGAGGAAGTTGATGAGGTCGGCCCACATCATGTGCTCCCAGCTCCCCTGGAGGTCATCGAGACTGAAGACGAAGCTGCTGGCATTGACCAGGGCCTGCGCGTCCGCCTTGGTGACCGGGTCGGGGTAGGCGCTGAGCGGCACCGACTTGTTGGCCGTGGCGAAGCCGCCGAGGTGCGCCCAGATCGACGCACCGTCCGGGCCCGCCAGGTACTTGATCAGGGCCTGGGACTGCGCCGTGCTGTTGACCATCATGGCTACGTCACCGGCACCCTGGATCGCGGTGCTGTTGGCGCTGTCCGCGGCCGGCGCCGGGAACGCGAAGAAGTCGTAGCAGGGAGTCTTGGTCGGGTCCGCGGTGCACGCGGCACCACCCGTCCCCGTGGTTCCACCAGCGTAGGTGGCGCTGTTGCCGGTGATCTCGGAGACGACAAAGTCGGCCTCGACGACCATCGCCGCCTGCGGGTTGCCTGTCTTCGGGAACACCTTGTCAACGCACTGCGGGAACGTGTTCGACAGCGAGCCCGAGAGGCCGCCGGCAAGGTAGCCGGTCTTGCCAAAGAGCTGCGCCAGCGTGCTGAACGTGGTGGTGACGGTGGGATCCGTCCACTTCAGCGCATGGGTGGCGAGCTGGTTGTAGGCCGTCGCGCCCGCAACCTTGAGGTACAGGTTCTGCCAGAAGTCCGCAAGTGGCCATCCCACGTCGGTGCACAGCGAGAAGGGCGTCACGCCCGCCGCCTGGAGCTGTGCGGCATCTGTGATCAGCTGCTCCCACGTGGTTGGAGGTGAGCTGATCCCGGCGGCGGTGAACTCTGCCGGGTTGTACCAGATGGTGTTCTTGTTGGCGCCCTTGAACCAGACGCCGAACAGCTTGCCGTTGTAGGTGGCGAGCTGGTTCCAGGCCGAGCTGTAGTCGCCGCTGAGGCTCCCCAGCACGCTGGTGATGTCCTTGATGGATCCCTGCTTCGCCAGGGTCTGCAGCGTGCCCGGGTCCGGGACGAGGGCGACGTCAGGTGGCGCTCCGCCCTGGATGGCCGAGACCAGCGCGGTGTCCGTGTTGTTTCCCTTCCCGGCGTAGTTGACGGTGACGCCTGTGGCTGTCTCGAATGGCTGCAGGGCTGCCTCGAAGGCCTGCTGCTCCTGACCGGTCCACTCCGCCCAGACACTGACTGACCCGCCGATCTTCTGACTGGATGTTCCAGACGATGACGAACTGGACGGGGACGTGGATGAGGTTGAGCCGCAGGCGGCGACCCCCGCCACCATCATGGCCCCGGCAGCAAACCGGCCGGATCGTTTGACGTGATTCACAGAGGGCCTCCGTTTCGCTCCGGCGAGGTCAGCCCACCGGCAGCTTGATGCGTCGCCCGGCAGTATGGGCCGACCGGACGCGAACATCCATCACTCGGCGGGATGATTTCTGTCGCGGCGACGGGGCCCGCTGGCCAAAGCATTACGCCGCCGAAGCGCCTGCTGGGTCGGTCTCACAAACGCGTTGTACTACCACGATCCGGGGCATAGGATGTGCGCCCATGCTGAGCGGGAGAACTTTCGGGCTGCGCCGCC
This sequence comes from Candidatus Dormiibacterota bacterium, assembly GCA_003153125.1. GTDB lineage: Bacteria > Chloroflexota > Dormibacteria > Aeolococcales > Aeolococcaceae > Aeolococcus. The sequence goes on along the minus strand of PLWW01000083.1, from coordinate 89,776 downwards.
CGTCGACCGCGCGAGCGGTGGCGGTGCCTGTCCCTGCCCCGGACACGCCGCTCGGCGCCGCACCGTTGGCGATGGCGAAGCAGCCGGGCGGCGGTGGCGGCTGGCGTTCCCACACAGGTTCGCTGCTGTTCATCCTGCCCGCCGCGATCTTCCTCGGCGCCATCGTTGTCTACCCTCTCGTCGCCACCCTCGTCCGCAGCCTGTTCGACAACAACAACGGGAGCAGCTTCGTCGGCCTCGGCAACTACAAGGAGATCTTCGCCACCGACGACATCCTTATCGGACTTCGCAACAACGTCATCTGGGTCATCGTCTTTCCCTTCACCGTCACCTTCCTCGGCCTCGTGTTCGCCGTGCTCACCGAGCGCATCCGCTGGGCGACGGCCTTCAAGACTGTCGTGTTCATGCCGATCGTCTTCAGCCTCACCGCCTCAGCCCTGATCTGGCGCGCGGTGTTCGATCTCGACCCCCACGTCGGCATGGTCAACGCGGCCGTGCAGACGGTGAGCGACGTGTTCAACCCACCCGGCCTCTATCCCATCGACAAGTCGGCGGGGCAGTCGCTGTCCAACCTGGCGTCGACCAACGTCGCGGCCACCGCCTCCGCCACCCTGCAGAGCACGTCGACTGTCTCGAGTGGGGGCGTCGCCAAGCTGGGACTGGTGGGGATCAGCCCGTTCACGCTGCAGATGCTCAACGCGCAGAAGGTCCAGGTGCCCTCGGCGGCCTCCGGGGGTGTCGTCGGTGTCGTCTGGCGCGACTTCTCGCCCACCCACGTCGGAGTCAAGGGCACGGTGTTCCCCGATGAGGACGGACTGCCCAGCTTGCACGTGAGCCTGCTGCGCAGCGACGGGAGTTCCGCTGCCACCGCCACGACCGGCCTCAACGGCGCGTTCCACTTCGACAACGTCGGTCAGGGCCAGTTCCACGTCCAGGTGGACTCGAGCAACTTCGGGTCCGGCTTCACCGGCATCTCGTTCCTCGGCACGCAGTCGATCACTCCGACGGCCAGCCTGAGCAGGACCGCTCAGGCGCTGCTCAGCGTGCCGCTGGTGGACATCGCGATGATCATCGCGATGCTGTGGATCTGGGCGGGCTTTGCCATGGTCGCCATCGGCGCCGGGCTGGCGTCGCTCAACCGTGAGGTGCTCGAGGCTGCGCACATGGACGGCGCGACTGAGTGGCAGACGCTGCGCCGGGTGACCATCCCGATGCTGCTGCCCGTCCTCATCGTCGTTTTCGTGACCATGCTCATCAACGTCCTCAAGATCTTCGACATCATCCTGAACATGCCCCCGGGGACATCGCAGCAGGATGCCAGTACCCTCGCGCTGCTGATCTACAACACCGGTTTCACCGCCAACCCGGCCACGGGCCTGGCGAGCGCGCTGTGCGTGCTGCTCTTCATCCTGGTGATCCCGGCCATGCTGCTGAACCTGAGGAGGATCAGAGGCACATGACAACCGCGGCCATCAGCGCCGTCCCTGTGCGCACCGGTGGGTGGAGGTCGCGCCTGCGCCGGCGGCGGCCGGTCCTCAACGTCGTGCTCGCCCTCATCGCCATCTTCTGGCTGGTGCCTTCGATCGGGCTTTTGGTGGTGTCGCTCCGGCCGGAATCGGCCTTCACTCAGTCGGGCTGGTGGACGGTGCTGACCGCGCCGTCGCGGCTCACCATCCAGAACTACACCACGCTCTTCTCGCAGGGGTTGCGACCGGGAGGCCTGCTCGACTCGCTGATCACCTCCGCCGTGATCACGGTGCCCACGACCATCCTGGTCACCTCGCTGTCCAGCCTTGCCGCGTACTCGCTCGTCTTCGGCAGGTGGCGCGGTCGCGACGCCGTGTTCCTCGTCGTCGTCGCGCTCATGGTTGTGCCGGTCCAGATGGCGCTGCTCCCCGTCGCGAGCCTCTACAAGCTGTTCGGCTCGGCGACGGGCTTCAACCCCTTCGGCACCGTCGTCGGCGTGGTCATCTTCCACGTCGCATTCGGTCTGCCCTTCGGCATCTTCCTGATGCGCAACTTCTACAACGGGATACCTCGTGACCTCCTCGAGGCCGGGCGCATCGACGGGGCGGGCGAGTGGAAGCTCTTCCGGCGGGTCGTCCTGCCCCTTGGTGTTCCAGCCGCGGCGTCACTGGCCATCTTCCAGTTCATCTGGGTGTGGAACGACCTCCTGGTCGCCCTGATCTTCCTCGGTGGCAACGCCCACGCACCCCTGACAGTCTTCCTCTTCGACCAGGTGCGCGAACTGGCCTCCAACTACTGGATTGTGTCCACCGGTGGGATCATCTCGATCATCGTTCCGCTCATCGTGTTCTTCAGCTTCCAGAGATATTTTGTCCGCGGCATGCTTGCCGGGGCGGTCAAGTGAGGGCAGCAAGTGGCACGTGTCGTTCTTGACGATCTGACCAAGCGATACGTTGCCGGCACGGTCGCCGTCGACAAGCTCAACCTCGACATCGCCGACGGTGAGTTCGTCTGCCTCGTCGGCCCGTCCGGCTGCGGCAAGACCACGGCCCTTCGCATGATCGCGGGTCTCGAGGAGATCAGCGATGGCGAGGTTCGCATCAACGACCGCGTCGTCAACAACCTTCAACCTCGCGACCGTGACATCGCGATGGTCTTCCAGAGCTACGCGCTCTACCCTCACATGACCGTGTACGACAACATGGCGTTCGGTCTGCAGCTCCGCAAGACGCCCAAGGAGCAGATCGACAAGGCGGTGCACGAGGCCGCCCGGATCCTCGACCTTGAGCGCCTCCTCGAGCGCCGTCCGGGCGCCCTGTCCGGGGGGCAGAGGCAGCGCGTCGCGCTCGGTCGCGCCATCGTCCGCGAGCCCGCAGCCTTCCTCATGGACGAGCCACTGTCCAACCTCGATGCCAAGCTGCGCGTACAGACACGCGCGGAGATCGCCCGTCTGCATCAGCGCCTCACCGCGACGATGATCTATGTGACGCACGACCAGGTCGAGGCGATGACCATGGGCGACCGCATCGCCGTCATCAACGAGGGCGTGCTCCAGCAGGTGGGTACACCGCGCGAGCTGTACGAAGCCCCACAGAATCGATTCGTCGCGGGTTTCATCGGGTCGCCCTCGATGAACTTCGTCGCCATGACGCTCGACCAGAAGGGCGGGGAGCCGCAACTCAGCGGCGATGGCGCGACCGTGAAGCTCGACGACGCCCAGGCGGCCGCACTGCGCGACCGCGCCGGCGGCTCGATCATGCTCGGTGTGCGCCCTGAGCACCTCGACGTCGGCAGCCCCGACGGACCGGGTCTGAGACTGACCGCCACCGTCGACGTCATCGAGTTCCTGGGCAACGACGAGCTGATCCACGCGCAGAGCGGCGACCGCGACATCGTGGCCATCGTCGACACCGACGTGAACCTCAAGGTCGGCGAGGAGGTTGTGCTGAGGGCGGAACCACGGCGCCTGCACATGTTCGATCCTGAAAGCGGCCTCGCCCTCGCGAGGACCTGATCAGTCTCTCCGGGGTGACCGGTCACGAGATCAGCGTCGATGGGCCGCTGCGTGAGTACTACCTGCACGACTGGCACGACACCCCGGACCCCACCGAGTGGGAAACGGAGACGGGGTGGCCGATCTTCCGCGCCGACGGTGGGAACTGACGTACCCGCTTATTCAACGGTGGCGACGGTGCGATGAGCCACGTCTCTCAGTCCTTCGCCACCGCCTCGACCGCGGAGCGACTGAAGCCGACAGGACCGATGGGCGACGCATGACCATGAGTGAACAGCGTCGCCGCAGCGCAGGGGTGACGGCGCCAATGGCGTCAGGCGCAGCCGGATCCGCCGACACCCTCGCTCGCCCCGAGGCCGCGCAGGACGGATGTTGTGCCAGCACTGCAGGCTGGCCTCCGCTAAGCGAGTACTCTGCTGACGTGGCTACCCGTCCGCAGCGAGACGCCGGGGCGACGCGGAGCCCGGCGGAATGACCGGGCTGCCGCGAGACGTCACGCCACTGCCGGATCTGCTGCACGGGCGTGTCCGCGCCGGGCCGGTCCGGGAGCGCCGCCCCGTCTACGTGGACCTCCTGCCGACGTGCAACGCAGGCTGCCCGGCTGGGGAGAACATCCAGGCCTGGCTCGCCCACGCCCAGGCTGGCCGCCACGAGGAGGCGTGGCGTGAGCTGGTGCAGGACAACCCTTTCCCGGCGATCCACGGGCGGGTCTGCTACCACCCGTGCGAGAGCGTCTGCAACCGTGCGAACCTCGATAGCGCAGTCTCGATCCACTCTGTCGAGCGGTTCCTCAGCGACCTCGCGCTGGAGCGCGGTTGGAGGCTCGACCCCCCGCCGACCAGCAGCGGTAAGCGTGTTCTTGTCATAGGGGCTGGGCCGAGTGGGTTGTCCGCGGCCTACCACCTGACCCGGCTCGGCCACGAGGTCGAGATCCGAGACGCGGGCGCCGAACCCGGCGGGATGATGCGGTATGGCATCCCGTCGTATCGGATGCCCCGCGAGATCCTCGACGCCGAGCTGACCCGGATCACGGCACTGGGCGTGCGGATCATCTGTGAGCACCGGGTCGAGGACCTCGCGGCGGAGCAGCGGGAGGGCGGGTTCGACGCAGTCTTCGTGGCGGTGGGTGCCCACCTGTCCAAGCGCGTCGATATCCCGGCCCGGGATGCCGCACGCATCGTGGACGCAGTCTCGTTCCTGCGCAGCGTCGCCTCTGGCGAGCGGCCAGTGGTCGGGCGGCGCGTCGCGGTTTACGGTGGCGGCAACACCGCGATGGACGCCGCCCGGGTTGCCCGTCGGCTGGGTGCGGACGAGGCTCTCATCGTCTACCGCCGCACCCGCGCCCAGATGCCGGCCCACGTCGAAGAGGCTGAGGACGCCGAGCGAGAAGGCGTTCGGATCAACTGGCTTCGGACGATCACGGCCTTCGACGGCCCAGCACTGACGGTTGAGGTCATGGAGTTGGACGAGTCCGGATACCCGCGCCCGACCGGACGGTTCGAGACGCTTGCCGCGGACACCGTGATCCTGGCGCTCGGCCAGCAGACGGACACCGCGTTCCTGCGTGAGGTCCCGGGGGTGGAATTCGAGCCGGACGGCACCGTGCTGGTGTCGTCGTCTCTGATGACCGGATGTCCCGGCGTGTTCGCGGGTGGCGACATGGTGCCGAGCGAGCGCACCGTGACGGTCGGCGTCGGGCACGGCAAGAAGGCTGCACGCCACATAGACGCGTACCTGCGTGGCGCCGTGGCCGCAAGCCCGCCAAAGCACGAACTGGCCACGTTCGACAGTTTGCACCTGTGGTATTTCGGCGACGCGGCCCGTCGACAGCAGCCCGAACTCGCGGCTGGGGAGCGCGTTGCCGATTTCGGCGAGGTGGTCGGCGGCCTCTCCGAAGAAGAGGCGACGTATGAGGCGCGCCGGTGCCTGTCGTGCGGCAATTGCTTCGAGTGCGACGGCTGCCTCGGCGCGTGCCCAGAGGTTGCGGTGATCAAACTGGGCGTCGGACACCGCTACAAGTTCGACTACGACCGTTGCACGGGCTGCGGCGCGTGTTTTGAGCAGTGCCCTGTCCACGCGATCGAGATGGTCCCGGAGCCAGCGTGATGCGCGCGACGATCGATGGCAACGAGGCTGCAGTGTCCGTCGCCTACCGGCTCAACGAGGTCTGCTGCATCTACCCGATCACGCCGTCGTCGCCGATGGCGGAGCTGGCGGACGAGTGGGCCAGTCACCGGCAGCCCAACGTGTGGGGCAGCGTGCCCTCCGTGATGGAGATGCAGAGCGAAGGCGGTGCAGCCGGGGCTTTGCACGGCGCGCTGCAGGGCGGGGCGCTGGCCACGACGTTCACCTCCTCGCAGGGTCTGCTGCTGATGATCCCGAACATGTACAAGATCGCGGGTGAGCTGACCCCGGTCGTGGTGCACGTCGCCGCCCGGTCGTTGGCGGCGCAGGGCCTGTCCATCTTCGGCGACCACTCTGACGTGATGGCGATGCGGCAGACCGGCTTCGCAATGCTCGCCTCGGCCTCGGTCCAGGAGGCGCATGACCTCGCACTGGTGGCGCAGGCGGTCACGCTGCGGACGCGGGTGCCCTTCGTGCACTTCTTCGACGGGTTCCGCACCTCGCACGAGTTGAACACCATCGAGCTGCTGTCCGACGACGACCTGCGCGCTCTTGTACCGGAGGAGTTGATCCGCGCACATCGCGGGCGGGCGCTGTCTCCGGACCGGCCGTTCATCCGCGGCACCGCGCAGAACCCGGACGTCTACTTCCAGGCGCGGGAGACGGTGACTCCGTTCTACGCTCGCACGCCGGGCGTCGTGGAGGACGCGATGGCCCAACTTGCCGAGCGTACCGGCCGCCGCTACCACGTCGTCGACTACGCCGGTCACCCTGAGGCCGAGCGGGTGGTCATCGTGATGGGCTCGGCCGCCGAGACCGTCCGGGAAACCGTGGCCTACCTCAATGAGCGTGGCGAGCGGGTGGGGGTGCTTCAGGTGCGGCTGTTCCGGCCATTCCCGGCCCGAGCGCTGGTCGAGGCGCTGCCTGCATCCGTGCGCCGTATCGCCGTGCTCGATCGGACCAAGGAGCCCGGAGCGAGCGGCGAGCCGCTCTTCCTCGACGTGGTCGCCACGCTGGCGGAGTCGCACGCGGACGGCGAACGGGCCGTCATGCCGCTGGTCGTCGGCGGCCGGTATGGGCTGTCGTCGAAGGAGTTCACCCCGGGCATGGCCGCCGGGGTGTTTGCGGAAATGGAGCGTCAACGGCCGCGACGCGGGTTCACCATCGGCATCGACGACGACGTCTCGGGGTCGAGTCTGCCGTTTGACGCGTCGTTGGACATCGAGCCGCCCGGCACCGTCCGCGCGGTCTTCTACGGTCTGGGCTCGGATGGCACGGTCGGCGCGAACAAGAACACGATCAAGATCCTCGGGTCGGAGGAGCGCCTGCACGCGCAGGGCTACTTCGTCTACGACTCAAAGAAGTCGGGCTCTCAAACCGTGTCGCATCTGCGCTTCGGCTCCCAGCCCATCCGAGCGCCCTACCTTGTCCAGCAGGCGAGCTTCGTCGGCTGCCATCACTTCGCATCGCTCGACCGGGTCGACATGCTTGGCCGCGCCGCGACCGGCGCCACCCTCCTCCTCGACTGCCCGCACCCGCCGGAAGCGGTCTGGGACGCGCTGTCCCGCCCGGTTCAGGAGCAGATCATCGCCAAGCGCATCAACCTGTACGCGATCGACGCCGGCCGGATCGCCCGCGAGGTCGGTCTTGCCGGGCGGACCAACACCGTCCTGCAGACCTGCTTCTTCGCCATCTCCGGCGTCCTGCCGCGCGAGGAGGCAATCGCCCGCGTCAAGGCGGCGATCGCCAAGAGCTACGGCCGGCGCGGTGTCGAGGTCGTGGAACGCAATGAGGCGGCGGTCGAACGCGCGCTGGAGGGGTTGAACCGGATCGAGGTGCCCGATCGGGTCACGGCCACGCGCGAGCTGCCGCCGGTTGTCCCGGCGGATGCGCCGGAGTTCGTCCGCAGCGTCACCGCGGCGATGATCGCCGGTCGCGGTGACCAGCTGCCGGTCAGCGCGCTGCCGGTGGACGGCACCTACCCGAGCGGGACCGCGGCGTACGAGAAACGCAACATGTCCGAACTCGTCGCGGTCTGGGACCAGGACCTGTGCATCCAGTGCGGCAATTGCAGCTTCGTGTGCCCGCACAGCGTGATCCGGTCCAGGTACTACGACAAGTCCTGGCTGGCAGGCGCACCCACCCCCTTCCGTTCCATTCCGCTCGAGGCTCGCGGCCTCCCCGATACGCGCTACACGCTCCAGGTGTACATCGAGGACTGCACCGGATGCGCTCTGTGCGTCGAAGTCTGCCCGGCCCTGGCGCCAGGCGAGCCGGCGCGCAAGGCGATCAACCTCGCGCCACGCGAACCCCTGGTTGCCGCCGAGCGCGACAACATCGCGTTCTTCGAGACGCTGCCACTGGCCGACCGGTCCCGTGTGGACTTCGGCACCGTGCGCGGCACGCAGTTCCTGGAGCCGCTCTTCGAGTTCTCCGGCGCCTGCACCGGCTGTGGAGAGACGCCCTACATCAAGCTCCTCTCGCAGCTGTTTGGTGATCGGCTGATGGTTGCCAATGCGACCGGCTGTTCGTCGATCTACGGGGGCAACCTGCCCACCACACCATGGACGACTGACGCCGAAGGGCGAGGGCCAGCCTGGTCGAACTCCCTCTTCGAGGACAACGCCGAGTTTGGGCTCGGCTTCCGACTCAGTGCCGACCAGCACGCAGAGTTGGCCCGGAAACGCCTCACAGAATTGAGGGACGTGCTCGGCACCGAGCTGGTGGACGACATTCTCATCGCGCCTCAGCTCCGCGAGTCGGAGCTACGTGCGCAGCGCGAGCGTGTTGCCGAGGTGAAACGGCGGCTCGAGAGCCTGGACGGGCCCACCGCCACCGACCTGCGCAGCGTTGCGGATCACCTGGTGCGGCGCAGCGTGTGGATAGTCGGCGGCGACGGCTGGGCGTACGACATCGACTCCGGCGGGCTCGACCATGTGCTGGCGAGTGGACGCAACGTGAACGTGCTTGTGCTCGACACCGAGGTCTACTCCAACACCGGCGGGCAGATGTCCAAGGCGACGCCGCTCGGCGCCGTCGCCAAGTTCGCCGCGGCAGGGAAGACCGTGCCGAAGAAGGACCTGCCCCTCCAGGCGATCGCCTATGGGAGCGTGTACGTCGCGCAGGTCGCAATGGGCGCCGATCCACAGCAAACACTGACTGCCTTCCGTGAGGCAGAGGCCTACGACGGGCCGTCGCTGGTCGTCGCCTACAGCCACTGCATCGCGCACGGTATCGAGATGCGGGACGGGCTCGACCAGCAGTACCGCGCAGTGGCGAGTGGGCACTGGCCGCTGCTCCGTTACGACCCGGTCGTGCGCGCGGATGGCGGCAACCCGTTTCTGCTCGATTCGCCGCGGCCGCGCATCCCCCTGTCCGATTACATCTACCGGGAATTGCGCTATCGCGTCCTCGCGAACACAAACCCGGCGGAGGCGGAACGGCTGCTCGGCTTGGCCCAGCAGGCGGTCGAGCAGCGCTGGAAGCTGTACGAGGAGATGGCAGGTCGCGGCGCGCCACGGTTCCCGGCAGACGCGCGCAAGGATCACTGATGGACCTTTCGACCGACTACATGGGCCTCCGGCTGCGCAACCCGCTCGTGGCGTCACCCTCCCCGCTGTCCCAGACCGTCGCCGGCGTTCAGCGCTTGGCGGATGCCGGCATCGGCGCGGTGGTGCTCTTCTCCCTCTTCGAGGAGCAGTTGCGCCGTGAGGCGGCGCAGAACGCGCGGCTGGCGGACGCCGGCACCGAGAGCTTCGCGGAGTCGCTCTCATATTTCCCGACCGACGCCGACACGGAGGTCGGCCCGACCCGGTATCTGCGCCTGCTGGAGCGCGCTGCAGCGGCCGTTGAGGTGCCGGTGTTGGGCAGCCTCAACGGGGTCACGGCCGGCGGTTGGGTCGATTACGCGCGGGCGATGCAGGACTGCGGCGCTGCCGCGATCGAGTTGAACATCTATCTTGTTCCCGGCGACCCGCACGTCTCCGGCCGCGATGTCGAGCAGCGCCACCTCGACATCCTGACCCGGGTGAAGGCCGCCGTCACCGTGCCGGTGGCGGTCAAACTCAGCCCATATTTCAGCTCGACGGGCGAGATGGCGCTGCGGTTGGACGAGGCTGGGGCGGACGGGCTCGTGCTGTTCAACCGGTTCCTGCAGCCGGACATCGACCCGGAGACCCTCGCCGTCGTGTCCACTGTCGACCTGTCCAGCCCGGCCGAAGCCCGGTTGCCACGCACGTGGATATCGATCTTGCATAGACGTGTGCGAGCAGCACTGGCTGCGACGACGGGCGTCGAGGGTCCGGACGACGTCGTCAAGTTCCTCCTCGCCGGCGCAGACGTGGTCATGACCGCCTCAGCGCTGCTCCGGCACGGCCCCGAGTATGCGGCCGAACTCCTTGCCGGCCTGTCCAGTTGGATGGAGCGCAAGGGATTTGCGACAGTCGCCGAGCTCCGCGGAATGCTCTCGGTGCCGCCCGACACGGACGAGTCCGCACACGAGCGCGCGGGCTACGTCAGCGTGCTGCGTGCCGCCAATAGCAGTGTCTACGGGCAGTCGTGACTGTGCCGTCCCGTCGCGCCGAGTCTGCGAAAGCAACACATGCGATTGCGCTCATGGCTGCCTGTTGCGGAGGGCGGTAGCCTCAACCCGCTGTCTTGGTCGTGGGTTGCGAAGAAGTTGCTCATTCATGTGAAGATGATCTGGCCACCGGCGGCCTGCGCGTAGAATTCGCCGACGGTGATGATGTCCGTGACCTGGTCGATGAAATCCTCACGACTCAGTCCGAACAGGTCGACCGAAGCCTTGCATGCATACAGCCCGGCGCCGGTGTCGGCGATCATTTCGACGAATTCGGGGATGGATGGGATGTCGAGCTTCTCCATCTTCTGCGCGAGGTAGTGGGTCATCACCGACGACATGCCGGGCACGCCGCCCAGCCAGGTTGCCAGGTGGAGCCCGGGGTTGCCGACGGTGGAGATCTTGATGTGCTCGTGCCGCTTGCGATGGATGGCGTCGAGGCCAAAGAAGGTGAAGAAGAGGTTTGCCTCGATGCCCTCGGCCCGGGCACCGTTGGCCATGATCAGGGCCGGATACACGCCGTCCAGTGATCCTCGCGAAACGATGATGGAGACCTTGGTGATCGTTTCAGGTTTAGAGGCCGGTGCCGGTCGTGCGAGCACGTCGGTGGTCATCAGATGCACCCCCGTGGCTTTGGTATCCCGGCGATCCGCGCAGCCACCTTCGCGGGTCCCTTGGGAAACAGTTGGTAGAGCTCCTTGATCGACACGCCGGAGGTCTTGCCAAGGACTCTCACGGTCGGACCGGTTCCGTTCTCCTCGAACTGCCGACGCATGAACCGGATGACCTGCCAGTGGCGGTCGGTGAGGTCGGCGATGCCTTCTGCGCGCGCGAGCTCCGGAACCATCGTCTCGGCCCACTGCTCGGGTTGCAGGAAGAACCCCTCTTCGTTGACGTCGACGGTCAGCCCGGCAAGCGTCACTGTCGGCGCCATCATTGTGTCGATCATGCCTTCACCTCCTGGTGTGTCTTGACCAATCGCTTTCCGGAACGGGGCATCGTCGAACCCACGCCGGGGATGTCCCGGCCGGGCAGGAGCAGGTGCCAGTACACCCACTCGAACATCAGCTTGCCGAGGTGGTTGAGCCGCGACTCCTCGAGCAGGGGGAGCCCGATCCGGTACGGGAAATGACCGGGGAGCGGCTCCGTGTCGTAGTTGAAGTCGATCAGCAGCGCTTTGCCGAAGCCGGTCTCGATGAAGCAGTTCGCGTGACCGTCGTAGCCGTCCACCAGCTCTGCGCCGGCGAGGAACCTGTCCACGTTGTCGCAGACAACCTCGCCCTCGAAGTGGGTGACCGATCCCGCCTTGGAGGCGGGCAGGCCCGCTGCGTCGCCGATCACAAAGACGTTGGGCCGCACCCGCGACTGCAGCGTGTGCTCATTGGTGGGGATGAAGTTCAGCTCATCGCCGAGGCTCGGTGAGCGGGCGACGTAGTCCGCACCGCCGTGCAGGGGGACGACGACCGCGAGGTCGAAGTCGACCGTTCTGCCGTCGTAGCCGACCAGATGTCCCCCGGCGCCGTCAACGGTCCCCGTATTGAACTCGGTGACGACCTCCACACCCTTCTCCTTCAGGAGCGAGCCGAGCATCTTCGAAGCCACCGGCTTGGTGAACGCCCCGTCCAGCGGCGTCACGTAGGTGATCTGGATCCGGTCGCGGACGCCGCGCCTCTGGAAGAACCAATCCGCCAGGAAGCAGAACTCGAGCGGCGCCACCGGACACTTGATCGGCATGTCGACGACGTTGACGACGAGGCGCCCCTCATCGAAGTGTGCGAGCGCATCGGCAAGCGCGGTTGCCCCAGCCAGCGTGTAGAAGGTGAACACCCGCTCCATCCACCCGGGCCCGACGAGCCCGTCGGTCTCCCCCGGCACCAGCGTGGCTCCGGTGGCAACGACGAGGACGTCGTAGGCGAGGGTTCGCTGATCAGCCAGCACCACGCGGTTGTCCGCGAGGTCAACCCGCTCCACCGCCACCTGCAGCAGTTCAATGCCGCGGTTCAACTGGTCCTGGCGCGGACGCACCAGCTTGTCCCCATGTGCGAGGCCGAACGGAACGAAGAGCAGCCCTGGTTGGTACAGGTGTTCGCCGTCCTGGTCGACGACGGTGATGCGCACGTCCTCGTCGGTGTGGAGACGACGGAGGCGGTTGGCGACCAGTGTGCCGCCGGTGCCCGCTCCGAGGATGACGATGTGCTTGGTCATGCCGTGAGCATCCATCGAGAAATGCTGGTCCACCACGGCCAAGGGTCACAAAGGGCGTGGGACTTTGATCCCGCCCTGAGGCCGTGCTCCGCGATGACCTCGACCTCGGGTGCACTTCCACGGGGTGCTGGCTCGCCATCCGTGGCGGCCCAGGTGCCCTGGTGTCAGTTGGTCACACCGACTGCGGGTGGATCATCGGCGGCGGCGGCGGCAGTGGCGGCGCGGAGGTCGGGGCCCAGGTCGGCGGCAGGTCACGAACGTCAGGGCCGGCGACGAGGTACGCGATCATCGCTGGAAACTGGAAGCCGAGCAGGCCAAGCGCCAGAAGCGCAACGAACCACGTCTTGTCCTGGGCGCGAAAGGTGTTCATCAGCGCTCCGATCCACGCAACACACTGCGTGATCGCCCCCCCGATGAGGGTGGTGCCGCCGGTGACCATCATGGCTGCCGTTGCCCAGAAGAACGCGTCGTACCTAGGCGTGAAGGTGACGCTGTTGCTTGGTCCTCTCCAGGTGCCGCTGAGTCCCAGCATCAAACCCAGGCCGACGAGGAGAACGAGCAGACCGACCCCGATGGCGACCAGCCCGCCGAGCCATATCCGCATGATCCGCGGCTTCTGCACCGTCAGTCCCCCATGTTCCGTGCCGTCACCGCGGCACCCGCCAATCGCTCCGACCGCCCGGATCCCTTCAGCGATTCAGACGTTCGGTGCCCGCGGCCGGCCAGCTCGATGTGGCGGGGCCTGCGACACAACGCCTCCATGCCGCCGTCGGTCAGGGCGACGCTGAAGTATCGGCAGGTCTGGTCACCGTGCCGCCACTCCATGACGGCATACGGACACTGCTGCATGAGTCCTGGGTCGTAGGAACAGAGGCGCGACTGCCGCGCCCTCACTCCCCGGGACACGAAATCCTCAAGAGCGATCTGCTCATCCATGCCCCGAGCGTGCGCACGACCCCAGGCCATCGCTAGGGCCGTAGGGCGGCACCTTGAAGGCCCTTTGGCCTCTCCCCGTTCCCCGTTGCGCTCCCCTGCTGTCACGCCGTCACGGCCTTGCGGAGCGTGCTCGCTGCGATCTCGGCGTACACGCGATGGTACCCGCCGGCCATCCGCTCGGGGTTGAAGCGTCGCCGCGCAGTGTCAGCGCACCGACGAGTGTCGATCTCCGCCGTCGCCAGCACAGCGACGGCCATCGCCTCCACATCGTCGGGTCTCACCGCAAACCCGGTCACGCCGTCGTCGATGAGCTCTGCTGCGGCTCCACGCCCGTAGCTGACTGCCGGGGTTCCACTGGCCATCGCCTCCACCACCGACAACCCGAACGGCTCCTCCCAGGCAATCGGTGCCACCAGTGCCGACGCGCGCGCGATCAACTCCGACTTCTCGCGGCCGGCGACGTTGCGGTGGTAGATGACCCGGGACCCATCGACGTGCGGCGCCACCGCGGTTTGAAAGTAGAGGTCGCCGTCGGGCGTCGGCTCCACCTTGCCGGCGAGAACCAATCGCCGGCCGGTCCGGCGCGCCACCTCGATGGCCACGTGTTGCCCTTTCTCTCGACACACACGCGCGAGGCAGAGAAGGTAGCCACCCTTGTCCGCCGGCGCCACGGTCAGCAACGAGTCGGTGTCGACGGCGTTGTGGATTGTCGAGACCCAGGATAGTTCCGCCGCGCTGGCGCGTTGAGCCGAACTGATCGCCACCAGTTCGGCGCGATCCTGCATCGCGCGGTAGAAGGTCCGTTCCGGCTCGCCGAGGACACCGTGCACGGTGTGGACGACCGGAGCGATCCCCATCAAGGTGGTTGCGAGGAGGCCGGCAAAGCCACTGTGATCGTGGATGACGTCGAAGGGACCGTCGCGGTGCAGCCGCGCCGACACCCGCGCAAGGTAGGTCAGCTCACGGACCGGTCCGTACCTACCTCCGAGATCAGCTTCCCAGACGGCGGGTGCCAATTCGACGGTGCCGGGCGCCGAGCACTCGGCGCCGACCACCACCACCTCGTCGCCTCGAGCACGGAGTCCCCGAACCAGGAGGCTCACGACGAGCTCGACGCCACCGTACCCCCGTGGAGGCAGCGGGTACCAGGGAGGCGCGATGATCGCCACCCTCAAGCGATCCCCGCCACGCGCCGTCGGGTGCCATGCTGGCGGTGACAAGAGGCCGGCCATGGGCCCTCACCTCCCGGTGGTCGACGCGATGGTTGTGCAACCTTCGCCGGTCACGGCCGTCACCCTTTTGGCAAGAGCGTCCAGCGCCGTGCGGAATCGAACGGCCACCTCGGGCAATGTCTCGAACATTGGAATCGACAGCTGACCGGCCACTCTGCGGGCCGACCGAGGGAGAGCGGCGATGAGGGCGGCGCGGTCTCTGACCGGGCCGGCGACGAAGATGCGCGCGTCGGGATACCGGTGCAAGTGATCGTTCACGACAGTGGCGACGGCCCGCGCGTGCTCCCGCTGGACCTCAGCGCGGTGGGCCTCAGCGTGAGATCCCGCCGCCACGTGCTGCCCGTGGCGACCGTAGCGGGCCCCCATCCCTTTCCACCGCCGCTCCGGGTTCACCACCTCCTCACGCGAGGTGATCGGCTCCCATTCCGCGAACCCTTCGGGTGCGGCTTCGAAAACCCGTCCGCGCTCCTGATCGAACAGGACGAGGAGCCAGCCCATCGCATCCCCGACGGGGTCGTGCACCACATTCGGATGTCGCATCGTCCTGTCGGTTCTCATGAGCTTCCGCCCCGTTTGAGCTGACTGTCCATCACGACGGTAGGACGAGCGCATCGGCTGCGGAAGGGCCATTGGTCCCGACTTGGTGTGGCACGGATCGACGTGGCGGCGACTACCTCGATTCCGGTCGGGAAGCCGGATATGGAGCTGCGGCTGCGGCGCGCCCACGGGTGTTCACAACGGGGTAGTGATTCTGCGCTTCCCGTTGCGTGGGGATCAGCAGGACTGGGACCGTCGCGCCCAGCACCGTGGAGCGCACGACCGCCGCCCGGCCAGCTGAGAGGTCCTGCCGCCACCCGAGCACGATGAGGTCGGCCCCCTCCTGCACGGCGGCGGCGAGCACCTCAGTGCCGGCTTGGCCCACACGCAGCCGCAGCGGTGATTCGGCCGACATCGGGAGCGCGTGCCGGCGGATGAACTCGGCACTCCACGCCCGTACCTCGTGATGCGGTTGGTCGCTGAACATCGGCAGCGACGCATCGGTGTGGACATGGAGGGCGATGAGGCGGACGTCGGCTTGGGCGCTGAGCTCCATCGCACGGCGGAGAGCGTCACTCGAAGCGCGCGTCCCGTCCAGTGGGATCAGGATCCGCCGGATCGTCGTCGGCGCCCTGGCGTGGGCCGGGACCACCACGACTGGAACTGGGACCGCGGTGATGACCTGCTGTGCGCAGCTGCCGACGAAGGCCTCGGCTGGGCGCGCGCGGCCGGTACCGACGATGACGGCCGCGACATCTCGGTCGGCCGCCGCCTCGGCGATTGCCCTGCTCCCGAGACCTCTGAGCAGACGCACCTCGTGCCCGCCAGACGCGAGTCCTGCAGGCGCCGTATCGTCTTCTCCCGCGCAGACGTGGACGACCTCGAGCGTGCTCCCGCACAAGCTCGCCACCGCCTCGCCGGTCCTGACCACGGCGAGAGCCTGCGCACTGTCGTCGACGGCAGCAATGACCCTGCTCACGCTCCTCTCCTCATGATTTCCGCTCGGCCATCCCGAACTGGTGGCCCATCGCGTCCACCTCCACAACGCTCTCGTCCCAGACGATCTTCGCGGGCGGGGTCGCCCAGACGGTGAGCTTGCTCGACTCGATGCGCATTCGAACGTTGCTCGCTCGGAAGCGCAGCCGCACCTCCAGCGCCGACCACTCCGCGGGCAGATGGGGATCGATACGCAGCGCGTCGCCCTGCGGCCGAACGCCGCAGAAGCCAAGGACGAGCGCCTGCCACAGGCTGCCCATGGCTCCAAGGTGCAGGCCGCCAGCGCTGCTCTCACTGAGGTCGTCGATGTCGATCCGAGCTGTCAGGCGGAGCGCGGCCAGCGCATCCGCAAGGCGGCCGGCCCGAGCGAAGAGTCCGGCGTGGATCCCCGGAGACAGCGAACTGCCGTGAGCGGTGCGCGGTTCATAGAAGTCCAGGTTGGCGACCAATGAGCCCGGCGCCACCTCGTCGGGGACCATGTGATGGAGCATCAGGACGTCTGCCTGTTTGATCACCTGTGCGCCCGCCACACGCTCGGCCCCGAGCAGCATGGTGGCGGCCACCGGGCGCTGAGGGGTGAGGTCCCTGATGATCAGCGGTTCGAGCCGTTGAAAGCCGGCGAACTGCTCGTACAGTCCCGTCGCCTCGTCATAGCCGTCGACCAGCGAGTCGGCGATCCCGAGCCACCGCCGCCGCTCCGCGGCGGGGACTGAGGTTGCGGCTGCGTCGGCGGCGGTACGAAGATTCCAACGAGCCATCACATTGGTGAATGCGTTGTCGTCGACCTCTTCGTGGTACTCGTCGGGACCGATGACCTGACGGATATGCCCGCGGCCATTCGAATCTGCCTCGATTCGCGAGGCCCAGTAGCGGGCGGTCTCCACAAGGAGCACCCGGCCCGGTCCGCCGGCGAACATGGGGTCGCCCGTCCAACCCTGGTAACAGGCGGCGGCCCAGGCGACATCGGCAACGATGTGTTCCTCCATCTCCCCGGTGCGGATTCGGGTGGCGTTGCCAAGGCGGTCGCTTCCCCAGTGCGGCGTGACGTCGCCGCCATCCGCGGCGGACTCCCATGGGAATCGCGCGCCCGACCGTCCCCTGGCGCGTGCTGCGGCGAGCGCCGCGGGCAGGCGGCGCACTCGGTATTCGAGGACGGCGCGTGCAGCGGCGGGATGGGTTGCCGCGAGGAAGGGCAGGACGAAGACGTCGGTATCCCAGAAGACGTGGCCGCGATATGCCTCGCCGGTCAGCCCGCGCGCCCCGACGGCTGCCTCACCCACGTCCGCCGCCGACGCCATCAGGGTGGAGAGCCCCAGCCGGACCGCCTGCTGCAGGGCATCGTCTCCCTCGATGACGATGTCGGCGCTCGCCCAACGCTTCGCCCATGCCATGCGCTGCTCCACGAGAAGGCGCTCAAACCCGGCCCGGCGTCCCGAGCGCAACCTGGAGGCGGCCTGGCTGGCGTCCGATTGCAGCGCGTAGACGGCCAGCCGCTCCACCGCGACGGGGCCGGTGGCCCGGGTCACCGCGGACGCCACGACCTGCCCTGCACCCGCACTCGCCTCGCTCGTGATCCATCGGAGGTCGTTGCTCCGAGGGGAGGATGCGGCCTGATCGTCCGTTGAGAGCGGCAGCACCTCGGGCCGCGGTCCGCCGACTCCTGAGACGCGGAGGACGGCGGTGGCCGGCCTCACCAGCGACGAGAACGCGACCGCCTCGACCCTGCCCATCGATGCGTCCCACCGGTGATGAATGAGACCGGTGCGAAGGTCGAGGGTCCGGTGCAGCGTGGCCGGCGCGCTCAGGCCGCCGGCCAGCCTGTTCCAGCGCGGGCACGCGACCAGGGCGATGTCGGCGCCGTCGCCCTCGTAGGCGCCTGCCAGCACGACCGATGGTGCCGCCGCCGGATGCGCCACCAGGGGCGCTCCGTTGCTGCCCAGACGGCCATCGGCGACGCAGAGCAGGGATTCGTGAGCGCGCTCGAGCCGGTCGTCGACGCCGGTGATGTGCAGCGACCAGGTCGGGTCAGCGGTCACTCGCGGCACGTCGCCACGCTTCCTGCGCTTGACCTGGTCCTCGAGGACGCCCAGGAAAGCAGCCGGACCGCCGCGAATGTGAATGACGTGAGCAGGGACTCCGCGCGGCTCAACGCCGACCGACAGCGCGGTGACGCCGGGCGCCTCGGTGACCAGCATGAGCGAGTCGCTCCCCGGAAGGCCCCCAAGCTCGCCCATCTCGTCGCCGGCGACCAGCACGAGGTCGGGAGCGACCCCTCGAGACCACAGGTCGCTGACCACCCATGCGCCCGAGTCCGACTTGTCGGTGAGGCCGATCTCCACGTGCTTGACGTCGCTGGTCACGCGTGCGTCGGGGAGGCCGACGTCGGCAGCGGCGCGACGCGCGATCTCCACTGCGCCCCGCAGCGACCGCACTCCACGGGCGCGAAGGCGACGCTCTACGGCGTCGAGGAGCTCGCCGATGCGCGCCTTCGGCGGCTCAGCCCACGCCGGCTCGGGAATCAGGTCGATCTTGCGGCGGTTGAGCCGCTGCGACACGATCACCGCACCCACTCCGCGATCGGCGAGCCGCTGAACCGTCAGCTCGGCGGCGGCGGTGAGCGCGGCATCCTCTTGGTGGGTTGCGATGCGCCGGTGTACCAGCCGGGGACCTCCTCGGCCGACGGCGAACACCTCGGATCCGCGGTTCAGGCAGAGGAGCAGCCGCCCCGGCCCGGTGGGCCGCGCAGCGAGCTGACCGTCGACGTTGCGGACATGTGTCCCGCTGACGATGGCGAGGTCCATGCCCAGCGCGCACGCCTCCTCGACGAGCGCGCGCACCGGCGCGGCGTCGGCCTGCCGGTCGGGAACGGCGGTCCCGTCCCAATCGAAAACGATCGCCTCGAATCGCCGGGCGATCGGCGCCGGGAGAGCGACTGCGCACCGCACCGCGCGGCGCGAATGGCTGGGGGCGAGGCTAGCCGCCATCAGCCGGCGGACGCTCGGGTTGCACCGGTCCCGGTGGCTCGCTCCGCTCCACCCGCGCCACCTCGTCCTCGGCCTGCTCGGCGGTCACAGCACCGGGCGGTACGACCACAACCGGGATCCTGGCGTGATGCGTCACATGGTGGGCAACGCTGCCGATCACGAGTTCGGTGAAGCCACCATGGCCGCGCGAGCCCATGACGATGAGGTCGGCCTTTTCGGCAGCGGCCGTCTTGACGATGACAGCGGCAGGGTTGCCCTCTCCAAGCAGAGTACGGAACGGGACGCCCCTGTCTCGCATCCGCTCCGTCCACGCATCGTTCAACTCCTTGTCGAGACGCTCGCGCATCTGCTCTTCGCTCACCGGGAGGAACGGGGCACCGGGATAGAGCATGGCAATGTCGATCACCGCGATCACCACCACCTCCGCGCCAAGGGGTACGGCAAGGTCCGCTGCCCAGGCCAGCGCTGCCTGAGCGGTCGCCGAGCCGTCGGTGGCGACGAGGATCCGCTTGATGGCCACCTGGCTCCTCCCATTCATGTTGCCTCAGACGGGGCCAGAATCGCAGCCACCATCACCGCCGCACCAGGGTCATTGTGCTCTGGGAGGCGGGCCGCTCGGCACCAACGCAGGGTGGTCGCACGTCGGCTACCCTGCGTCGTCGCTGCAGCCTACGGCAGGCTGCCAGCCTCGCCCTGGTCACGGGATCTCCGTCGCAGCAACAGCTTTCGGATCTCCTCGACCGCGAAGACGGGGCCGATGAACGCAGCGAGCACAAGCCACCACCGAGGGTCGAGAGCCGCAGTGCCGAACAGCCTCTGAAAGGGCGGGGTGTAGATCAGGGCGGCAGCAAAGAGCAGTTCGAAGAGCACGCCCAACAGCAGGAATCGATTGGACAGCAAACCGCGAGCGAATGCGGAGGTGCGCTCGGTGCGACAAGCGAACGCGTTGCCGACCTGGAGGATGACGATTGCCAGAAAGACAACGGTGGTCGCCCCTGCCGCGACCGTCGCGCTGGCGGTGTTGCGCTGCCCCCAATGCCAGCCGTGCTGGAACAGGAACGCAAAGAAAGCGGCGAGCACGATCACCGTGCTCATTCCGCCGAGAAAGGCGTAGCCGCGCACCAGCGTCGCGCTGTCCAGCAAGTGCTCGGATCGACGGCGCGGCAGCCTCTTCATCACGTCGGGCTCTGCACGCTCGACGCCCAGGGCGAGAGCCGGCAGCGTCTCGGTGCCGAGATCGATGGCGAGGATTTGAAGCACCATGAGTGGCAGCGGTGTGTGGAACAGAGCGAAGAAGATGAAAGGGATCGCCTCCGGCGAAAGGTGGGCAAAGATGTAGACGATGAACTTGCGCATGTTGTCGAAGATGGCGCGGCCCTCTTCGACGGCAGCGACGATGGTGGCGAAGTTATCGTCGAGGATGACCATATCAGCCGCCTCACGGGCAACATCTGTTCCGCCGCGCCCCATGGCGACGCCGATGTCGGCCTTCTTCAATGCGGGCGCGTCGTTGACGCCATCACCGGTCACCGCCACGACGCTGCCCATCGACTGCAGTTCGGCGACGATACGAAGCTTGTGCTCCGGGGTGGTCCGCGCGAAGATCGACGCACCATCGCCAAGCAGCCGCCCGAGTTGTTCGTCGCTGATGGTGTCGAGCTCGGCCCCGTCGATGATCCGGGATGCCCCGTCACGGATGATACCGACCTCGGCGGCGACGGCCTCAGCGGTCAGGCCGTAGTCACCGGTGATCATGATCACGCGGATGCCGGCACCATGGCAGCGCATGACGGCATCGCGAACCTCGGGGCGGGGTGGGTCGTGCATCGCCGCCAGTCCGACGAAGACCATCTCGTCCTCGACGACTCCAGGGCTCAGTGTGGCGAGCCGGCTCGCCACGGAGGCGGACAGCGCCCGGTACGCCATAGCGAGGACGCGAAGGCCCGAGCTGGCCATCCGATCGTTCTCCGCGATCGCCGTAGCCCGCAGGTCGGAACTCAACGGGACCTCGCGGTCCGCGATCAGCGCGTGTGTGCAATGGGCGAGCAGTTCCCGCGGCGCGCCCTTGACGTAGGCGACCGCTCCACTTGCGTTGTCGGGTGTGCGGTGCACCGTGGACATCCGCTTGCGCCGGGGATCGAAGGCCAGCTGGCGGATCAAGGGCCGGATCGCGAGCTCGTGTTCACGCTCCAACCCCACCTTGGCCGCCGCGACGAGGAGCGCTCCTTCGGTGGGATCTCCAATCACGCTCCAGCCGGTCCCTTCGCTCGCGCCCCGCAGCCGCGCGGCGTTGCAGAGCATCCCGATGCGGAGCAGAGGAAGCACTGTTGCCGCGTCGTCGGCGGGCGCTTCTCGGTGCGTGAACGTGATTCGCCCGACAGGCTCGTAGCCGGCTCCGGACAGCGTGGCCGCCGCTCCCCCAGCGGTCCACAGTTCGCGCACTGTCATCTCGTTGCTGGTGATGGTGCCCGTCTTGTCGGTACAGATGACATCGCACGAGCCGAGGGTTTCCGCCGACGAGAGGCGCTTCACGATCGCCTTGCGTCGGGCCATGCGCTGCACCGACATGGCCAGAGATAGCGTCATGGTCGGCAGCAATCCCTCCGGCACGTTACCGAGAACGATCCCTACCGCGAAGATTGCCCCATCGCGCAGTGACAGCCCGGCGGAGACGAATCCGACCACGAAGAAGAACACGCCCATCACCACCGACAGCAATGCGACCCGGCGGGCGACATCGGCGACCTCCCGTTGGAGAGGGCTGATCTCATCGCTGACGGCCTGGGTCAGGTGGGCGATGCGGCCGAACTCGGTGACCATTCCGGTGCGTACGACCACGCCGCGGCCGCTCCCCGACGTCACCGTGCTGCCAGCGAGAATCAGGCTGTGAGCGTCTGCCACCCGGTCCAAGCGGGACTCCGGCCCGGGGGCCTTGTGGACCGGATGGGACTCGCCGGTCAGGGCCGATTGGTCCACGCGCAGGTCGACTGAGTCGACCAAGCACGAGTCGGCGGAGATCCGGTCGCCCTCTCCAACGAGGATGACGTCACCCGGGACCAATTCGGGTGCGGGAACTGACTGCTCGCGTCCGCCACGAACGAGCAGCGCGCTCTCGGGCAGCAGGCGCCGCAGGGCCGCTACGGCGCGCTGGGCACGGTTTTCTTGCCAGAAGCCGAAGAGACCGTTGATGACGACCACGGCGGCAATCGCCGCGGCGAGAGTGACCTCACCGGCGAGGATGGCGAGGATGCTTCCAGCCCAGAGAAGCAGGGCGAAGAGGTGGACGAACTGGCCGCCGAGCCGCCGCACCAGGCCCGGGCCGCGCGTCTCAACGATCGCGTTGGGACCGAACCGTGCCGCGCGCTCTCGGACCTCGTCTGACGTGAGGCCCTCCGGGCGTGAGCCCAGTGCGGCAAAGATCTCCTCTCGGGGCAGCTCGATCAGGCGGGCCAAGCCCTCGGTGTTCATGTGCCTGAGCCTCGCGTTCTAGCCGGCCGGAGCAGCGGTGCAGAGACGAACAGGATCGGCGCTCGGGCAAGGTCCGCAGCAGCAGCGCAAGCGTCGGCTCTGGCCGGAGCTCCGTCCGTCGCCAGAACGATCGTCGTGGGCTCAGACCGCATGGATGGCGCCCCCAGATAGTCGGAGCCCGAAGCCTAACCAACGGCCAGGCAACCTCTACGACTGGTCGGGCACGTCGACGTAGCCCAGGGTGCATCCGTCTGGCGGCAGGCCGCGAACGTGATGGGCCTCTCCCGAGGGCACGAACCAGTACGACCCAGGACCCAGCGTCCTGCCGAACGCCTCGACCCTTCCGGCGAGGACGAAGACGTGGTGGCTCATCGTCGGGTGGCGGTGCTCCGGGAGTCGGCAGCCGGATGCGACGAGCATCACGCCGGCGTACGTGCCCCAATGTTCGCGCACAATTGCGTTGACGACGCCCATCATCCCGGGTTCCAGCGGCTCATGAGGGATTCTTTCGATCTCCTCACTGGAGCGCACAACCTCCCTTCCCGTGGAAGCGACCATTTTCGGCCTCCTTTCATCCGGCCCGTGTTCGCATGTTGATCGAGTGTCCCAGCGTCGTGCCCCCAGAGCGCTGCCACCAGAGGCGAACGGCCATGACACGCATGACGTTCGCCCGAGCCGCCTCGAGGCGGCCTCTGGGGTGGCGCGAGGAGATTGGCTCGACCCCGCGTTTCTCGACCGCATGCTCGCGGCGCTCGACGGTTTCGCGGCGCGGGCGCCGCTAAAGGCTCTGCCGGGACCGGCGGCCCGCCTGTGGCCGCGCCTGGGAGAGCGGCCCGGTGCGTCCTGCCACCGGGACCAAGGCCCCGGAGGCTGATGCCATTCGGCTCTGGGTCGGCCAGGCGGTTTGCCGCACTTTGCTTGCCACACCTGCAAGGAGCGCAGCGATGTCAGAACATGAGTCCGGCCAAGCCTCGGTGACCGAGCGGGTCGCCGACGGTCTGGACCTCTGGGGCCGACTTCGCGACGCGCGCGGCGACATCACAGTGTTCGCCGACCGCAGGGAGGCGGGCCGCCGTCTTGCGCAGCTGCTGGCCACGTCCCAATTCGACGATCCCCTCGTGATCGCTCTTCCCCGTGGCGGAGTGCCGGTCGCCTTCGAGGTGGCCGCTGCACTCGATGCTCCCCTCGACATCCTCGTGGTCCGCAAGCTTGGCGTTCCGTGGCAGCCCGAATTGGGCATGGGGGCTGTCGGCGAAGGCGGTGTTCGCACCCTCAACGCATCGGTCATCGCAGCCGCGGGGCTCACCGACGCGGACGTGAATGAGGTCATCGCCCGCGAGGAGACTGAGATGGCTCAGCGCGTACAACGGTATCGTCGGGCACGGCCGCGAGAGCCGGTGATGGGTCGCACCGTCATCCTCGTTGATGACGGCCTCGCCACCGGATTCACGGCTCGAGCTGCGGTTGACTTCCTCCGCCGCGAGAAAGCGCGCCGAATCGTCGTGGCAGTGCCGCTCGCGCCGGCGGAGACGATCGCTGAGATGGCCCAGCTTGTCGACGAGGTCGTGTGTCTCGAAGCTCCCGGGGGCTTCAGCGCCGTGGGCCAGTTCTATCGAGACTTCACGCAGGTGAGCGATCAGGACGTCGCCGACCTGCTCGCCCTATCTGACGCTCACGGCGTCACCGAGAACGTCAACATCCTCATCGACAAGTGTCGACTTGAGGACAATCTCACAGTCCCAGACGGCGTGCGCGGCGTCGGGAGTGGGAAGCGATAACCTGAGGAGGGTGCGATGCCTGTGTACGAATATGCGTGCACAACGTGCGGCGAGCGGTTCGAACTGGTCACGACCTTCGCCGAGCACGAGAAGCTCCATGACCAGCCACCACCGTGCCCGCACTGCAACGGTCGCGAAACCCGCCAACTCATCAGTATCTTCCACTGCAAGGTCGCGTCCGGCGCCGCTGGCGAGTAATCCCGGACGCGCCGCGCAGGACCAATGGCCCTACCGCGGGTGGGCAGGCCGCTCATACGCTGGCGACGCCCAGGGCGTCGTCGGTATCACCAACGACATTGTCTTGAAACAGCGTGCTGAACCGCGCAACATCGACCGCGACATCACGGCTGCTCTGCATCGCCTGGCAGACATCGACGCGCACTCCGTGCACGTCACCGTCAGCGATGGTGTGGCCACGCTGACCGGCCGTGTCTCCTCGTGGGGCGAGGTCGATGCCGCCCGTCGAGCTGCGGCTGCTGCGCCCGGCGTCCAGCGCGTCGCTGTCCACCTCCGGGTCGAGCCTGCTCCGGTCCCTGTCTGACGCCTGAGTCCACTCCGGGTGACGACCGTCGGCCTGGCAAAGAAACGCCGGGCGCCGGCTCCCTTGCGCGGACGTCAAGCGCCGATCAGCACCCCACCCGCCGCCGTTCAGACCGTCCCTGGTCATGGGGCTGACCTCGACACCGAGCCACGCGGGGCGGGAGCCGACGTGGGCGGGCTGGGGCCTTGTGCCCAGCGCTGTCGGGTCCGACGCCTCTACCGCTCGCTCCGCGAGAGGGTGACGATTGGCCATCGACGTCAGACGTAATCTTGAGGGTGCTCCCATGGCTCAACGACCTCCCACTTCCGAGATCGAAACCCGTCCTGACCTCTGGGGGCCGTTCTCAGTCGCCGGCCGCAACGCGCTCGTCACCGGTGCTGCCAAGGGCATCGGTCGTGGCATCGCCGATCGGCTTGCTGAGGGCGGAGCGAATGTGCTCATTGCCGATATCGACCTTGCCGCGGCGCAGCATGTTGCCGAGCACCTGGCCCAGGACGAAGGACGACCTGTGGCGATGCGTGTCGATGTCAGCAGCGAAGCCGACTGCGAAGCTGCGGTCCAGCGCTGCATTGAGGAGTTCGGTTCCCTTGACCTCCTCGTCAACAATGCCGGAATCTTCCCGAGCAGCCCGGTGTTGGAGATGAGTCCGGAGTTCTTCGACCGCGTGCTGGGCATCAACCTGCGTGGGCTCGTGTTCATGTCAAAGGCCGCCGGTCTCCAGATGGTGAGACAGGGTCGTGGCGGCAAGATCGTCAACATCGCCTCCATCGATTCGGTGCACCCGTCACTTCCTGGGTTGGCAGCGTACGACGCCAGTAAGGGCGGGGTCCTCAGCTTCACCAAGAACTTCGCGCTGGAGATGGCGCCACATCATGTCACCGTCAATGCGATCGCTCCCGGCGGCATCGCCACGGAGGGAACTTCGCAACCAGTGACTGGCCTGACCAAGGAACAGACTGACGCGATGATGGCAGCGTTTACACAGCGCATTCCAATGAAGCGCATGGGGGTTCCTGACGACATCGCCAAGGTGGCTGTCTTCCTGGCATCGTCTGCCGCCGATTACATGACGGGCGTGCTCATCGTTGTCGACGGCGGCATGCTGCTGTCGTAGGTGAGACGGGCTACGCGCTGTGCAGACTTCAACAGGTGTTCGGCGCCGATCAGCGCGGTCGCTCCCGGCGGCCGGTCCGCCATTGATACGCCGGTGGTTGCGGTGCCACCGGAGGTGGCGTGATGACAGCGAGACGCCGGCCGCCGCCCACTGCACCCCGCAGCGACGAACCAACCGGGCAGATGACGTCCGCGACCCGTTGATCGGCATGTCGACGACGTTGACGACGAGGCGGTCGTAGGCGAGGGTTCGCTGATCAGCCAGCACCACGCGGTTGTCCGCGAGATCAACCCGCTCCACCGCCACCTGCAGAGATGCGGCGACTGCAGCCGTGCCATGACCTGAGCGGGAGTGCCATCCTCAAAAGCGACCGGCTCATCCATGCCACGATCCTGCGGGCGCCCCCCAGCAAGGCGGCCAGGGCTGTGGGTCACGTCGGCCACATCAAGCTCGGCGCTCGCCTCCCGCGGCGCCTTTGGCGACGCCGGAAGTGACAGGTGGCCCGGCTAAGTGTGGACCTTTGGCCGTGTCCGAAACCGCGGGGAAGCGCGAAGGTAGCGGGCAGTGCGGTCACCGAACAGGAGAAGGTTGTGAGTGAAATCCCCCAGCGTGGCGCAGCGCCCGCGACGCGACTGACGGTCGCGGCCATCAAGGAGACGGCGCCGGGCGAGCGTCGCGTGGCCCTGACCCCTGACACCGTCGCCCGACTCCAGCAAGCCGGGCTCGATGTCTTGGTCCAGGCGGGTGCGGGGATCGCGGCCGGGTTCAGCGATTCCGATTACGTCGGTGCCGGCGCAAGCGTGGTCCCACTTGACGAGGCCATGGCCCGGGCAGACGTGATCCTCACCGTCGGCACGTTCTCTGCGGAGCGCGCTCGCCGCTTGCGAGCCGGGCAGACGACCATCGGTATGTTCAGGCCGCTCGCCGCGCCCCAGCTCGCGCAACAGCTCGCTGACCAAAACGTGACCATGATCAGCCTGGACGGCCTGACGCGCACCATCAGTCGCGCGCAGGCGATGGATGCCCTGTCGTCCCAGGCCAATGTGGCGGGATACAAGGCCGCTCTGGTCGCAGCCAATGCGTTCGGGCGGTTCTTCCCGATGCTGATCACCGCCGCCGGCACGTCCAAGCCCGCAGATGTCCTTGTGATCGGCGCGGGCGTCGCGGGGCTGCAGGCGATGGGCACCGCTCATCGGCTGGGCGCCGTGGTCACCGGCTACGACGTGCGGGCCGAGACGCGCGCCGAGATCGAATCGGTCAGCGCCCGCTACCTGGAGCTCGACGCCGTCGGCGCGGCCGCCGGTCAGGGTGGCTACGCACGTGCCCTCACATCCGAGGAGCAGACGGTTCAGCAGGAGGAGCTCAACGCCCACGTCGCCCGCTTCGACGTCGTCATCACCACCGCGCAGGTTCCCGGGCGGCGCCCGCCGCTGCTTGTCACCGCCGCGGCGCTGGCCACGATGCGCGCCGGGTCGGTGCTCGTGGACCTTGGGGCGAGCACGCTCGGCGGCAACGTCGAAGGCTCGGTCCCGGGTGAGACGATCGTCACCGAGAACGGGGTCACCGTCATCGGCGCCGACAACCTGCCGGCCCAGATGCCCACGGCGGCGTCCGTGGCGTTCTCGCACAACGTCGCCGCCCTGCTGCTGCACATCGTCCACGACGCTGCCCTGCTGATCAACCTCGCCGACGAGATCCAGGCCGGCGTCGTCATCACCCATGATGGTGAGGTGGTGCATCCTGTCGTGCGCGAGACTGTCACCCCCGCCCCGGTGCTGGTGGGTGCTCGGTGAGCGCGGGATTGCTCAGCGATATCAGCATCTTCGTCCTTGCACTGCTGGTCGGCTTCGAGGTCATCAGCAAGGTACCCTCAACCCTCCACACGCCCCTGATGTCGGCGTCAAACGCGATCCACGGCATCGTATTCGTCGGCGCCATGGTGACGGCCGCCGAGGCCGCCAACGCGGCGGGCTACGTGCTCGCGTTCCTGGCATCCGCCTTCGCGGCCATGAATGTGGTCGGCGGGTTCATGGTCACGGACCGGATGCTTCAGATGTTCCGCCAGAAGCCGGTGGCGGCAAAGGCTGACGACGCGCGGAAGGCCACCTGAGACCTCATGGACGCGATCACCACGGCGGTCGCCCTTGCGTACCTCGCCGCAGCCGTCGCCTTCGTTGTGGGCCTTCACCGCATGAACTCACCTGCTACCGCTCGCCGCGGAAACCAACTCTCAGCGGCTGGGATGATCCTCGCCGTCGCCGCTACCCTGCTCAAGGTCATCAACGATGGCGCCATCACGGGCACGGGCTGGGCGGTCCTGGGTGCTGGCGCAGTCGTCGGAGCTGGCGCCGGCCTGCGCACGGCGCAGCGGGTGAAGATGACCGCGATACCACAGCTGGTCTCCCTCTTCAACGCCGTGGGTGGTGGTGCGGCGGCCCTCGTCGCCCTCGCCGGCTTCGTACGCCTCAGCGGGCTCGAGAACTCCTCGATCCCGACACGCGTGATGGTGGCAACCATTCTCGACGTCATCATCGGTGGCGTCACCTTCTCCGGGTCACTGATCGCCGCCGGCAAGCTGCAGGGATGGATCAGCGGGCAACCCCTCGTCTTTCCCGGCGCGCGGGTCCTCACGGCGGTGCTCGCAGTTGTGGCCGTCGGTGGTAGCGCCTACCTGCTGACAGGGGCCGACAGCATGGCGCTGCTGATCGTCGTCACCGGGGCTGCCCTGGTCTTCGGGGTCACCATGGTCCTGCCCATCGGCGGCGCCGACATGCCGGTCGTGATCTCTCTGCTCAACGCCTTCACCGGCATCGCCGTGGCAATGGCGGGCTTCGTCATCGACAGCTCCGCCCTGATCATCGCGGGCGCGCTGGTCGGAGCATCCGGCGGCATCCTTACCAAGCTGATGGCCGACGCCATGAATCGCTCGATCCCCAACATCATCTCTGGTGGCTTCGGAACCGGGGACGCGGCCGTTGCTGCCCTGCCGGGAACCGGCGCCGATGTCCGGCGACTCTCGGTGGAGGATGCAGCCATTCAGCTCACCTACGCCAGTCGGGTGATCATTGTCCCCGGCTATGGACTGGCTGCGGCGCAGGCGCAGTATGAGGTGCGCGAGCTCGCGGCNNGCTGAGGCCAATGTTCCCTACACGCTGCTCAAGGAAATGGACGAGATCAACCCGGACTTTCCCAACGCGGACGTGGCCCTGGTCGTCGGAGCCAACGACGTGACCAACCCCGCCGCGCGGAGGCCCAACACGCCGGTCTCGGGCATGCCCATCCTCGACGTGGACAAGGCCAAGAACATCATCGTGATCAAGCGATCCATGGGTTACGGATACGCCGGTATCGACAACGAGCTCTACACCAACCCGAAGACGGGCATGCTGTTCGCTGACGCCAAGCGTGGCCTCAGCGATATCACAGCGGCGATCAAGGCGCTCGTCGCCGTCTGACCCTGCCGGCTCGAGTGGCGCGTGGGGTACCCGACTTTGCACGGGTCCATGGTCCCCTCTTCCAGTGACCTCTGCCCCTGTCGGCTCGGCGCCCGCCACCCTACCGTGATCTGAGAGTTGCGCGAGGAGCCGATCGGCATCGCCGCCTCCGGCAGCTTGGATTCACCCACGCAGGAGGAAGACCATGACGCTCACTTTGGAACCAACACCGGTTGAAACGGCGCCGGTCAAAGGGCCGACAGCATACGCAGCGCCGGGGCAACCCGGGAGCCTCGTGTCCCTCAATCCGCGCTACGACAACTTCATCGGCGGACGCTGGGTGGCGCCCGTGTCCGGGCAGTACATGACCAACGTCAGCCCGGTTACCGGGAAGCCATTCTGCGAGGTCGCCAAATCGACAGCCGCGGACGTCGAACTGGCACTCGACGCAGCGCACGCCGCCAAGGTTGCCTGGGGAGAGACATCCCTTGCCGACCGTGCCGCGGTGCTCAACCGCATCGCCGACGCACTCGAGGCCAACCTCGAGATGCTCGCCGTGGCGGAGAGCTGGGAGAACGGCAAGCCGGTACGCGAGACGCTGGGAGCCGACCTACCTTTGGCAATCGACCACTTCCGCTACTTCGCTGGTGCCACCCGGTCGCTTGAAGGACGCACCACAGAGATCGACAAGGACACCGTGGCCTACCACTTCCACGAGCCGCTCGGCGTGGTTGGGCAGATCATTCCGTTCAACTTCCCGCTGCTGATGGCTGCCTGGAAGATCGCACCCGCCCTGGCGGCCGGCAACTGCACGGTTCTGAAGCCGGCGTCGCCGACGCCGTGGTCGATCCTCAAGCTGGCCGAGGTCATCGCCGACGTCGTCCCGCCCGGCGTGATCAACATCGTCACGGGACCCGGTGGTGAGATCGGCAAAGCCCTTGCATCCAGTCCGCGGATCGCCAAGATCGGCTTCACGGGTGAGACAACCACCGGGCGACTGATCATGCAGTACGCGGCGCAGAACCTCATTCCCTCCACTGTTGAGCTCGGTGGAAAGTCGCCGAACATCTTCTTCGCTGACGTGATGGCAGCCGACGACGACTTCCTCGACAAGGCGATCGAAGGGCTCGTGCTCTATGCCTTTAACAAGGGTGAGGTCTGCACCTGCCCATCGCGCGCGCTCATCCAGGAGTCGATCTACGACAAGTTCATGGCGCGCTGTCTCGAGCGCATCCGTCTCATCAAGCAGGGCAACCCGCTTGATCCCACCACAATGCTCGGCCCACAGGTCTCCATACAGCAGCTCGAGAAGATCAGCTCGTACGTGGACATCGGCCTCCAGGAAGGCGCCGAGTGCCTGATCGGCGGCAAGCGCACGCCGATCGACGGGGAGTTCGCCGACGGCTACTACTACGAGCCGACGGTTCTCAAGGGCCACAACAAGATGCGCGTCTTCCAGGAGGAGATCTTCGGGCCGGTACTCGCGGTCACGACCTTCAAGGACGAGGCCGAAGCTGTCGAGATCGCCAATGACAGCCTCTACGGTCTTGGCGCCGGCGTCTGGACTCGGGACGGCAGCCGTGCCTACCGGATGGGTCGTGCCCTCAAGGCTGGTCGTGTGTGGACCAACTGCTACCACCTGTACCCCGCAGGTGCAGCGTTCGGCGGGTACAAGATCTCGGGTGTCGGTCGCGAGAATCACCAGATGATGCTCGAGCACTACTCCCAGACCAAGAACCTGCTGGTCAGCTACAGCCCGAAGGCCCTCGGGTTCTTCTAGAAGAGGGAGGCTGCCGACGTGAGCGATCACACCGCCACGACCGCACCGGTCGCGCGTGTGGTCGCCACGCCGGCGGCGCTGGGCTGCATCGATCGGCTCGTTGCCGAGCGCGGGCCGATCATGTTCTTCCAGTCGGGAGGCTGCTGCGATGGCAGCCTCCCGATGTGCTTCGACAAAGGCGAGCTCGTTGTCAGCGATCAGGACGTCCTGCTGGGCAGGGTCGGCGGCTGTCCCTTCTACATCGACGCCCGCCAGTACGAGGTGTGGCGGCACACACAGCTCATCCTCGACGTGGGAGCGGGAGCGCCCGAGGGCTTCTCCCTGCCTGCAAGCGAGGACGAGCACTTCATCATCCGGTCGCGCTTGCTGAGCGACGCCGTGACCGGATGGACGACGACGCAAGGCCGATAGTCGCCCGACATGCCGGGAGCTCCAGCCGGTGCGACGGCCGTCGCCGTCTCCGCCCTGCGCGTGGTCCGAGGGGGGCGCGAGGTGCTGCACGGACTGAACTTCGCGATTCCCACCGGCACGGTCGCGGGATTCATCGGTCCGAGCGGCTGCGGGAAGTCGACCCTGATGCGCGCCATTGTCGGGGTGCAGGTGGTGAAGGGCGGCACGCTGACCGTGCTCGGGGTCCCAGCCGGCAGCGCGGCGCTGCGTCGCCGCGTCGGTTACTCCACGCAGTTCCCTGCGATCTACGACGACCTCACGGTCACCGAGAACCTGCGCTACTTCGCGGCCGTGCTCGGCGCACCACCGTCGGATGTCGACCGCGTCATCACGGAGGTCTCGCTCGAGCCCCATTCCGAGGCACTGGCATCGCAGCTCTCGGGTGGCCAGTTCACTCGAGCCAGCCTCGCCGTCGCACTGCTGGGCACACCCGAGCTGCTCGTGCTTGACGAGCCGACGGTCGGCCTCGACCCCGTGACGCGCGAGGAGTTGTGGGATCTCTTCCACAGTCTCCGCGTGGATCGGCGGGTGACGCTGCTGATCACCAGCCACGTCATGGACGAGGCCGCTCGCTGCGAGACCTTGCTGCTGATGCGTGACGGTCGTATCCTCATGCGCGGCACGCCCGACGACCTGCGCGAGAACGCGGGCACCACGAACCTCGACGAGGCGTTCCTGCGGGTGATTCGGGACGCAGAGCGGAGCAGATCGTGAGCCCACGGCTGACGCTGGCAACCGCCCGGCGGGTCGCCAACCAGTTGCGCCGCGACCCGCGAACCGTGGCGCTGATGGTCCTGCTGCCGACGATGCTGATCATCCTGTTTCGGTACGTGCTCAATTCCCAGCAGGCATTCGATGCCGTCATCCCGAGCCTGCTCTGCATCTTCCCGTTCAACATCATGTTCGTCGTCACGTCGGTGGCGACGCTTCGTGAGCGCACGACCGGCACGCTGGAGCGGTTGATGACGCTGCCGATCGGGAAGATCGATCTCCTCGCCGGCTACGCCCTGGCGTTTGGGCTCTTCGGCGTCATCGAGGTCGGCGTGGCCACCACCGTCTGCATCACGTGGCTGGGGCTCAGCGTTCAGGGGTCGGCAGCGCTGCTGGTGCTCATCGCCGTGCTCGATGCCCTGCTCGGCATGGCACTCGGCCTCCTCGTCAGCGCCTTCGCCCGCACCGAGTTCCAGGCCGTGCAGTTCATGCCGCTGTTTGCCTTCCCACAGGTACTGCTCTGCGGTCTGTTCGAGCCGCGCGACCACATGATCGGGGTGCTGTCCGGACTCTCGGACATCATGCCCCTGTCATACGCCGTGGACGCGATCAAACTGGTCACGTCCTCGACCCAGGTGAGCGCGGAGCTGGTCCGTGACATGGGCATCGTCTTCGGCTGCATCCTGATCGCGCTCCTGGGCGGCGCGGCCACGCTACCCCGGCGCACCCCGTGACACGTGCCAAAGGACCCACAACTTTGTGCCCTTCGCCCATTTCGACACCGAGGCAGGTCCGCGATGCTGATTCGATGCTCATCCAGGACTTCGTTCAGGTCAAGGCGCCCTACGCGGCCGTGCGTGATCGCCTGCTTGAGCCAGCGTCGGGCTGGCTCACCGACGGCGCCACCGACGCATACGCGGACGGAGAACGCCTGTTTCTCACCGTCACCGCGACGGGTGGCGAGGTGACGGTCGGCAAGCGCGTGCAGGTCGAGCTTGGTGCAGCCTACGCGCGCGGCGAGGGCTCCGTCGTGCGGCTGAACTGGTGGGCGACCGGTGCCCAGCGCCTCTTCCCCACTCTCGACGCCGACCTCGAGCTCATGCCGATGGGCCCTGACCAGGTCATGCTGACGCTGATGGGACGCTACGAACCGCCCTTGGGCGCGGTGGGGCGAGCCGTGGACCGGCTGGTTCTGCACCGGATCGCTGAGGCATGCATCCGCAGCTTCCTCCATCGCACCGCGGCCAACCTCGAACGCGCAACATCGGCCTGAGCCGATCTGGGAGCAGCGTTCCCATTCACATCAAGGAGGCATTCCCGTGAAAAGTGCAGTCGCCGGGCTGACCGCGATCGTGGCCGCGATCATCTTTGTGGTGGTCGGGATTATTGGCTGGAGCGTTGGCCGAGGAGCCGTCGTGGCCTCCGTGGGTGCGGTCGCCGTCCAGGTGCAGACGACCGTCCCGCATATTTACCTCACTGTGGCCACCCCGGACATGCTCAAGACGGATGTCGGACCCGCTGTTCTGCCATCCGCCGTGACGGTTCCAGCCAACAGCGACGTGATTGTCACGATCATGAACTTTGACGACGTGACGCCTTTGACCGGGGCTTACACCAAGTTCGCCATTGCGGCGGGTATCCAAGGCAAGTTCACCTCCGTGATAGTGAACCGCGCCAATCCCAACGGGCCAGCCACGGCGCCGGCACAGACCCTTGCGGCGGTTGATCCAGCAATCGTGTCGCATACCTTCACGATCCCCTCCCTCCACCTCAATGTTCCCCTCTTGGCATCCAGCCGTACCACGTTCACATTCCACACGGGAGCGGCGGGAACATTCGAATGGCACTGCCAGGATCCCTGCGGTACTGGTCCTGCCGGTTGGAGCGGCGCCATGTCGGTGCAAGGGTATATGGGCGGCGAGCTAACCGTAATATGAATCCCGTCTTTTCACGGGAGCGGCCGGGGAGAGAGCCTTCCGACCCTTTCCTGCCCCGACCGGTCTGCGGTCCGCACCACTAACCGCCCAACGAACACGTGCGAACGGGGGTTCTGATTGCCCGCATGACCATGGGTCGGTTTCTGCGTTGGACGCTTTTGGCCGGAGTAGCGGTGCTGATCGCTCTGGCGACGGCCATACCCGTTTCCGCGCATGCCTTGCCGGTGGCGTCAGATCCTCTCCCTGGCGCCATCCTGAAGCAGTCCCCGCGCGTCGTCACGATGACCTTCAATGAGGCACCCGAACCAGCCCTCTCGTATATCGACGTCCTCGATACCGCTGGGCGACACCACGAAGTGGGGCACGCGGCTGCGAGCCCCACCGACCCGCGTGTCCTCTCGGTTGGTGTGGCCAACGTCGGCAAGGGCGTGTACACGGTGTCGTGGCGGACTGTGGCATCGGATGATGGTCACCGGATCACCGGGAGCTTCACCTTCGGCGTCCAGGTATTGCCGCCATCGCGCTTCTCGACGCAGGAGGCAGCGGCCACATCGGCGGTCACGGCGTTTGGAGTAACGGTGCGCGCCGTGTACTACATTGCCATCATCTTCCTTCTTGGTGGCACCGCTGTTGCCATCTCTGTGGGCCCGCAGTTCTGGGGTCGGCTGCGGTCGATACTGACCGGCGCGTGGGTAGCGGCGATCATTGGTGTGATAGGCATCACTGATTCTCAGCTTCGGTCTGCGGGGGCGGGTTGGGATCAACTCTTCCACACCTCGCTTTTGGGCTCATTCGCCACGCGTCTGGTACCGGCCCTTGTGGGCGCCGGCGCCTTGCTGATCGCGCCGCGGGTTGCCTCCCGATTGCAGCGATGGACGATGGCCGTCGCCGGACTCGGTGCTGCCCTATCGACGCTCGCCGATGCCGCAGCGAATCACGCGAGTACGGAATCCAATCCCGTGGTGAGCGTCGCGTTGCAATGGGTACACATTCTTGCTGCGGGGGCTTGGATCGGTGGTCTGACCGCGCTACTTCTCGTCATCTCTGCGGTGCCGGGGCAGCTGCGCTCGCGACTTCTGGAGCGATTCGCGATTGTCGCCGTCGGCTGTCTTCTCGTGGTCGCTGCCACCGGGGTGCTGCGGTCCGTTGCTGCCATTGGATCGTGGCAGGGACTGGTGACCACTCTCTATGGCGCCCTTGTCCTTGCCAAGGTGGCGCTGATTCTGATTCTTGCGATGCTCGGTGTCCTCAACCGCCTCAACGCCATGCGCGCAACCTCGCCGCCAAACGGGTTCCGACGTGTCGGAAGTATGCAAGTTGTCGTCGGGGTAGTCGCTCTTGTCCTCTCCTCAGCGCTCGTCAACGTCGCTCCCCCCAGCGCCACAGCCATCGCGTTCGCCGGTCCTGCTCCCATAGTTACCACCGGAACTGACGGCAACACCCTCAAGGTTCACCTTGAGGTCTCCCCTGGGAATGTTGGTTTCAATCACTTCACCCTCACCCTGACCGACTACGCGACCGGAAGCCCGATCAATGATGCAACCGTCACGCTCGGATTCCTTTTCAACGGTCGCGAGTCCATTGGCACATCGGCGCTCCCGTTGACGTCGCTCGGGAAGGGCACTTTTTCCGCGGATGGGGCCAATCTCTCGCTCGGCGGCAGCTGGAGCATCACGGCACAGGTGGAGACGACGCAGTGGATCTACGACGTCCCACTACAGCTCAGGACGCGTCAGCCACCACCGACGACGCCTTGACTCGAGGAGGCACCGGGCAGGCACCTCCCGCGTTCAGGCGGTGATCACGCGGCTATGAGAGCCGAGTCCGAGGCCACGGCGAGCGCCTCGGCGACGGTCCGTGGGCACATCGTCATCTGAGACGAGACCGTGTAAGGCCGGGCATCTCGCGCTCCAGCGGGGACGAGCGCGTAACCGGCACACGGGATGATCCCGCCGATGGCAACCCGCGGGCAAGCGCCATCCGCGGATGGTCCACCGCAGCCCCCGATAATGCCACGGCTCACGGGGTCGAGGATGACGATGTCGCGTTCCATACCTAGAGGATGCGCGTGGCGCCGCGGCTTCGCCAGCGAACATCCACGGGGGCGACAACCCCGTATTTCCCGCTGGCCGCGGGTGGCCTCAGCCGGCAACCGACATCGGAGGCGGCGATGCCGGCAGCCGGGCCTCGATCACCGTCCCTCGGCCCGGTGTCGAAGAGACCACCAGGCGCCCTCCGAGGAGGCTGGCGCGCTCCCGCATGCCCACCAAGCCAAGCTGCGCCCCCCCAGCGCCAGTCCCCGGTCGTGCATCGAAACCGATGCCGTCGTCGGCCACACGAATCCGCAGG
The DNA here is from genome assembly GCA_003153125.1 of Candidatus Dormiibacterota bacterium. GTDB lineage: Bacteria > Chloroflexota > Dormibacteria > Aeolococcales > Aeolococcaceae > Aeolococcus. The sequence continues at coordinate 53,140 of PLWW01000083.1, read as the reverse complement.
GCGTCCTCGTCGTAGTGGAGGCCGACTCGAGCTGCATGCGCGGACGCATGACGGGTGACGTTGCTGACTGCCTCCTGGATGATTCGGAAGGCACCCAGCTCGACGTCGGCTGTGAGCCGTACCGGGGTGCCGGTCACCTCGAAATCCAGACGAACAGCGTGGGCGTCCTCGACGTCCGCGAGCAGGCCGCGGACGGCGGCGACCAAGCCAAGTTGGTCCAGCCCGGGCGGTCGAAGCCCCCGAGCCACATCACGCAGACGTCCAATGATCTCGAGCAGCTCGAAACGGGTCTCCAGCAGCGCTGTAGAAGTGGGACCCGGCCCTCCCTGCACGACCAGCCTGTCCATGCGGCGGGCGAGGTGAATCAGCCGCTGGAGTGGGTCATCGTGGATCTCGTGGGCGATGTGCTGGCGCTCCTCTTCTTGCGCCGCCAGCAGTCGGGCGGCGTACAAGCGCACCGCAGCCCGTTCGCGGTACTCCTCCGTCAGATCCTGAAACACCAGCTGTCGATAGTCGCCGCCGTCTGTACCGCCAGGACGCACACGCGCGACGCGCATGCGATAGGTGCCCACGACACCGTCGCCCGTGTCAACGGACTCGATGGAAGCCTCGGTCTGGCGGCCCACACCGTCGTGGGCGACGCCGAGAGCCATGTCTGTGGTTCTGCCGGTGATGCGATCTCCGAACGCGGCGGCGGCCGCGGGATTCGCCTCGGTGATCACGCCATGTGCGTCGACAATCACGATCGGAAAGAAGTTGGTCTGAAACAACTCCTGATACCGGAGCTCGACCTCGCGCCGCTCTCCCTCAGCAGCCTCGACGCGGCGTCGCTGGATCATTGCGCGCTCGATGTGCACACCAACGAAGACCGCGACCCCGTCGACGATGGCGAGGTCGATCAGATCGTCTGCGGGGTGGCCCAGCGCATTGGGAAGGGCCAGATCGGGAAGCCACAGCAGGGTCGCCCAGAGGGCGGTCGCAGCGGAGCCGGCCAGCCCATGGCGCAGGGCCGCGTAGAGCACCGGGAGGAGCAGCAGTCCCACCGGGCTGCCCGTCGGAAAGGCGGTGGATTCCAGTATGCCGGCGGAATCCAGGTAGAAATGGAGCCCAGCCAGAGTGACCACAGCGACCTGCACTGCCCAGAAGGAGGCCTCGCGCAGCGGAGGGTGGAGCGCCTCGCGCAGCACGCTCCGGGTAGTGGGCAACCAACCATGAGCCGACGGAGCCGGGGGTGTCAGCCCGACCCACCTACTCATCGGCCTCGGCGGCGGGGACAGTCGCCAGATTGTGGCTGAGGGCGAAGAGGACCGCCTCGGTGCGGGATCGGACGCCACACTTGGCAAAGATATTGGAGACGTAGCCCTCGACCGTTCGCAGCCCCACGCCGAGTGCATGCGCGATCTCTTTGTTCGACGATCCCTTGACCAGCAGCCGAAGGACGTCAGTCTCTCGAGGCGTGAGCCGCCCTACGAGGGGACGCTTGCTCCGCCAGCGCTCCATGAGCCGCTTTGAGATCCTCTCGTCGGTCACGGTGGCACCGGCGGCCGCAGCGGAGACGGCACCGACCAGCTCCGCAGCGCTGACCGTCTTGAGGAGGTAGCCGCACGCCCCAGCCTCGAACGCCTCTGTGATGTAGACGTAATCGTCATACGCCGAGAGAACAACGCAGCGGACCTGGGGCGCGATTCGACCCACGGCGCGGATCACGTCGATTCCATTCATCCCATTGAGCTGAATGTCGACCAGCATCACCGAGGGCTTCAGGTCCAAGGCGAGCCGGACTGCCTCTTCGCCAGTGCTCGCCTCGCCGACGACGCGAATGGAGGGGTCCTGCTCGAGCAACTGCCGGGTGCCTTCGCGGACGATCCGGTGATCCTCGGCAAGGACGACGGCGAACGACGCATTCTGCCCAGCGCCACTGCCCGTGGGCAGATCATCCGAGCTGACCTGGTCGGCCGCGGCGGAACTCATCGGGGCGACAGGATGCGTCGGCAACGTCCGCCTCACGCCGATGGTGTCGTCAAGACATGCTGCGGTCTCGGCACGTCAGTGCGCCGGGATGCGACGCCCAGAGACGTGCTCGTAGGTGACCCTGATCCAGTGCGCCGTGGGCCGAACGGCCCATGACTTGAGCGGGCCGCGGCGGAGCCGCTTCAGCTCCTCAGGATCGGTGATCTCGGACGCCGTGCCCTCGACGACGACGCTCCACCCGCTGTGGTCCAGCGGGCGGCTGTCGTCGACCTCAAAGGCGACGGCTGCGCTGCCGCGAAGGCTGCTGAGCTTGGTGCCCTCGCCAGTGCAGAAGACGAGCGCATCGCCGTCGGCGAGGTAATTGACCGGCATGATCATCGGGCGTCCGGCGACGATGAATGCAACGCGCCCAACAAAGCCGTGCCGTTGCAGCCGGTCGAGCGCGTCCGAGCGCGACATGTCCTCAACCACAGTCTGGGTTGGTTCAGTCATCTCTCCGGTCCCACCTTCCCTGTTCGGCCAGCGTACTCCAGGATGGCCGCCGCGTCAGAGTTCGTCGGAGCCATCGCCATCACCAGTTTGGTCTCCGGCGCGATGCTGATGACGATGTGTGGCGGCCGTGTCAGCGACTCGTGAACGGTGCAGTGCTGCATCGCCCGCTCCACGCTGGCTCGCCGTTGAGCGGAGAGCCCTGGCGGAAGAGACGCCTCCAACTCCACCAGCTCGACACGATTGGGCGCACCGGTGCTCATCCGGTACCAACACGTCACCTTGACTGTCGCGTCCGGATCGTCGCGAATCAGAACCCTGTGGGCGTAGTGCGCAGCGCAGCCAGCCAAGGCTGCCACGAAGAGCTCAGTCGGGGTGGGGCCCGCTTCATGGTGCGCCGAGTCACTGGGCTGGTCGACCACAAGCCGATGACCCCGAATATCAATCGCGAACCGGTCCGCGCCCAGATGATGGACCGTGATCTTCGCACTCATCCGCCCACAGCTCCTTATTGTGATCGCGCTCGGCGACCGGAGTGATCGCCCCGTGGAATGAACGGTCGCACCTAGCCACGACGGTTGCTAGGGTCGTTCGGCCCAGGTTGGCGAGACTTAAGTCGGCTTTCGCGACAGGTGGGAACGGTCGGTTGCTCGGCTGCCGTTCCCCCATACCGCCTACACCCGTCGCGCTCAGTCGGAGCGGCTGCCATCTTTCAGAACGGGTGGCGGGGCACGCGCCACTCGGCCTGGCTGCCCTTCCCCTCCCGCGCCACCAGTTTGAAGCTGCCGCCGTGAGCACGGGCGCGAGCCTCGAGGTTCTCCAGGCCGTATCCCCCCTCGCGCCCCGGGCCGGGTCCACGACCGTCGTCCTCAACCCGCAGGATGAACTCCTCCCCGGCGAGCACGAAGACGTCGACGCGCGTGGCGGCGGCGTGGTGGGCGACGTTGCTGAGCAGTTCGCGCAACGCCGCGAGCAGGTCGTCGGTGAGCACCTCATCGAGAATCGAGTCGACTGGGCCCTCAAAATGGACGCGCGGCTCGAAGCCGAGCACAGAGGTCATGTCGGTGATCAGGGTGAGCACCTGCACCCGTGAGCTCCGCGCGTCCTGCTCGTGGGCATGGAGCGAGAAGATGACCCCGCGAATGTTGCGGATGGTCGTGTCGAGTTCGTCGACCGCCTGCTGAATCCGGTCGGCGACCTCGCGCTTTTCGGTGATGTACGTCACCGCCTGCAGTCCTAAGCCGGTCGCGAAGAGGCGCTGGATCACCGAGTCGTGGAGGTCGCGGGCGATGCGCTCGCGATCCTCGAGAACTGCGAGCTCGCCCACCCGCTGGTGGAGGCGGGCGTTGTCGATCGCCACCCCGGCCGCTGCCGCCAGCGCCGCCACCACGTCCTCATCGTCGGCGGTGAAGTCGCCACCACCACGCTTCTCGGTGAGGTAGAGGTTGCCGAAGACCCTGTCCTGGACCCGAATGGGCACCCCGAGGAAGGAATGCATCCGCGGGTGACCCACTGGAAACCCGTAGCTCTGCGGGTGGTCGGCGAGATCGTGCAGCCGCAGCGGTCGCGGGTCGCGGATCAGCACGCCGAGAATGCCCCGGCCGACCGGGTAATGGCCGATGCGCGCAATGGCCTGGTCATCGGCGCCCTCGGTGAGGAACTCAACAAGTCGGAGATCCGCCTCGGTCGCGGGACCCAGAACCCCGAGGGCGCCGTATTGGGCGTCGGCGAGCTCACACCCACTCGCGACGATGCGACGCAGCACCGCCGGTAGGCTCAAGTTGGACGACATCGCCGCCACCGCCTGGAGGAGGCGCCGTACCTCGGGGCTGTGGTGCATGCCGGCACTGTAGCCCCTCTCGAAAAGCCGCACGAAACGCCTATGCGGGGCTGGGCTGGGCCTCCGCGGAGGCGGTCACCACCAGCACTGGGAGGTGGCTGCGGTGCAGGACGCGATGGCTGACGCTGCCCAGGAGCATCGATCCGACGTCGCCGCGGCCACGAGAGCCGAGGGCGATGAGGTCGTAACCGGCCACCCCGGCCTCGTTAAGGATCGCCTCGGCGGCCGGAGCGTCAACCAGCCTGGTGGCCGCAGTCATCCCATCGGGAAGCTGCTTGAGGGCTTCGTCAATGGCCGCTTGTCCCTCAGCGCGTGCCGACTCCATCAGCTCGTCGTAGATGGTCTGGGTGAGACCCGGCATGGTCGCAGCGGGCCACGCCAGCACCGTCGAGTAGCTGGTCAGGACGGTGAGCGACGCTTGCTGGGTGCGCGCGATGTCGATGGCGTGAACCAGGGCAGCCCGCGCATGGGTGGAACGGTCGTAGGCAACCAGGATCTTGGTGAACATCTCTCGTCTTCCTCAGGACTCAGCTGATATGCAGTTCGCGGGACAGAGCCAGGTCGCGATCGTCGGAGACGATGGCGATGAACGGACGTTCCCTTGGCGGCGGAGTGGACGGTCATCGAGAATCTCCCGGGTGGACTGATGCCACCCATCGTGACCCCGGGCGGAGAGGGCGGACAGACCCAAAGCTCCCGATCCGCCGGGGACCAACGACCTGCTGGGCGCGCCCCGTCGCGTCTCTGCGCTCGCGTGCGCGGAGCCGGGTCATTCGGATCGGAGAAGACCGCGACGAAGCGCCGCCGCCGAGAGCTCATCGCGAAACCCTGGAGCAGCGAGGCCGATGAGGGCGCGGGCGCGCTGGGCCAGGTCCAACCCGTGAAGATTGACGCGGCCGTGCTCGGTCACCACCCAATGCACGTGGGCACGGGTCGTGGTCACGGCCGCGCCGTCCGCTAGGGTCGGGACGATGCGCGACCGCTTCCCACCATGCGCGGTCGACAGCAGGGCGATCACCGGGTGACCTCCCTGGGAGAGGGCCGCTCCGCGCAGGAAGTCCATCTGACCGCCCACCCCGCTGTACATCCGGGTGCCCAGCGACTCCGCGCAGACCTGTCCCGTCAGGTCAATCTCCAAGGCCGAATTGATCGCCACCATGTTGTCGAGGCGGAGGATCACCCGGGTGTCGTTGGTGTAGTCGACCGTGCGCATCTCGAGCATTGGGTTGTCGTCGGCGAAGTCGTACAGCCGACGGCTGCCGTTGAGGAACGCGACGACGAGCTTGCCTCGGTTGATCGTCTTACGGCTGCCGTTGATCACGCCAGCCGTGATCAGGTCAAGCACCCCGTCCGACACAACCTCGCTGTGAATGCCGAGATCGCGATGGCTGGTGAGCATCGCAAGAACGGCGCTGGGGATGGCGCCGATGCCCAACTGGAGCGTGGCCCCATCGTCGATCAGCTCGGCGATGTTCCGGCCAACAGCACGATGGTCCTCCGACATTGCCGGCGAGGGACCTTCGGGGAGGGGCTCATCCACCTCGACGACGGCGTCGAAGTTGTCAATGTGAAGGAAGGAATCGCCGTGGGTCCGAGGCATGCGAGGGTTAACCTGGGCGATGCGCAGCCGCGCCGCCCGCGCTGCCGCCAGCGCGCAGTCGACCGACACGCCGAGTGAGCAGAACCCGTGCGCGTCGCGAGGAGAGACATGGAGCAGCGCCACGTCCAGCGGCAGCCGGCGGGTGCTGAACAGGCGGGGCACATCGGAGAGAAACGCGGGCACGTACGTCGCCGCCCCGGTCGCCACCGCATCTCGCGTGCTGGCGTCGACGAACAGGGCGCGCTGGCGGATGTTCGGCGCCGCCGCTGCCGAGGCCATCGCCACCGGTCCGTTGAGGTGGAGGTGGACGAGTTCCACATCGTGCAGTTCCGGACTGCGCCCAAGGAGGGCGCTCAGCAGTGAACTCGGCACGGCGCTACCGCCGTGAACGAAGACGCGGTCGCCGCTGCTGACGAGCCGCACAGCTTCCTCGGCCGACATTGCCGGCGGCGTCGTCGATCGGGGGGTGTGTGCGGCGCCCGAGGCGGCCGGCTGCCCGTCGCCCCGACTAGCGATCAATCCAGTCCAGCGGGCAGCGCGGCCCGGTCGCGTCAGCGGCCACCGAGAAGGGCAGCCCATCGGCGGTGGTGCCTCGCAAGGGCATGACACGTGCGCCTGCGCACGGCACCTGCCCGGCCTCGGTCCTCGAACAATGGCCGCCCGGGGACGGGCCCGGGCAGAGGTTCACCAGCTTGCCGTCCTGGCACCTCACGATGGCGAACAGACGACCACCAGAGTCCCCGATGGTTGTCATCGTCTGTCCTCCGTGATCATCAACCGAGCTCCCACAGCGTGCGTTGTCTGCCCTACGGCGACCAGCGCCATACGGCCCAAGACCGACGTGACGTTCGCCCCTGGTCGGGGGGTCCCAGGCGCCAAAGAAGGATGGTGTGTCGATTATTGATCGTCGACCCGAGTCTGGTCCTGCCATGCCGGCCACGACTGTGGCCTGCGCTGTTTTCTCGCGGGGCTGGTTCGCCACGTTGCGGCACCGTGGGACTGAGGGCTGCCACGCCGCAGTCGGCGGTTCCTGCAGGCTCCCTCGAGACGCCGCCTGCCCGGCGTTAGGATGGCGAACGTGAGCATCACCACCCAGTCGACGGGCGCCATCGATCTGGACAGGCTGGTCACCGCCTGGAACGCCGCCAACTATCTGACGGTTGCCCAGATCTACCTCCAGGCCAATCCCCTGCTGCGCGAGCCGCTGGTCGCCGAGCACATCAAGCCGCGCCTGCTCGGCCACTGGGGCACATCCCCGGCCCTCAACCTCATCTACGTGCAGCTCAACCGGCTGATCCAGCAGCGCGATTGCGACGTCCTCTATGTGACGGGTCCCGGGCACGGCGGTCCGGCGATCGTCGCCAACGTCTATCTCGAGGGCACGTATTCGGAGGTGTACCCCGCGGTCTCCCAGGATGAGAAGGGCCTGCTGCGCCTGGTGCGCCAGTTCTCCACTCCCGGAGGGATCCCCAGCCATGTGAGCGTGCCCACACCGGGCTCCATCCATGAGGGCGGCGAGCTCGGCTACGCACTCGTGCATGCCTTCGGGGCGGCGTTCGACAATCCGGATCTCATCGTGGCCTGCGTGGTCGGCGATGGGGAGGCTGAGACGGGCCCGCTCGAAGGTTCGTGGAAGGGCATTCGGTTCCTCAATCCGCGCCGCGACGGAGCGGTGCTGCCCATCCTCCAGCTCAACGGCTACAAGATCAGCGGCCCCACCGTACTGGCACGCGTCGGGGACGAGTCGGTGCGCGCCCTCCTCACCGCCCACGGCTACGATGTGCACGTCGTCAGCGGTGACGATCCGCGCACCGTCCACGAGGAGTTCGCGCGCACGCTGGATCGGTGCTACGAGCGGATCCGCGAGATCCAGGTGTCCGCCCGCGACGGAGGGGCGGTGGTCGGAGCGCGCTGGCCCGCGATCGTGCTGCGCACCCCGAAGGGTTGGACCGGCCCGAGGGAGGTCGACGGGCTTCCGGTCGAGGGGACGTTCCGGGCACACCAGGTCCCGCTGAGCAACGTGCGCGGCGACCCGGCACATTTGCGCCAGCTGGAGGAGTGGCTGCGTAGCTACCGGCCCGACCAGCTTTTCGACGCGGACGGACGACCGGTGCCCGAGGTGACCGAACTGGCGCCGCGGGCCGTCAAGCGGATGGGCGCCTCACCGCACGCCAACGGCGGTCGCCTGCTGCGCACCCTGAAGCTTCCCGCATTCACCGACTACGCGATGACGGTCGAGCCCGGCGTGACCGTCGCGGAGTCGACGCGGCGCCTCGGGGAATGGCTGCGCGACGTCTATCGCGATAACCCCGACAACTTCCGGCTCTTCTGTCCAGACGAGACCAACAGCAACCGCCTCGGCGCCGTCTTTGAGATCGAGAACCGCTGCCTCGTCGCGGAGATCCGCCTCAACGACGACCACGTCAGCCCTGACGGACGGGTCATGGAGGTGCTCTCCGAGCATCTCTGCGAGGGCTGGCTCGAGGGCTATCTGCTCACCGGCAGGCACGGCCTGTCCGCCACCTACGAGGCGTTCGCGATGGTGTCGGCATCGATGACCGTGCAGCATGCCAAGTGGCTGGATGCCGCGACAGTTCTGTCCTGGCGCGAGCCGGTCGCGTCGCTCAACATCCTGCTGACCTCCACCTGCTGGCGCAACGACCACAACGGCTTCAGCCACCAGGGCCCTGGTCTCATCGACACCGTCATGGTCATGAGTGGCGACGTCGTCCGCGTCTACCTGCCACCCGACGCCAACTGCCTGATGTCCGTCGCCGACCACTGCCTGCGCAGCCGGAACTACGTCAACCTCATCGTCATCGACAAGCAGCCGGAGCTGCAGTACCTGTCGATGGACGCCGCCATCGAGCACTGCAAACGCGGCGCGTCCGTGTGGGCGTGGGCATCCACCGCCGACGGCGAGGATCCCGACGTGGTGCTCGGCTGCGCCGGCGACATTCCCACCCTGGAGACCCTTGCAGCGGCCGCGATCCTCCGCGAGTACGTGCCCCAGCTGCACGTGCGCGTGGTCAATGTGGTCGATCTCCTGGCGATCAGCCCGCCACCGGTCCATCCCCACTCGCTGAGCGCTGAGACATTTGCGCGACTGTTCACCGATGACGTCGACGTGGTGATGGCCTTCCATGGCTACGCGAGAGCCTTCCACCAGGTCGTTCACGGCCGGCCCAACGCCGCCCGATTCCACGTTCGTGGCTACAGCGAGCACGGCACCACGACGACGCCGTTCGACATGGTCGTGCTCAACGAGATGAGCCGCTATCACCTCGTGCTGGAGGCGCTCCGCCGGGCCCGTCGTGCGCCCGCGGGCGCCGCGGAGCTCGAACGGCACTGCAGCGACATGCTCGCCCGGCACCACGACTACGTCCGTGAGCACTTCGAGGACATGCCTGAGATCGCGCAGTGGCGCTGGCCCGGGTGACCACCCGCGCCGCGCGACTCGCGGACCATCGCTGAGCAGATGCGCGTCCTGGCCGTCAACCTCGGCTCGAGCAGTCTCAGGCTGAGCGTCGTCGACGAGGCCGACCGAGTGTGCGCTGAGGCACATGTCGACAGCGACGTCGATCCGGTAGCCACACTTCGTGACTTCGCCGGACAAGCCGCCGGCGATTTCGATGCCGTCGCCCACCGGCTGGTTCACGGTGGCCCATCGGTGCGCAGCGCGACCGTCGTCGATGACGAGGTTCGCCGGAAGCTCGACGAAGCGGCAACGATGGCACCGTTGCATGTGCCTCCGGCACTGCGTCTCCTGGACGCTGCGCGAGACAGCATCCATCGCCCTCAGGTTGTCTGTGTGGACACCGCGTTCCACGCCGAGATGCCCGCGCACGCAAGCACCTACGCCATTCCATCGGAGTGGCGGCAGTGGGGGGTACGCCGCTACGGGTTCCACGGGCTCTCCTACGCGTGGTCGAGCCGGCGCTGTGCGGAGCTGCTTGGGCAACCGTCTGACGGACTCCAGGTGGTCATGGCCCACATCGGGGCCGGAGTCTCCGCGTGCGTCGTCCGCGGCGGTCGCAGCGTCGACACCAGCATGGGGTTCACGCCGCTCGAGGGCGCGGTGATGGCGATGCGCAGCGGATCGGTGGACCCTGGCGCGCTGCTGTGGTTGCAGCAGGCGCACGGCGTCACCAGCGGCGACATGAATACGGCGCTGGAACACAGCAGTGGCTTGCTCGCCATGACCGGGAGCGCGGATCTCCGCGAGATCGAGCGTGGCGCCGCCAACGGCGACACCGCCTCTGCGGCCGCGCTCGACGTGTACGTCCATTCCCTGAGCCGCGTCATCGGGGGGTTGGCGACGTCACTCGACCGCCTCGATGCCCTCGTCTTCACGGGGGGTGTCGGGGAGCACTCGGCGCTGGTGCGGACGCGCGTTTGCCGCCGGTTGGCGCTGCTGGGTGTGCCCAACCTCCTCGCCGACGCCACCGGCGATGCGGTCATCGCGTCAGGCGGCGATGGGCCGGNNACACGACGGGGGATCTACGGTGACAATGTTCTTGCGCAACACCGGGTGACCGCGTTCGGTGTGCTCCGTCGGCAGCTGCGCAACCCGCTCCTCATTCTCTTGCTCGCCGCCGCCGCCGTCTCCGGCGTCACCGGTGACCCGACCGACGCGCTGATCATCGGTGCCATCGTCTTCCTCAGCGTTGGCCTGGGCTTCGTCAACGAGTACCGCTCCGAACGTGCCGTCGCCGCTCTGCACGCCCAGATCCACCACCGAACCCTGGTTCAGCGTGACCAGGTCGAGCGTCAGGCGGACGTGCGCGACGTCGTCCCCGGCGACGTCGTCCGACTTCGGGTCGGTGACATCGTCCCCGCCGACGTGCGTCTCCTCGAAACCGTGGAGGTGGAGTGCGACGAAGCGGTGCTGACCGGCGAATCGATGCCGTGCGCGAAGTCCGTCACCCCCCTTGATGGTCCGGAGTCAGCCCTCAATCTGCCCTCCTGTGCCTTCATGGGGACGGTCGTCCACCAGGGATCGGCCCGCGCCGTGGTGGTAGCAACCGGCTCCGCGACGGCGTTCGGGAGGATCGCGGTGGGGCTCGACACAGCTCCCGCATACACCTCTTTCCAGGCGGGGCTGAGGGACTTCTCCAAGCTGCTGGTATGGGTCGCCGGGGTGCTCACCGTGTCCATCTTCATCATCAACGTGGCGTTCTCCCGACCGATCATCGACGCCCTCCTCTTCTCGCTCGCTATCGCCATCGGCATCACACCCCAGCTGCTGCCCGCCATCGTCAGCGTCAGCCTGGCCACCGGTTCGCGGGAGCTGGCGCGACGCAAGGTTCTGGTCAAGCGACTGGTCACCATTGAGGATCTCGGCAACGTTCGGGTTCTCTTCACAGACAAGACGGGTACCCTGACCGCCGGCTCGATCAGCTTCACCGCGGCGCTCGATCCACTCGGAGTGGCGGCGCCCGACCTCCTGGTCCTCGGGCTCCTGTGCAACGAGGCAACCCTGGTCGCCGGAGTTGCGACCGGCGGCAATCCGCTCGACGAGGCGCTCTGGGCCGCACCGGCGAGCGCCGCGCTGCTCACTGCCAGCACCGGCCTCGGCGCCTACGAACGAGTGGGCACACTCCCCTTCGACCACGAGCGCCAGCTGGTCTCGGTGGTGGCGCGGACGCCCTCCGGGTCGGCGATGCTGGTCACCAAGGGAGCCCCCGAGGCGGTCCTCGGCCGCTGCGTGGCGCCGCCCGCCGGTTCGGCGGCGGTGCTCGACCGGCTGTTTGCTGACGGCGTCCGGGTCGTCGCCGTCGCCACCCGATCTGACGTCGACGCGCGCGCCCCGACGCGGGACGAGGAGCACGGTCTCAGCCTCGCCGGCTTTCTGACGTTCAGCGACCCGCCCAAGCCCGACGCGGCCGCGTCCATCGCCAAGCTCAACTTCCTGGGCATCGAGGTGAAGATCATCACAGGCGACAACGGAGCCGTCGCCGCCAAGGTGTGCCACGACATCGGCCTGGATGTCCGCGGTGTGCTCACGGGACGCCAGCTCGATGAGCTCGACGATGACGCCCTGGCCACCGCCATCCCGAGCACGACCATCTTCGCCCGGGTGAGCCCCGAACAGAAATCGCGCATCATCGCGGTGGCACGACGGCATGGCGACGATGTCGCCTTCCTCGGCGATGGGGTCAACGACGCGGTGGCCCTGCACGCCGCCGATGTGGGCATCTCCGTCGACTCCGCGACGGACGTCGCCAAGGACGCGGCCGACATCGTCCTCCTCGACAAGGATCTCGGTGTGCTCGCTGATGGCGTTGTGGAAGGACGGCGCATCTTCACCAACACCCTGAAATACGTGCTGATGGCGACGTCGTCCAATTTCGGCAACATGTTCAGCGCAGCCGGAGCGTCGTTGTTCCTGTCGTTCCTACCCATGCTGCCGTCGCAGATCCTGCTCAACAACCTGCTCTACGACGTCGGCCAGCTGGCGATCCCCACGGACGAGGTCGACGCCGAGGTGGTGGCCAGGCCCGCCACCTGGGACATCGGCTTCGTGCGCCGCTTCATGATCGTCTTCGGACCGGTCAGTTCCATCTTCGACTTTCTCACCTTCTTTGTGATGCTCGGCATCCTCCACGCCGGCCACGCCGAATTCCGAACCGGGTGGTTCGTCGAGTCACTGGCCACCCAGACGCTGGTGGTCTTTCTCATCCGTACCCGGCGCGTGCCCTTCTTTCGCAGCCGTCCGAGCCGGGCGATGTTGATCATCCCCTTGGCGATGGCCGCTGTCGGCGCGCTCCTCCCTTTCACGCCGGTCGCCCACGTGCTTGGATTCACCGCCCTGCCGCTCGCGTTCTTTCTGATCCTGGTGGCGATGGTGGTGGTGTACCTGGCCCTGATCGAACTGGCCAAGGCTCGCTTCTACGCCCACGAGCGCGCTCGTCCTGTGCGAGCGCTGGCGAGCCACCAGGACCAACATCGGCGGCGGCTGCGCCGCCGCGCCAGTCGCTTCGCCGGGCGCCCCGCCTCCTAACGCTCTTCTGAACAGCTGATCGACATGAGTGTGCTCATGCGGCAATCCCCGCTTCGGTGACCGTCGCGGGCTCCAGCAGCGGAAGTGTCCACAGGAGTGCCATACCCTGCCCGGCGGTGAGGGTAGCGAGGGCCATCCACGCGGCCCGCTTGCGAGCTCCACTGGCACGTACTGAGCGAGTGACCGCATAGAGGCTGGTCGCGAACGCTACTGCCGCGCCGGTAGCGCGAACGGTCTCGCGCCGACCCAGGTACTCGACGGCTCCGCGGGGCTCTCGTTCGGCGCCCGCTGAATCCACGCCAAGGGCATGTTCAACCACGTCGTCCTCCTTGTTGAAACGCTGATGCCGGTCTCGCACGCCTCATGCTGGTCTCGGGAGATGCGGAGCCAACAGGGCCGTAGGGCCCAAGATGCTTGTTACGTCCAGCCCTCGTCGATGGCCCTCACAGGCCTTCTACTGGGTACCAACGTCGGCCGACCGGCGATGCGGTCAGGAGTAACCAACATGAACACCGCCCGGGTCACAAGCGGCATGCGCTTACCCCGATCCGGGACCGTGCAGCTGGTGGTCGCTGTTGGCGGACTCGCGGCCGGTGGTGGGTGCCGCCTTCTTGGCTCTGCTGGCCCTGCCAACGTGCTGTGGGCGATCACCGGTGCAGCGGCGCTGTTGCCGGCGACGATCTCGATGGCACGCGACCTCCTCCGGCGCCGCGCGGGGGTTGACATCGTCGCGGTGCTGGCGCTGCTTGGCAGCCTCGTCGTCGGCGAGTACCTCGCTGGAGCGGTCATCGCCCTCATGCTCGCCACCGGCCGCGAGCTCGAGGCCCGGGCATCGGCGCGGGCTCGTCGGGAGCTGACGGCACTGCTCGATCGGGCGCCGACCTTCGTCCACCGCGTCGAGGGTGACACGCTCACGACGCCCCCCATCGAGGCCGTGCGACCCGGTGACGTGCTCCTGGTCGCTCCAGGTGAAGTGGTGCCGGTGGACGGGCAGCTGGCAAGTGACACTGCTGACCTCGACGAATCGGCGCTCACCGGGGAGGCAGCCCTGGTGGAACGCTCGTCCGGCGATGCCGTGCTCAGCGGCGGCGTCAATGCCGGTGCTGCGTTCCGTCTGCGTGCGACCGCGGCCGCGGACGAGAGCACCTACGCCGGCATCGTCCGGCTCGTGCGCCTGGCGCAGGACTCACGCGCTCCGCTGGTGCGTGTGGCGGACCGTGTCGCTCTCTGGTTCGTGCCGCTCACCGTTGGGCTGGCGGCGCTGGCTGGCATCTTGGCCCGCGATCCGATCCGCGCGGTGGCCGTCCTCGTCGTGGCCACGCCCTGTCCGCTCATCCTTGCGGCGCCGGTGGCGCTGGTCGGAGGCATGTCGCGCGCCGCACGGCGCGGCGTCGTGGTCAAGGGCGGCGGGGCGCTCGAGACGCTGGGACGGGCCGACGTGCTGCTCTTCGACAAGACGGGAACCCTCACCGAGGGTCGGGCGCGCCTTGCCGATGTCGAGACAGATGGGAGCGTGGACACGAACGAGGTTCTGCGCCTCGGGGCGTCGCTGGATCAGATCTCGACCCACGCGCTCGCTCGTCCGATCGTGCAGGCGGCCCGCGAACAGGGACTCCAGCTGACGCTGCCTGATGACGTGCACGAGGACGCCGGAAGGGGCGTGCGTGGTGTGGTGGACGACCGCCGCGTGATGATCGGACGCGCCTCGTACGTGGCCGGGGCCGGGCTGGTGCCAGCCTGGGCCCAGCGCGTGCGCAGACGTACCGCCAACGAGGGTCTGGCCAATGTGTTCGTCAGTGTCGACGGCAACGTCGTTGGTGCCATGGTGCTCGAGGACCCGATCCGGCCCGACGCCAGACGGGCGGTTGCACGCTTGCGCAAGGCGGGGATTAACCGGCTCGTGATGGTCACCGGGGACCATCCAGATGTGGCGCAGTCCATTGCCTCGGCCATCGGCGTCGACGCCGTCTACGCCGAGCGCAGCCCAGCAGAGAAGGTCGAGGTGGTCCGCCTGGAGCGCCAGAGAGGCACCGTCGTCATGGTCGGTGACGGCATCAACGATGCGCCGGCGCTCGCCTCGGCTGATGTCGGTGTGGCGATGGGGGTGCGCGGCGCGACCGCCGCCTCCGAGGCGGCAGATGTGGTGTTGATGGTGGATCAAATTGATCGACTCGCCGAAGGAGTACAGATCGCCCGTCGCTCCCGTCGCATCGCGCTCCAGAGCATCGCTGTTGGCATGGGGCTGTCGCTGGTCGCGATGTCCGTCGCTGCGTTGGGCGGCCTGGTACCGGTGGTCGGAGCCGTGGTGCAGGAGGCGATCGATGTTGCCGTCATCGTCAACGCGCTGCGCGCCCACGGCGGCCGCCACCAGCCCCAACCGTCTGACGCCGCTGTCATCGCGGGGCGCCGGGTCCTCGACGCGCATCCGTCGCTGCAGCGCGGGACGGCTGAGCTCAGACGCCTCGCCGACCAGCTTGGCCGCGTGCCCGCTGCGACCGCTCGCGAGTACCTCGACGATGCGCGGCGCTTCATTGTCGACGAGCTGCTGCCGCATGAGGTGGAAGAGGAGCAACACCTTTATCCCGCTATCGGCCCCTACATCGGGGGCGAGGACGCGGTTGTGGTCGCACGCCGCGAGCATGCCGAGGTGTCGCACCTCGCTCGCGTGCTAGGCGGCATGATCGATGCGCTGGAACCCGGCGGACCCAGCGACGATGAGGTGGTGGGGCTGCGCCGGATTCTGTATAGCCTGTACGCCGTCCTGAGCCTGCACCGCGCCGGGGAGGAGGAGCGCCTCAGCCGGGTGGTGGTTGAGCGCGATGAAACGCCCAGGCGCAAGACGGGATGACGGCGCGGTCGCTGACGACGGCCGCGGGCGCAGCGAATCGTGAGGAGCCGTGGCCGACCGGGCTGAGATCCGAGCAGGTCGAGGCTCTTCGGCGACGCGGCGAGGTGAACACGGTTCCGTCCGTCAACAGCCGGTCCGTGGCGTCGATCCTGGTGACCAACGTCTTCACCCGCTTCAATATCCTGATCGGCCTGTTGCTGGTTGCGATCCTGGTCATCGGCCCGATCCAAGACGCGCTCTTTGGGCTGGTCCTGATTGTCAACACGCCGATCGGCATCGTACAGGAGCTCCGCGGCAAGCGAGCGCTCGATCGTCTCGCGGTGCTCACCGCGCCAACTGCTCGTGTCATTCGCAACGGTGTGGAACAGCAGATACCCGTGGCAGAGCTGGTCGTGGGAGATGTTCTTGAGCTGCATATCGGTGACCAGGTACCCGTCGACGGCACGGTCATCCGCGCGTCAGGGCTCGAGATCGACGAGTCGCTTGTCACTGGGGAGTCGGCGCCGGCTGAGAAGAACCCGGCTGACGAAGTGCTGTCGGGAAGCTTCGTGGTCGCGGGAGGCGGGCTGGTGCGCAGCGCCAGGGTGGGGCCGGCTGCCTACGGCAACGCCCTGACGGCGGAGGCGCGCCGCTTCGCTCCGGTCCGCTCAGAGGTGCGACGAGGCGTCGACCGGTTTCTCCTCATCATCGCCATCCTCATGGTCCCGTTTGGCTCGGCACTGGTCATCAGCCAGGTACATGCCAACGACGCGCCCGTCGAGGCGGTGCGGGCGTCCGTTGCCGGGCTGGTGACGATGATTCCCGAAGGACTCGTGCTCCTCACCAGTGTTGTGTTCGCCATTGCCGCGGTGCGCTTCGCGCGGCGCGGCGTGGTCGCGCAGGAGCTGGCCAGTGTGGAGATGCTGGCTCGGGCCGACGTGGTCTGCCTCGATAAGACGGGGACCCTGACCGACGGCCATATGACAGTCGCGCAGGTGATCCGGCTGGCCGGTGACGACTCCAGCGTTGCCGCCGTGGTTGGTGCGCTCGCCGCCGCCGATCCTCACCCGAACGCGACGCTCGCCGCCGTGGCCGAGGCGCTGCCGGCTCCAGCGGACTGGATGCCGACGAGCATCGTGCCGTTCGCGTCCTCGCGCAAGTGGAGTGGCGCCAGCTTCGTCGGTCGGGGGTCGTGGGTGATGGGCGCGCCCGAGGTGTTTGCGCCGACCGCCGGCTCACGAGCCGCGCATCGCAGAGCCGGCGCTCTGGCTGCCGAGGGAGCCAGGGTCGTCATGGTCGGACGCGTCCACTCACTGCCCGAGGCCGAGGAAACCATGCTGGTGGTGGAACCGGTTGCGCTGGTCGTGCTCCGCGAGCGCCTCCGCCCTGACGCGACCCGGATCATCGCGTACTACCGAGAGCAGGGCATTACCGTCAAGGTGATCTCGGGCGATCACCCGGCAACCGTCGCCGCGCTGGCTGTGGCGGTCGGGGTGCCGGGCGCCGCTCACCCGGTGGCCGGAGCGGATCTGCCGACTGACGCCACGCCACTCGGCACCGTCGCCGAGGCGTCGTCCGTCTTCGGCCGGGTGAGTCCGCAACAGAAGCGTGACCTCGTGCGAGCGCTGCAGGCGCGCGGACATGTCGTCGCCATGACCGGTGACGGGGTCAACGACGTGCTCGCGCTCAAGGCGGCCGACGTCGGCGTCGCCATGGGCTCAGGGAGCGCGGCCGCTAGGGCCGTCGCGCGTCTCACCCTTCTCGACGACTCGTTCGCTGGTGTTCCCTTCGCTATCCGCGAAGGCCGTCGTGTCATCGCCAACCTGGAACGAGTCGCCACGTTCTTCCTCACCAAGACGGTGTACGCCATGGTTCTCGCCGCTGCGGTGGCGCTGCGGGCGATGCCATTTCCCCTGCTGCCGCGGCAGCTCTCGCTCATCGGGCTGCTGGCGATCGGCCTCCCTGCCTTCGCCCTCTCCTTTGCGCCAAGCGCCGAGCGGGCTCGCCCGGGGTTCGTGTTGCGAACACTGACCTTCGCCCTCCCCGCCGGGGTGGTCGCCGGTGCCGCCTCATACGTCGCTTACGAGATTGCGGTCGCCGCGGGCACCGGCATCGACGATTCGCGGACTGTCGCAACCGTGGTCCTGCTCGGCATCGGTCTCTGGGTCGTGGGACACGTGGCCCAACCACTCGAGCCGTGGAAGCTAGGGCTCATCATGGCCCTGGCCGCTGGCGCGGTGTTGGCGTTCACGCTTGAGGCGGGCCGTGTCGTGTATGGCCTGCAACTGCTCGACGGGCACGCCTGGCTGGAGTGCGGGGTCATCACCGCCATCGCCATCGCGGTCCTGGAGGCGGCGCTGCGGGTCAGTCGGTTGACCTCGCCTTGGGTCGCGCGACATATCGCCTGACGCCGAGGTGAGTTGTCCGCCTCCGAACTGGTGGCACTGCGACGGGGCACGCGCCGATGACCGGATGTGGAGCCCGTGGGCCTAGCGAAGATGACGCGCGCGCCGTATCGGCGCGGTCAGCGAGATCGGACTGGCCGCACTGGCCAGTGCGTCCGTAGCGCGCCGCCTTGTCGTAGTTCCAGGCAAGCAACCAGCCCCAGCATCACAACGGCCACAAGGAGATCCAAGGCCTGCAGCGGGTTGAAGCCGATGACGCTCCATTCGACCATGCGATCGCGATGGCGGCGATCAACGAAGCGATGAGACCGAACTCAAGTCGCCTGTGCATCATAGGAGGCTCCGCCGACAGCCATAGAAGACGGCTGGATCCGCCCTATCGCTGTTACGGCGCTGGGCGGCATGATCACAACCGGGGTCCGGGCGTGATGGAGCACGTTGCGGGCGACGCTGCCCAGCACAAGCTCGGCGACACCAGCCTGGCCGCGCGAGCCCATGGCGATGAGGTCGGCCTCCTCGGCGGCCGCGGTCTCCACGATGACTGCAGCTGGTCTGCCATCGCGCACCAATGCCCGATAGCTGACTCGAGCCTCGCGCAGGCTCGCTGACCAGGCCCCGTTCAAGTCGTTGGCCAAGCGTTCGCGCATCCTGGCTTGGTCACCGGACATGTACAGGATGCCGGGGAACCCATTGGCGAAATCGACAACCGAGAGCAGTACGACCTCGGCGCCGAGGGGCGCTGCGACTTCGGCTGCCCACGCGATGGCTGCCTGCGCTGGCGCCGACCCGTCGGTTGCGGCGAGGATTCGCTTGATAGTCATTTCATTGTGGCCGGTGCGTTCCAGTCCGGTGATCTCTTCGAGCTGCCGCTCGCGGACCGCTTCACAGCCATCTCGCGCAGCTCATCGGGTTCACACTCACCGCTCTCACCTCCATGTGATCGGCTATCACGTCAACCGTGAACGACCCCCGACCGGCGGCCCAGAGCCGTTCGTAACTGGTTGGCATGTCCTTTGACCCTGGCTGCACGTCGAGGCTGTCAAGGACGCTGGCTATCGATCCGATCGACGCTGAGCAGCCCGTGTTTCATCCCGAAGAGCGCCAGTGCGGCGCGGCTGCGCACTCCGATCTTGTCGTAGATGTGCGAGACGTGCAGGAACGATGCCACCTCTCGCTTGGTCAGACCCGGCGCTTCGTCAGCGCGGCCCGCAGGTCAGATCTGTCGGAAGATCTGGCGCGCGGCGCGCTCACCTGTCTCGACCGCCCCGTCCAGAAAACCCTGGTTGTTGATGGATGTGTGCTCGCCGGCGAAGTGGACCCGCCCCTCAGGGGCGGCAGCGATGGGACCATAGGCTGCGGCCTGTCCGACACGCATGTACGAGTAGGCCCCTTTCACCCAGGGATCCCGCGCCCAGTGGTCCTCATATGCCAGCCCCGTGTACGCCTTGCGTGTCCCCGGGAAGATGGGGTCGACCTGGTCGAGGAACCAGTCGACATCCCCGGACGGCGACGGCCCATGGTCGGCACCCGTGAGGACTGCGCGGCCGGTGCTCGCGCCAGGGAACGCGTTGAGCAGGGCCGGCGCGCCCCGGGGACCCAAGGGGACAGAGTCGTCCCAGCAGACGTCGAAGCCGTGCCAATCGGTGTACGCCACGCCGTTGAAGCCGCTGCGGACCCACGTCTTCTCCCCCACCTCGACGTGGATCTTCGGGTTGAACCCCATACCGAGCGTGTCGATGACGCGGCGTTTCTCGGCGCCGAACCCGGCGCGACTGAGGTCGACCTCACGCAGGGTGCTGAACGGCAGGGCGAGAACAACGTGGTCGGCCACAACGTCGGTGGTCAGGCCGCCGACCTCGAAGGTCAGCGTATGCGAGCGATCGCCGTTCTCGCGAAGTGCCACGAGGCGATGGCCGAGCTGGATGGCCGGTTCAGGCAACTGCGCGGCCATCCAGCTTTCGTACTCAGCTTGTACCCCCTTTTGTACTCTCCTTCGAATGGGTACCGCCGAACGATATCTTGACTACTCCGGTCGCGAAGACCGACTGAGCGGCGGAGCTCGCCGAATTCCCGTCAACACGCCTGTCGGGCGCTTCGATGTCTGGACCCGGCGGGTCGGTAACAACCCTGAGCTGAAGGTGTTGCTGCTCCACGGCGGTCCCGGGTGCACCCACGAGTACTTGGAGGCCTGCGATAGCTACCTTCCGGCCGCCGGGATCGAGTACTACTACTATGACCAGCTCGGCTCGGGCTTCAGCGACCAACCCGACGACCCGTCGCTCTGGGAGTTGGACCGGTTTGTCGACGAGGTCGAGCAGGTCCGCCGAGCCCTCGGCCTCGGTCGGGGCGACTTCGTTCTCTATGGCCAGTCGTGGGGCGGGATACTCGCCATTGAGTACGCCCTGGCATACCAGGAGCACCTCCGGGGGCTGGTGATCTCGAACATGATGGCCAGCGCGCCCGCGTACACGACCTATGCCGAGCAGGTGCTCATGCCGGCGATGGACCAAGACGTGTTAGCCGAGATCAAGGCCCTCGAGGCGGCCGGCGACATCGAGAACCCGCGCTACATGGAACTGCTGATGCCCTCTTACTACGAGCATCACACTCTGCGCATGCCTGCCGACAACTGGCCAGACCCGGTGCAGCGCGCCTTCGCCCACATCAATCAGAAGATCTACGTGCAGATGCAGGGTCCCAGCGAGCTCGGGATGAGCGCTGACGCCAAGCTGGCCAACTGGGACCGAGTCGCCGACCTCCAGCGTATAGAGGTGCCGACGCTGGTCATCGGCGCCCGTTACGACACCATGGACCCCGCCCACATGGAGATGATGGCCGGACTCCTTCCTCGCGGTCGCTATCTTTACTGCCCCAGAGGCAGCCACCTCGCCCTCTACGACGATCAAGAGACCTACTTCGCCGGCCTTATCGGCTTTCTCCGCGACCTGCCGACGCGCACCTGACGCCCCGAAGCCGAAGCACTGACCAACAACGGCCACGGCGAGACTCGTCGCATGGGGTGACCAATCGCATAGGCGCCGTTGTCTGAAACTCCACGCTATACGCAGTAGAGTAGTGGCGGTCACCACCATCGTGTCGGAACTGGCAGGAACCTAAGTAGCCAAATCCCTTACGCTGTAACCATTTCGACGCAATGGTCGGGGAGACAGGACTCGAACCTGCGACCCCTGGTCCCCCAGACCAGTACTCTAACCACCTGAGCTACTCCCCGAGAGCGGGTGTGAGTGGCACTCACCACACCCGGGTACGCTGGGTAACTGTACCGCTCAGGGCCGCCCACCCGATCGCGAAGAGTGCCTAACGCTCCCGCTCGGCCCGCGCCCGGGGCACGATCCGCATCCTCGTGCCCGCAAACCCGAAGACGGCGCGGATTCGGTTCTCCAGGTATCTGCCGTAGGCGAAGTGCATGAGGTCGGGGTCGTTCACGAACAGCACGATGGTCGGCGCCGGGGTGCTCGCCTGGGTCGCGTACAGCAGCTTGAGCTGCCGTCCCTTGTCGTGCCTGGGAGGGTGGGCAAGGAATGCATCGCGCAGCAGCGTGTTCAGTGCCGCGGTGGGAATGCGCGTCGCGCGCGCTGCGGCGACCGTCGTGGCGGCGTCCAGGACACGCGCGACGTTGCGACCCTCGGTCGCCGACACCGTGAGGATGGGCACGCCGGGAACGAAGTCGAATGCCTCACGAATCGATGCGAGAAACGCCGGGTCGGCGCGCTTCTCCTGGTCGATCAGGTCCCACTTGTTGGCGATGACGACCAGGCCCTTGCCCGCATCCACCGCGTAGCCGGCGACATGACGGTCCTGCGCGACGATGCCGTCGCTGGCGTCCACGACCAGGAGCGCGACGTCGCTGCGTTCCAGCGCACGCAGCGCACGCAGCAGGCTGTAGTGCTCGACGTTGGTGTCGATGACACCACGCCGGCGGATGCCTGCGGTGTCGACCAGGCGCACCGTCCGCTCGCCGTGCATCACCAGCGTGTCGACGGCATCGCGGGTGGTCCCGGCCAGCGGCGAGACCAGCGCCCGCTCCTCCCCCACGATCGCGTTGAGCAGCGACGACTTGCCCACGTTGGGCTTGCCGATGATGGCCAGGCGCAGCTCCATCGGCTCGTCCACGGCGATGGCGTCACCTGCCGGTGGCAGCTCGTCGACGATACGGTCGAGCAGGTCGCCGGTGTCGGTGCCGACCAGGGCCGAGACCAGCACCGGCTCGCCGAGACCGAGGCGGTACAGCTCGTGGGCGTAGTGAGGATTGCTCGGGCTGTCGGCCTTGTTGCCGACCAGGATGACCGGCTTGCCGCCGCTGCGCAGGATGGTGGCGACGTCCTCGTCGAGCGCGGTCACCCCGGCGCGCACGTCGACCAGCTGCACGCAGACGTCCGCCTCGGCGATGGCCAGGCGCGCCTGCTGCTGCGTGCCGGCGGTGAGCACCGCCATGCCGGGGTTGTCGCGAACCAGGGCAGGATCCAGGCCTGCCGTGTCCACCACGGTGAACCGCCGCCCGCCCCACTCCGTCACCCCGTAGAGCCGGTCGCGGGTCAGCCCGGCGAGCTCGTCGACGATGGCATGGCGCTGTCCCGTGAAGCGGTTGAACAGCGTCGACTTGCCGACGTTGGGACGCCCCACGATGGCGACGATCCCCGACGGCGGTCCGAGGTCCGAGTCGGCGCCGCCGCGGCGCCGCCGTGGGCGTGTCCGTGCTGCCACGACGCGGCTCACCGTGCCGGCCCGGGGCCCGGCGTGACCATCAACGGCAGCTGCCGGAACGGGCCACCCTCCTCGGCAAGCGTGAAGCCGTTGAGGTCGCCGGCGCCGTCGGCGGTCGTGTTGACAATGATGTAGACGTAGTCGACCCAGGCGTGGTCGGTGTCGAAGTCGGATGGCCGCGCCGGGTGGTCGGGATGGCTGTGCCAGAACCCCACGATGTCGAGGTACCGCGCCCGTGCCTCACGGTCGGCGCGGACGATGTCGGCGGGGTCGAGAATGTACCTGTCGCGGGCGCGCTCGATGTTGAGGTTGTTGCCGGAGGTGGCGTCAACGACCTCGACCCGGCCTCCCTGGAAGCGGCCAAGCAACACGCCGCATCCCTCGTTGACGTAGGCGGCGGTTGCGTACTCGCGGATGAGCGCATCCGCGGTCACCACCAGGTTGATGTCACCCAGGCTCACTGCCACTGTCTCCCGTACAGGCCGCTGCTCAGGTAGCGGTTGCCGCCGTCGCACAGCACGGTGACGATCACACCGCTCTCGACCCGACGGGCCACCTCGCGAACACCCCACAGGGCGGCGCCACTGGAGTGTCCGACAAGGATGCCCTCGTGATGAGCGAGCTCGCGGGCGAGGTCGTACGCGGGTTCGGTGGGAGCCCAGAGGTTGTCATCGGCCAGGGATCGGTCGTAGATGCCGGGGACGATTGCGCTGGGCATGTGTTTCATCCCCTCGAGGCCGTGCCAGGGATCCTCGGGCTGCACCGACACGCACACCATTGCGGGACGCTCGTCACGCAACCGGCGGCTGACGCCCATGAAGGTGCCGCTGGTGCCCAGGGTGGCCACGAAATGGGTGACGGCGCCGTCGGTCTGCTCCCAGATCTCAGCGCCGGTGCCGTCGTAGTGCGCGCGCCAGTTGGACGGGTTGTTGTACTGGTCGGGCATGTAATAGGTGCCAGGGTTGTCCGCGCGCATCTTCTGGGCAAGCAGGATGGCGCCGTCGCTTCCCTCCTGCGCGTCGCTGTACACGATCTCCGCGCCGTACGCGGCGATGAGCGACTTGCGCTCGGCGCTGACGTTGGTCGGCATGACCAGGCGCACCCTGTAGCCGAGCGCCGCCCCCACCATCGCGTAGGCGATGCCGGTGTTGCCGCTGGTGCTGTCGAGGATGATGCGGTCCGGCGTCAGCTCGCCGCTGGCCTCACCGTCGCGGATCATGCGCAGCGCGGCTCGGTCCTTCACGGAGCCGCCGGCGTTGAGGAACTCGGCCTTGCCGAACACTGCAACGCCGGGAAGCTCTCTCTCGAACAGACGGATGCGCAACAGCGGCGTGTTGCCGATGCTGCCAAGGATCGATGTGCCGCGCGTCAGCGGCGCCACGCGCTCCGCCGCCGCGCCACGCGTGGTCTCGGGCATGCCGCCATTATCGGCTGCAACCCCGTCGCGGCCGTCCCGGGAACCTACTCGGCGGCGCGGGCCGCTCCGAAACGGAACCCTGCGGTGCCCCGTCGCGAGTCCTCGATGACTGCGATGACCCCTGCGGGGCGCAGGTGAATCGGACCGTCCTCGCCGGGCAGCTCGACGAAGTCCGGGCCGCCGACGGCCACCTGGATGGCTGCGATCGTCTCCGCGACGGTCAGCTTCACGGCGAGGTCGGACCCGTTGGCGAGTCGGATCACGGCCATGTGAGGGTGCCCTCCGCGGGTGGTTGCTGCTGGGCCAATGGTAGACGCGGCGTCAGCCTTCCGCGTCGAGGGCGGCCTCGAGCTCAGCGCGGAGCACCGGCTCATCCTCGATTCCGATGCTGAACCGCAACAGCCCGTCCGAGATGCCCAGGCTGCGCCGGGCTTCCGCGCTCACGTGGCGGTGCGACGTCGTGGCGGGATGGCTCACCGTGGTGCTGACGTCGCCCAGGCTGGGCGCGAGGCGGATCCCGTTGAGCCGGCGAACGACCCGTCCGGCGCCGCCGCGTCCTCCGCGGACTTCGAGGCTGAGCATGGGTCCGCTGCCACGCGGGAGCAAGCGCGCGGCCACCTCGGCCGCCGCGCCCTCGCGCACAGCGGGGTGGTGCACCGCCTCGAGGGCGGCGTGCCCGGAGAGGGCGACGGCGAGAGCGGCCGCGCTGGCGCTGCCTCGTTCCACCCGGAGCGGCGCGGTGCGCAGCCCACGCAGTGCCAGCCACGCATCAAAAGGCGAGAGCACCGCGCCGATCGAGCGGGAGTGGGAGTCCAACCAGCCGGCCACCTCACTCCCGGCGGCAGCGACGGCCACTCCTCCAAGCAGGTCGCTGTGTCCCCCGAGGTGCTTGGTGAGGCTGTGCAGCACGAGGTCCGCGCCGTGCGCCAGTGGCTGGAAGAGGAAGGGGGTGGCCAGGGTGCTGTCCACCAGGCACACCGCGTCGCAGCTGTGCGCCGCCGCCGCCACCGCCTCGATGTCGACCACGCCGACCAGCGGGTTGGTGACGATCTCGGCCACGACCAGCGCCACATCGCGGCCGACGACGTTGCCGACGATCGCGCCCGCGTCGGCGGGCTGGGGGTCGGGAGGCAGGTCCACGACCGTGGTCTCCAGTCCGAGCGCCGCCAGCGGACCAAGCAGCAGCGACTCCGTGCCCCCGTAGCAGGGGCGCAGCAGCACCACACGCCGCCGCCCGCTCATGGTCGCGGCGCTCACCAGCAGGAGCAGTGCCGCCTGCCCGCTGGAGGTGGCGCGGGCAACGGGAACCTCGCCGCCAGGAGGTGTCTCGAGCAGGGCCAGCGTCGACTCCAGCAGGCCGACACTCTCGTTGCCGTGGCGGCGATAGGCACGCGGGTCGGCCTCCATGGCCGCGTCGAGCGCATCCAGGTCAGGGTAGGAGCGCACCGACGACAGCGAGGGCGGCGCCACCAGGTCGGCGCCCTCCGCGCCCGACCCGGGCAGCGCGCCGGCGCGCACGGCAGCGAGTCGGATGCGGTCGCCCGCGTTCACCCCGCAGGAACCGGCCCCGCGGCGCTGGACGTCGTCGCGCCCGGGTCGAGCAGGCGGAATGCCGAGCGCCCCGCGAAGCGTCCCGAGCTGCCCAGCTCCTCCTCGATGCGCAGCAGGCGGTTGTACTTGGCCACGCGCTCCGACCGCGAAGGCGCTCCGGACTTGATCTGTCCGGCGTTGACCGCAACCACGAGGTCGGCGATGGTGGTGTCCTCGGTCTCGCCGCTGCGATGGCTGATCACCGACGCGTAGCCATGCTCGGAGGCGAGCGCGATGGCGTCCAGCGTCTCGGTGAGCGTGCCGACCTGGTTGACCTTGACCAGGAGCGCGTTGGCAACCCCGCGTTCGAATCCCTGGCGAAGCCTCTCGACGTTGGTCACGAAGATGTCGTCGCCCACCAGCTGGACGCGCGATCCGAGGCGCTCCGTCAGGGCACTCCACCCCTCCCAGTCATCCTCGGCCATACCGTCCTCGATGGAGATGATCGGGTACTGCGACACCCAGCTCGCCCAGAGTTCGACAAGCTCGGCCGGCTCGAGCACGCGACCCTCGCCGCGCAGGTGGTAGCGACCCTCGGAGAAGAACTCGGACGCGGCGGGGTCGAGGGCCAGGGCGACGTCGTCGCCGGCCCGGTAGCCGGCGCGCGAGATGGCCTCGAGGAGGATCTCGATCGCCTGCTCGTTGGCCCGAAGGCTGGGAGCGAAGCCGCCCTCGTCCCCTTGGCCGGTGTTCTCACCGCGTCCGTGCAGGACGGCCCGCAGCGCCTGGAAGCACTCACTACCGGCGCGCAGCGCCTCGGCGAAGGTGGGAAAACCGATGGGGGCGAGCATGAACTCCTGGAAGTCGACGCTGGTCTGGGCATGCACGCCGCCGTTGAGGACGTTGAACATCGGCACCGGCAGCACGTGGGCGTCTGGCCCGAGGTGCCGGTAGAGGGGCAGCCCGCGCGCCGTGGCCGCCGCCCGCGCGCTCGCCAGGCTCACCCCCAGGATGGCGTTGGCACCGAGCCTGCCCTTGTCGGGAGTGCCGTCGAGATCGATGAGGCGGGCGTCGAGCGCCGCCTGGTCCAGCGCATCGAGCCCGGCCACGGCGGGGCCGATGACGTTGGTGACGTTGGAGATCGCGGTCAGCACCCCCTTGCCGCCGTACCGGGCCGGGTCGCCGTCACGGAGCTCCACCGCCTCGTGGGCGCCGGTGCTGGCCCCGCTGGGCACCATCGCCCGCGCGGTCGTCCCACCGGCCAGGCCCACCGTCACCTCAAGGGTGGGGTTGCCGCGGGAGTCCAGCACCTCGAGTGCCTCGACCGTCGCGATCTGCGTCATCGCCCGTGCTCCCCTTTTCGGCTATTTGTCCGCCGATGGTACCCGGCGCTGGTCACCCATCTCCGCGGCGACCTCGTCCCACAGCCGCGCGAGGATGCGGATTCCCATGGCGTAGTGGTCGAGGTCGAACTTCTCGTTGGGGGCGTGGATGCAGTCGTCGGGCAGGCCGACGCCCACAAGCACCGACTGGATGCCGAGCACTCGCTGGAAGACCTCCACCGGCGGGATCGATCCGCCCTCGCGGATGATCACCGGCTCCCTGCCGAACACGCTGCCCATGGCACGCGACGCCGCGCGCACGGCGGGGTGGTCGGCCGGCGTGATCACCGGGTTGCCGCCATGGCGCACCTCCACCTCGCACGTGACCCCGGGCGGTGTGGCGGCACGCAACGCCTCGGCCACCAGCCTGCCGATCACGTCGGGACGCTGGTTGGGCACCAGCCTGCAGCTGATCTTGGCGCCCGCGTGGGCGGGGATGATCGTCTTGGCGCCCGGTCCCTGGTAGCCGCCCCAGATACCGTTGATCTCCAGCGTCGGGCGCACCCAGCGGCGCTCGAGCACCGACCATCCCTCCTCCCCCACCGTCGCGCCGATGCCTCCGGCGACCTTGCGAAAGGCTGACTCGTCGAAGGGCAGCGAGCGGTAGGCGGCGCGCTCAGCCTCGGTCGGCTCGACGACGTCGTCGTAGAAGCCCGCGACGGTCACCCTCCCGGTCACAGGGTCACGCAGGGACGCGAGCATCCGCGCCAGCGCGTCGACCGGGTTCTGTACCGCGCCACCGAAGACCCCCGAATGGAGGTCGAGGCTCGGGCCGCGCACCTCCACCTCCACGCCGGCGAGCCCGCGCAAGCCCACCGTCAGCGACGGCACATCGCGGGCGAAGATGCCCGTGTCGGAGATGACCGCCACGTCGGCGCTCAGTCGCTCTCCCATCGTCTCGACCAGCTGTTCGAAGTGCACCGAGCCGATCTCCTCCTCGCCCTCGACCAGGAGGCGCAGGTTGACGGGGAGGCGGCCGCGGGTGCGCATGTGGGCCTCGACCGCCTTGAGGTGCATGAACACCTGGCCCTTGTCGTCGACCGCGCCGCGTGCGTAGAGACGCCCGTCGCGGACCTGTGGCTCGAACGGCGGGGAGACCCACTCGTCGAGGGGGTCGACGGGCTGGACGTCGTGGTGGCCGTACACGAGCACCGTCGGCAGGGCCGGGTCGGTGATCGCCTCCGCGTAGACGGCCGGGTGACCCTCTGTCTCCACGATCTCGACCACCGAGAAGCCGGCTGCTCGGGCCGCGCCCGCGACGTGCCCGGCGTTGCGGCGCACGTCGGCCGCGTACGCCGGGTCTGCCGAGATGCTGGGAATGCGCAGCAGCTCAACCAATTCGGCGAGGAAACGGGGCTGGTTGGCCGCGCAGTAGGCGTCGAGGTCGAGGGGCATCGGGGCAGCGTAGCCGGATCAGCGACTGCGCCCGCCGTGCACTGAGGCCGGTTGGGGTGTACGGTCTGGCTCACCGAGGTCTCTCCATCCCACTTCACGCTCTTCCAGGAGATCCCCATGGCCATGCAGGTCACCCCAACGCCGTCCGCCGAAGCCACCCGCGAGGGCATCGTGGAGCTGGTCGGCAGAAGCCAGAGCGTTCGCCGCGCTCCGGCCGCGACGGGCGATACATCGGCGCTGCTCGACCTCCAGATGCAGGCGATCGACAACTTTGTGGAGATGATCCGGCTCCGGACCGAGCTGGCCGACCGGGATCGCCGCATCGCCACGCTCACGATCGGGCTGCGCACGTGGCGCGACCGCACCGGCGTGGAACAGGCCGAGCGTCGTCGCGAAGCCGGAGAGGCACGCGCCAGCGAGCGCGAGATCATCAGCCTGCTCCACCAGCAGATGCAGGTGGCTGACGCCGCCACGGCCGAGCTGGAGCGCATCCGCGCCTTGCCCTGGTGGCGCCGCCTGAGGGGCTGACCGGGTCCCAGGCCTCGGGGCGACACGGTCGGGACACAATCGTTTGCAGGGATGGCTCCCGCAGGCACAGCCCGGTTGGGTGTCCTGGCTTTCCACATCGAACTGCACATTCGCGGCATAATTCGCGCAGGGGCGCCGCGCGGGAGAGGAGGGCACGGCGCAGCACCATGAACTCATAGAGAGCAGGTCGGATGTTCGACGACCCGGTTGCCGAAGACGTGACCAATTCGCCGCTTCAAGCGCTACCCATCGAGGCCAGGCGGCGCTTTGCCGCCCAGCTGACCTCGGTCACGATGCCCATCAAGAAGGTGCTCTTCGAGCCGGCCGAGGTGATCACCGACGTCTACTTCCCCATCAGCGGCGTGATCTCGCTCGTGACCCCGTTGGAGGACGGCAACATCGTCGAGGTGGCCACCATCGGTAACGAGGGGATCGTGGGCGTGCCGCTGCGCAGCGGCGGTTCCCTGGCGGTCCGAGCCATCTCCCAGGTCGCGGGCGTGTCGCTACGCATGAACGCCGAGGTGTTCATCACCGAGCTGGCCGGCGACTCGTACTTCCGCAACATCGTCCAGAACTACACCGAGGCGCTGTTCTGCCAGATCGCGCAGGCGGCGGCGTGCAACCGGATGCACTCCAATGAGGAGCGCCTCAGTCGATGGCTGCTGATGAGCCACGATCGCATGGGCCGCGACGTGTTCGACATCACCCACGAGTTCCTGGGGCAGATGCTCGGCTCCCGCCGCGCCACAGTCACGCTGTCGATGGGTGTCCTCCAGGCCGCCGGGTTGATCAGCTACCACCGCGGCCGTGTGACCATCCTCGATCGCCACGAGTTGGAAGCAGTGTCCTGCGAGTGCTACGGCGTGATCCAGGCCGCCTTCGACAGGACCGCCATCGCCCACACCAACGGCGATCGGCCCAACGGCTCTGAACCACCGCCTCGAGGCATGCGCGCCTGACCGCATCCCCTGCCGATCTCCTCAGCGGGATCGACGCCGGCGTCGGCACCGTCATCGAGGGCGCCACGGTCCGGCATCACGTCCGGCGCCTGCGACGCGTCGGCTGGAGCGGGGCGCTGCGCAGCCGAGGGGGCGTCTGGGCCGAGGGCGGCGCAGCGCCCCGCGACGGCAACCACCTCGAGGTGTACATCGATGGCGCCTCGGCTCTGCCTGCCATCGCGGCCGCCATCCGCGCGGCCCGGTCCTCCGTGTTCGTCGCCGGTTGGATCATCACCCCGGGATTCCTCATGGAGCACGACCCGATCCCGGTCACGTTGCGCGACCTCCTCGCCGAGGCCGCCGAGCGTGTCGACGTCCGCGTGCTCGTGTGGGCGGGAGCACCCGCCAATCTCTTCCATCCCACTCGCTCGGAGACCCGCCGTGATCTCGACGCGCTGGTCGCCGGGACGCGCATCCGTGGTGCCACCGACAAGCGCAACCGGCCGATGCACTGCCATCACGAGAAGTTGGTGATCATCGACGGGATCATCGCCTTCGTCGGAGGCATCGACCTCACCGACGTGAGCGGCGACCGCTACGACTCGGGACCGCATGACCACCGCGCCACGCTCGGCTGGCATGACGCCGCCGCGGCGCTCGCGGGGCCGTCCGTCGCGGACGTGGCCTCGCATTTCGCGCTGCGCTGGGAGGCGACGACGGGCGAACCCGTGGCTGCGGTTGCGGTGCCCGCGGCGGCGGGACGGAGCCGCGTCCAGGTGGTGCGAACAGTGCCGGAGCACACCTATTCGGTGCTGGAACGAGGCGACTTCACCATTCTCGCGGCGTACCTGGGCGCGCTGCGCGGCGCGCAACGCCTCATCTACCTGGAGAACCAATTCCTCTGGAGCCCTGAGGTGGTGGCCGTGCTGTGCGACAAGCTGCTGCGGCCGCCGACAGCCGACTTCCGCCTCTGCATCGTGCTGCCCAGCCGGCCCAACAACGGCAATGACGATACGCGCGGCCAGCTCGCCCTGCTTATCAAGGCCGACCACCACAGGCGCCTGCTCGTGGGCACCATCGGTCCCCCGGGGCGGACCCAGCCGCGGGTCTATGTGCACGCCAAGATCGGGATCATCGACGACACGTGGCTGACCATCGGCTCGGCCAACCTCAACGAGCACTCGCTCTTCAACGACACCGAGGTGAACCTCGTCAGCGACGACGTCGAACTGGCCCGGTCCGTGCGCGAGCGCCTGTGGAGCGAGCATCTCGGCATGGAATGCGCCGGCGAGGACCCCCTCACGCTCATCGAAGAGCGGTGGAGGCCGCAGATCCAGGGGGGCGCCATCAGCGCGGTTGCGCTGCGCGCCCTGCCGAGCGCGTCGAGGCGCTCAGCTCGCCTTCTCGGACCCCTGACGGGGCTGGTCGTCGACGGCTGAGCGCCCGCAGCCGGAAGATCAGCTCCCGTAGCATCGACGGCCAATGCTCCTCGCCACCAGCCTCGTCGACGACCTGCTCGGCCGGTTCGGCTACGCCGCCATCTTCGGATTCGTGGCCATCGAGAGCATCGGGATCCCACTCCCCGGAGAGACCATGCTCATCGCCGCGGCGCTGTACGCGGGGCACACGCACCTGCTCAGCATCGAGGCGATCATCGCGGTGGCCGCTGCGGCGGCGATCATCGGCGACAACATCGGCTTCGGCATCGGTCACTGGGGCGGATACCGGCTTCTCCTCCGCTACGGACCCTACATCCGCCTTCACCAGGGTCGCGTCAAGCTGGCGCGATACCTGTTCCTCCGCCATGGGGGCAAGGTGGTGTTCTTCGGTCGCTTCGTCTCGGTTCTTCGCACCTACGCGGCGTTCCTGGCCGGCACGGCGCGCATGCCATGGCCTCGCTTCCTCGTGTTCAACGCCTCAGGGGGCATCGTCTGGGCGACGGCCTACGGGGTGGCTGCGTACGCCGCCGGCAACCAGATCAGCAAGTTCAGTGGTCCCGTCGACATCGCCCTGGGGGCTGTGGCGGTGCTTGTGATCGTGGCGATCGTCCTCGTGCTGCGACGGCAGGAGCGCGCGCTGACGGAGAAAGCGGAGGTGGCACTGCCCGGTCCCCTCGAGGAGCCGTGAACGGGACGGCCGACGCCGCCGTCTGAAGAACTCGATCAAGGTCGGACATCACGGCGCGCATTCGTCACGGCGGCGTCGGAACATGGAACTGATGACCATCGCGCCCTGGCACGCGAGACCCCATCGTGGGAAGGTGACCTCGACAGACCCCGCAGCGATCGCGCCGATGTCGCTCGTCGAGAGCGAGCGCACGTTCCGATCCCTCTTCGACGACAACCCGCAACCGATGTTCGTCCTCGACCTCCAGTCCTTTCGGTATCTCTCCGTCAACGCCGCCGCGCTCTCGCTGTACGGGTACACGCGCGAGGAGTTCCTCGCTCTCGAGCAGTCGGATCTGCGTGTTCTAGGGCAGGCCGCACAGCTCCACGAGGACAGGCTTGCACTGGCACACGGGACCAAGTTGCACTTCCGCGACACGCAGCACCGCACCAGGACGGGCGAGGTCATCGACGTCGAGATCAACATCAAGCCCCTCGCCTTCGCGGGCCGACCGGCGGCCATCGTGGTTGTCAGCGACGTGACCGGCCGGGTGCGTCTGCAGGCTGAACTCGAGTACCAGGCGCTCCACGACGTGCTCACCCGCCTCCCCAACCGTGCCCTCTTCACCGACCGGCTGGACCACGCACTGGCTCGCAGGCGGAGGGACGGTGGGCTGCTGGCCGTCCTCTTCCTGGATCTCGACAACTTCAAGACCATCAACGACGGCCTGGGGCACAGTGCCGGCGACGAACTGCTGAGAAATGTCGCCCAGAGACTGAGCGGCGAACTCAGGGCCCGTGACACCGCGGCGCGATTTGGCGGCGACGAATTCGCCGTGCTGCTCGAGAACATCAAGGACGCGGCTCAGGTGGCCCAGGTCTGTGACCGCATCGCGTCAGCGCTGCGCGCGGGGTGCCACATCCGGGGCACGCTGGTGTCCGTCCAGGTCAGCATCGGCGTCACCTACAGCGGCGACGCATCGACCAGCGCCGAGTTGTTGCGCAACGCCGACGGGGCCATGTACGGGGCCAAGGCACATGGTAAGGCGTGCTTCCGGACGTACGAGCCGGCCATGCACGAGCGTGTGGCGCAGAGGCTGACGATGGAGTCGGACCTTCGTCGAGCCCTGGACGAGGGCGGCCTCAGGGTCCACTACCAGCCGGTGCTCGCTCTGCCCGGCATGCGGGTGGTGGGCATCGAGGCGTTGGTGCGCTGGCAGCACCCCGCTCGGGGGACGATTCCGCCGGCAGATTTCATCCCCATGGCGGAGGCCAACGGCCTCATTCTTCCCCTGGGACGGTGGGTTCTCGAGCAAGCCTGCGGGCAGGTTCGCACGTGGCAACGAGAGATCGACGGCCTCGCCGACATCAACGCGGCAATCAACATCTCCCCACGGCAACTCGAGGACCCGGCCTTCGTCGACGACGTGCGACGGGCCCTCGCCACGTCGGGGCTGCGCCCCGAGAAGCTGGTGCTGGAAATCACTGAGAGCACCATGATGCGCGACGTCGCCGCCGCCGCCACCCGGTTGGGGGAGCTCAGCGCTCTGGGCATTCGACTTGCCATCGACGACTTCGGGACCGGCCAATCCTCCCTCGGACAACTGCGCCGCTTCCCAGTGCACATCCTGAAGGTGGACAGGTCATTCGTGGAGACTATCGGCCATGACCAGGTCGCCAGGGACCTTCTCAGCGGGGTGGTGAAACTTGGCGAATCGCTGGGGCTCGACGTGGTCGCCGCGGGTGTGGAGACGCGCGAGCAGGCGCTCGTCGTGCAGAGCATGGGAAAGCTGTATGTGCAGGGACATCTCTACTCGCGCCCATTGGATGCCGAGGCCATGACCGCCTACCTCATGACGCGGCGGCGCGTTCAACTCTCACAGACCGAAGGCGTAGAACGTCCCGTTGCTTCCTGCGATGAACATCTGTCCCGTCGAGACGGTCGCCGGGCCGAAGATCAGCGCGCGGTGCTGTAGCTGAAGAGGCTGGTGACCGGCTTCAGCGCGCGGCACGTGCCGATCGCCGTTCCTGCCGCCCGGCGCCCGACCACGCCGCGTCGATTGCCTTGATCTCGCCGCCCAGAGACGCTGCCGTAGCCACGTGACCGGAGCTAACGTAGCGCTCATGGTTGGCCTCTAACCGCTGCGGCTCGTACACGTAGTTGACCATCACCCCGTGCGATTGCCCACCCCTGGGTGAAAGATCTGCGTCAGTGTCGATGCGCTCGAGCCGGGCGCCGTTGGACAGGTGGAAGTGGCCCACGCTGTCGGCAACGCGGCCACGGACCTTGACGTGGAGCAGGTGAGCGAGCGCCAGCCGCCCCGCCAGCCGCGCCACCACCGGGTCGTGTGGACCGGGCGCGTTGAGCAGCCGGGACAACGCCTCCAGCTCGTCATCGACGTGTGCGAGGCGGCGCAGCTCGTCGTGATGGGCGGCGGTGAGGGCACGCAGCCGCTCGACCGTGAAGGCGCCGGCGTCGCTGTGGTCAGCCACCGCCTTGGCCAGACTGGGCAGCGGCGACAGGGTTGCGAAGGTCCGCAGCGCGGGCAGCTCCGCCGAGAGCTCGCGGACCACCTGCTTGATCAGGAAGTTCCCAAATGAGATGCCGCGCAGGCCGGGCTGGCAGTCGCTGATCGAAAAGAAGACGGCGGTATCGGCGTCTCGGGCTTCAGCGATGGGTCGCTCGACGCCGATCAGCGGGGCGATCGCCGCCGGCAGGTGGCGGGTGAGCGCGATCTCCACGAAGATCAGCGGCTCCCCGGGCATCAGCGGGTGAAAGAACGCGAAGCAACGGCGGTCGGCGGCAAGGCGCAGACGGAGGTCGTCCCACCCGTGGATCTCGTGCACCGCCTCGTACGCGATTAGCCGTTCCAGCGTCGCTGCAGGCGTTTCCCAGCTGATCTGCTCGAGACGTAGGAAGCCGCCGTTGAACCAGGATGAGAACAGGTGGCGCAGGTCGGCATCCACGCCACGAAGGTGAGGACGTGTTGGGAGCAGGTCGAGCAGACGGCCGCGCAACTTCACCAGCGCCGCGGCGCCGCCGCCGACCATGTTGAGGCGGCGGAACAGCTCCTGCCGCGGCGCCTCAGTGGCTCGAGCGAGCGCCATCACGGCGTCATCGGTGGGGTCCGCCTGCCACCGCGCCACTGCCGTCGCGACCTCCTCGGCCGGCGCTGAGAATGAGCCGGCGAGCACCTCCAGGAAGGCGGCGGCGTCGGAGCTGTTCATGCGCTCCAGGGCGTGCACCACCTCGGTGGCCAATGCCAGGCCAGACGCCTCACCGCGCCTGGCGATCAGACGGTCGCAGGTGGCAGCGAGGTTCGCGGTACCGTTGGTGCCCCCGGGGGGGCGACCGAGCATGGCCCGGCCCCGCTCCGCCACGAGGGTCACGTGCTCCAGCCAGGACGGTGGTGTCATGGTGACAAAGGTAATCGCACGGTTGGGATGCTCGTTGAGGCGTGTTGATACTGTCGCGATCGTCGCGGTCACGTCACCGTCGTGGCGCGGAGCGAGAGGGATTCGAACCCTCGATCCGAGTTACCCCGGATACCGCATGTCCAGTTCGCGTTAGGGCTGTCCACGGACGTCCGTGATGGTCCATCCTGAATTCACTGGGAGTCCGATTGACGCGCTCCTGTCCACCGGAATCCGGCCGCGTTCAGCCCGGTGGGGGTCGTGGCGGGGGTTAGAAAACGCCAGAGTTGGCAGCAATCACAGCACCACGACCGTAAACCGGAAAATGGAGGCGCCGCCGAGGGCAACCCGACCACCCGGCGGAGCCCACCCCCTCACCCGCAATCGGACGATGCGCTTCATCGTCAGGTCGCTCCAGCAACTGAGACGAAGCCCGCGCGACTGGCTGATGCGCCACCGCGACGACGGTCTCCAAATGGGCAGGGTCTCCATCGCTGCCGCGCTCTCGTGGCTGATCTCGGAGCGGCTCCTCCCTGACACGACGCCAGTGCTCGCGCCCCTCACAGCGATTCTCTGCGTCCAGGTCACCGTCTATCGGTCCGCCACAACCGCGCTGCAGCGAGCCTCCGGAGTGATCGTCGGAGTGCTGCTCGCCTTCGCTGTCGCCCGCGGCCTGGGTTTGCACGCCTGGAGCGTCGGCCTGATCACGGCCGCGGCCCTCCTGATCGGAGCAGCGCTGCGGCTGAGGTCGGAGTCCGCCGAGATCGCAGTCAGCGCGCTTCTGGTGTTGGCGGTCGGGTCCGCGCCCCCGTTCGCCGCCGTCCGCATCCTCGAAACCCTGATCGGGCTGCCATCGGCGTGGCCACCAACTTCGTCCTCGTGCCCTCGGTGTATGTGCGTTCCGCCGACCGCCAGCTTGCCGAGCTCGCCGGCGAATGCGCCCACCTCCTGGCCGAGATCGGCGACGGTCTGTGCGGAAAGTGGCAGAGTGACGATGCTCGGAGTTGGCTGACGAGGGCACGGCAACAGAGCGACGACATCGTGGGTGCACGGGAGACGTTGGATCGCGCCGAGGAAAGCCTGCGCTACAACCCGCGGCGCCACCGCGCGCCAGGATCGCTGGACCATCTTCGTTCCGGTGGGGACCCATCCCGACCACGATGACAGGCCTGGCTGATCGGATCAGGTGCTGGCCCGGCCACGAGGCAGAAGGCTGGCCACATAGGGGCGAAGCTCGTCGTAGCGCCGGCGGGCCGGTCGTCGAGCACATAGCCGCAGCTCGGCCGGGCTTGAGGAGACCGCTGACTGCTCGCTTGCGTGGCCGTCGACAGGCTGGGGGACCGAAACGACGCCCCTATGACGTCCGCGCCTTCGGAGCGATGACCTCCGTGATTCCCTCGAGCACTGTGGCGTCCTCGATGGTGCCGGGTACCGTGTACTCGCGTCCGTCTGCGATCGCGCGCATGGTAGCGCGGAGGATCTTGCCCGACCGCGTCTTCGGCAGCTTCGCGACCACCTCCACGTCGTGGAACGAGGCGATCGCCCCGATGTTCTTGCGTACTCCGAGGATCAGCTCGGAGCGCAGCTGCTGTGGGTCGACCTCGACCCCGGCTTTGAGCACCACGAGTCCCATGGGAACCTGCCCCTTGACGGAGTTGACGACACCAATCACCGCGCATTCCGCGACCGCGGGATGTTGGGCCAGGATCTCCTCCATGGCGCCGGTGGACAGGCGGTGGCCAGCGACATTGATCACGTCGTCGATCCGGCCCATGACCCAGATGTAGCCGTCCTCGTCGAAATAGCCGCCGTCACCCGTGCGGTAGAAGCCCGGATGGCAGGTGAAGTACGAGTCCCGAAAGCGTTCGTCGGCGTTGTAGAGCGTGGTCAACGCGCCTGGCGGTAGCGGCTGACGAATGACGATCTCGCCCTGCACGCCGGCTGGCACCGGATTGCTGCTCTCGTCGACGACCACCACGTCGTATCCCGGCACCGGGTGGGTCGGCGAGCCGGGCTTGACCGCCTTGGCCTCGATCCCGAGGCTGAGAGCCGCGATGGGCCAGCCGGTCTCCGTCTGCCACCAGTGGTCAATGACCGGTACCGACAGGACATCCCGCGCCCATTCGTATGTCGTTGGATCGAGTCGCTCGCCGGCCAGGAACAGGGCGCGGAGGCAACTGGTGTCGTGGCCCTGCTTGTACTTGCCCTTCGGGTCCTCCTTCTTGATGACCCGAAGGGCGGTGGGTGCACAGAACAGGGTGTTGACCTTGTGCTCTGCGATCACCCGCCAGAACGCACCGGGGTCGGGAGTGCCCACCGGCTTGCCCTCGTAGAGCACGCTGGTGACACCGGCAAGCAGCGGCGCGTAGACGATGTACGAATGTCCCACCACCCAGCCGACGTCCGAGGCCGCCCAGTAGACGTCACCCGCTCGGACGTCGTAAATGTTTGGCATGCTCCACGCCAGCGCCACCGCGTGTCCGCCGTTGTCGCGGACGACGCCCTTGGGCCCGGCTGTGGTTCCCGACGTGTAAAGGATGTACAGGGGGTCGGTGGCCTTGACCGGCAGGCAGTCGACCGGGCTGGCGGCCGCTACCGTCTCCTCCCAGTCCTGGTCTGTGCCGTGCAGCACCGCGGTCGCCTGCGGGCGCTGCAAGATGATGCTGTGCCGGGGCTTGTGCGCCGCTAGCCGGATGGCCTCGTCGAGCAGTGGCTTGTAGGCGACGATGCGAGTGGACTCGATGCCGCAGGAGGCGCTGAGCACCACCTTGGGCTTGGCGTCGTCGATCCGCGCCGCCAGCTCCGGAGCGGCAAAGCCGCCGAAGACGACCGAGTGGACCGCGCCGATACGGGCGCACGCCAACATCGCCATCGCCGCCTCGGGGACCATCGGCATGTAGATGATGACGGTGTCGCCCTTCTCGACCCCGAGAGCTCGCAGCGCGCCCGCAAGTCGAGCGGTCTCGTCACGGAGCTCGACGTACATATAGCGCCGGATAGTCTGTGTCACCGGGCTGTCGTAGATCAGGGCCATTGTCTCGCCGCGGCCCGCCTCGACGTGCCGATCCAGGGCGTTATAGCAAGTGTTGA
Organism: Candidatus Dormiibacterota bacterium; assembly: GCA_003153125.1. GTDB lineage: Bacteria > Chloroflexota > Dormibacteria > Aeolococcales > Aeolococcaceae > Aeolococcus. The sequence continues at coordinate 14,481 of PLWW01000083.1, read as the reverse complement.
GCTCGCCGTCTGGGAACCAGTGAACGAAAGGGAGCTCCGAGATGTCGAGCACCTGGGTCGGTTTGCGAGTCCAGTCGATGAGCCGGGCCGCCTCACCCCAGAATCCCTCCGGGTCGTCGATGCTGCGCCGGTACGTCTGTTCATAGCTTCCCACGTCAGCTTCTCCCGTTTAGTAAGTGGTGTCCTGGTGACAGAACTGGGCCACCCCGTCCCGGCAGTCGATCACGGCCGTGAGTTGCCCCGCTCTGCCACAGGCGAGCTTCATCGCCGGAGAAGCCGCTGCCCCATCGGGGACGGAGCGCGCAGCCGTCCACGCCCGCCCTGGTCCGGCCTTCTGGTCGACCGCGAGTAGTGCCGGCGGGCTTCGCAGCCAGCCCCAATCTCTTCGCTCCACCCCATTGCCTCCGACTTGGCCTGCTGCTGATGAGGGCTACGCCACCTAGGGCGGCCGATATCTTCCCAAGTACAGGTGATAGTCTGGCCCGCTGGTGTGCACCATCCTCCTCGCGTGGCGCTGCTTAGATGATGCGGAATTCGTCCTCGCCGCCAACAGAGACGAGTTGGTTGCAAGACCGACGGCTCCTCCCCGACGGCTGAGCGAGACGCCACCAGTCTATGGCGGCCAGGACCTTCTCGCCGGCGGCACCTGGCTGGCGGTCACTCCTGACGGCCGGGTCGCCGCGGTGACCAACCGCCGGGACGAGACCCGGGACGAGGTCGGGCGCGATCCAGGCCGGAGATCCCGAGGCGAGTTGCCAGTCGCGCTTCTCCGCGCCCCGGGCGGCGATGCGCCCGAAGCGATGCGGCGAATCCGGCCCGCTGACTACAACGCATTCAATGTGCTGGTGCTCGATGCCGACCACGCGCTGGTCGGGCATGGCGCCGGCGCCGACAGCATCGACATCGTCGAGCTCGAGCCTGGTGCGCATGTCCTCTGCGTTCACGACGTCGACGACACCGTCCACGCCAAGGAGATACGAGTCCGTAGGTGTCTGGGCCAGGCGCTGCGCGGCGTCCGCTCAACCACCCAATGTGTCGACGCCATGACTGCTCTCCTCGGTGACCACACTATCGACGGAGGCGATGCCCGTGACGCCGTGTGCATCCACAGCGACACGTATGGCACGGTTTCCGCCTCGCTGGTTGTGTCGGCAGGGCATTCGGTGAGCTACCGGCACGCTGCTGGGCGACCATGCGTCAGTGACTTCGCTGAGGTCCGGCTGAGCTAGTGGGCTGTGACGTCGTCGGGTGGTGCCGCCCATGCTCGGCGCGGTATCAGCGCAGCTTCGCGCAATGGATGCAGGGTTAGGGAGTATTCGCCGCGAGGCCATTTTTCGAGACCTCCCGAATACAGATCTAAGGCACTACCTTGCCAAGGTACGGGTCGCGAGTTCGAGCCTCGTCTCCCGTCACTTTGACGTAGAAGCGTCGCCAGACCAGCCGCGGTGGACCGGAATCCACCGCGGAAGACCGGGGATGGAGGGCACCAGCAGGGAGCGAGGCTTAGCACGCGCATGGTGAGGACAGCGCACGGCGCCCCGGCTCGAGCGCCTCCGGGAGGGGTTTCCGACCTCAGCGCTCGCCGTCCTGCGCAGTCCCATCGCGAGCTGGCGCGACCTCGCCCGCGGGTACGCCAAGCTCATCGACTTCGTCGTGCCCCGAGAACTCTGACCAGCTCAGAGTCACCTGCCGAACCGTCTAGCCTCGCGTGGGAGCCTCCCCTGTGTCGCGAATGACACCAGGAAGACCGCACCACAACCGTTCGCTCTGCTAACCCTCCGGCCGAGCGATTCTCTAGAACCCGGCTCGCGCATACTCCGCCATCCGTCTGCTTGGTATACTTAGCGCCTCAGCCCTCAGCCCTCAGCCCTCAGCCCTCCAGGCCCCACGTCGATCGATTCCCGGGGCGCTAACCAAGAGGACGACATGCCGGAGCAATCCCACAGCCTGAACCTCCCGATCATGCGGCCGATCTTACCCTCGGATGCACCTAGCCTGCAGGCGTTTCACCGGCGCCTCTCGGCGGAGACGGTCCGGCGTCGATACTTTTCCCCTCACCCCCTGCTCTCCGATAAGGAAGCGCGCTATTTCAGCGAACTCGACCCCAACACTCGGGCGGCGATAATCGCCACCGTCGAGCCACAAATCGTTGCGGTTGGTCGGTACATTCGTGCCCCCGGCGGCGACACCGCAGAGGTTGCGTTTGTCGTCGACGATCGCTACCAGAGACGCGGTCTCGGCAGCCGGCTGCTGGCGATGCTGGCGCCGATCGCATGGAACCAGGGCATTCGCTTCTTCGTCGCCGACACCCAATCGGACAACCTGGCCATGCTCGGCGTCTTCTACCACTCGAGAGAGGTTGTCACGGTTCAGCGAGCCACACCAGCCCACGGCGTCACCCATCTGGTGATGAAGCTCGTCCCTCCGAGCATGACGAAGGTCGCACGCCGCCGCGGGTCACCCACGGCGGCGTAGGCATCACGCTGTGGCCTCCGCTCCGCGATGACTCATATGCCGCGGCAGCGCCGCCAAACGCTCGTCCCAGCGGGGAGACTGTCATGGTTTAGAGGTCATTTTCGACCCCTCCCGAATCAGACTTAAGGCATTACCTTGCCAAAGTACGCTCGCGAGTTCGAGCCTCGTGTCCCGGTCGCCTCGCTGGCTCGGACACTTGACTCGAGAACCTGACCAACGTCCCGGGTGATTCGGGTCACTTGACCCTACACGCCGGCGCCGTAGCGGCGGCATCGTGTAGACATGAAGGTTCGACTTCGAACGGTCCGCAACAGAGCTGAGGCACCGAGCCAGGCGTCAGGCGACGGGAACGCCTCCAAAGAAGACATCGTCCTCCTGCTGCAGCTGCTGCTCAAAGCCCTTCGCGAGCACGCACGGCAGGCTGCGAATACAGAGCTCCGACAAATGTGGGTGTACCTCCCACTGCTCCGCCAACTTGCCGAACACCCCGGTATCACGGTCAACGAGCTCGCGCGGGCAAGTTGCATGCCCAAGAGCCAGGTGTCAGTCCTGATTGCACGGTTTGCCAGTTTGGGGATCGTTCGTAAAGACGCTGATGAACGCGATTCCCGTCTGGTTCACGTGTCGATCACACCCGAGGGGCGCCGCCAGACACGTCGATGGCGCGCAACCACCCGGCATACGTTTCTCCGGACGCTCCAACCGCTCTCCGACGACCAGCGCGCCTTGATCGTGGAGGGGCTTCGGACGCTCCTCTCCGCACTCCAGTCGAACGCTCCGCATCCATTTGGCGTGCACGCCGCCGTGCCCCAACCGCGCGAACCCCGCGCCCAGCAGTCAGCAGCATGCTGATCCTCCGCCTACTTCGGAGCTACATGCGCCCGTATGCGCGTGCCGTAACGCTGGTCGCGGTACTGCTGCTCGTCCAGTCGGTCGCGAACCTGTACCTACCCAATCTCAATGCCAACATCATCAACAACGGAGTCATCAAAGGCGACATCAACTACATCTGGAGAACCGGCGGCATCATGCTCGGCATCTCGGTGGGGCTGGGGGTTATCTCGATCGTCGCCGTGTATTGGGCATCGCGCGTCTCCATGGGAGTGGGCCGTGACCTCCGCGGTGCGCTCTTCGAGAAGGTGCAGCTGTTCTCGGCACGGGACATGAATCGCTTCGGCACGGCAACCCTGATCACGCGCAATACCAACGATGTCCAGCAGCTCCAACTGTTCTTGCAGATGGCGCTCACGATCTTGGTGATCGCCCCCATCATGGGCATCGGCGGCGTCATCATGGCTCTCTACGAGGACGTATCTCTCTCGCTTGTGCTGGTGGTGGTCGTCCCCCTTATGGCCGTCGTTGTTGTCGTCATGCTGTCCTTGGCGGTACCGCTCTTCCAGTCGATGCAGGTCAAGATCGATCGCATCAACCGGGTGCTGCGCGAACAGATCACCGGGATCCGGGTCATCCGTGCGTTCGTTCGGACGCGCCAGGAGCGGCAGCGTTTCGAGATGGCCAACGCCGACCTCACGTCGACTGCGCTGCGCGTCAACCGCATCTTCGTGTTCGCCATGCCCGCCCTCATGGTGATCATGAATCTGTCGAGTGTCGCAGTGCTCTGGTTCGGTGGCCATCTCATCGACAGCGGTGCTATGCCCATTGGCAACCTCACCGCATTTCTGAGCTACATCCTCCAGATTCTGCTGGCTGTGATGATGGGCGTGATGGTCTTTATCCTGGTCCCCCGCGCGGTGGCCAGCGCCGCGCGCATTCAGGAGGTGCTGAGCACCGAGCCGTCGATCAGCGACCCGGCTGATCCGATACTGCCCCGCTTCTCGAGGGGAGTTGTCGAGTTCCATGACGCGACGTTCGGCTACCCTGGAGGCGAGCGGCCCGTGCTGCGTGGTGTCTCGTTCGTGCTGCAACCGGGACAGACCACCGCCATCATCGGTGGCACCGGAGCGGGAAAGACCACGCTGCTCAACCTCATCCCGCGCTTCTTCGACGTCACATCCGGCGCTGTGGTGGTCGACGGCGTGGACGTCCGCGAACAGGCTTTGGAGGCACTCTGGAACCGCATCGGACTGGTGCCACAGCGTGCCTATCTGTTCGATGGCACGGTCGCGGACAACCTTCGCTTCGGGCGGGAGGAGGCGACGGAGACCGAGCTGTGGCACGCGCTCGAGGTGGCTCAGGCCCAGGACTTCGTCGAGTCGATGCCGGGCAGGCTCGACGCTGCCATCGATCAGGGTGGGAGCAACGTCTCCGGCGGTCAGCGTCAGCGCCTGGCCATCGCTCGCGCCATCGTCAAGCGTCCGGCAGTGTACCTGTTCGACGATTGCTTCTCAGCGCTGGACGCGGCCACCGACAACCGGCTGCGCGGAGCGCTCAGAGCCGAGACCACGGCGTCGACGGTGGTCATCGTCGCACAGCGGGTAAGCACGATCATGTACGCAGAACGGATCATCGTTCTGGAAGACGGCCAGGTTGTGGGCATCGGCAGGCACGACGAACTCATCGCCGGGTGCATTCAATACCGCGAAATCGTTGCTTCGCAGCTCGGAGCGGAGGCGGTCGCATGATGGCGCGGGGCCCCGGCGGGGGCGGCCCGATGCGCGGGGGGTTCGGCGCCATGGCACCGCCCGCGCAGGCCAAGGACCTGGGTAAGACGCTCAAAGAGCTCATCGCGCGCCTCAAGCCGGAGCGGGCCCGCATCGTGCTTGCTGCGGTGCTGGCATCAGCTGGCGTCGCCTTCACCGTGCTCGGACCACGGATCCTCGGCAATGCGACCAATGTGATCTTCAACGGCGTGGTCGGCAAGGCGCTTCCCGCGACGATGACCAAGGCGCAGGAGATCGCGTACCTGCAAGCACATGGCCAGGGGCAACTCGCTTCGATGCTCTCAGGGATGAGTGTGGTCCCGGGCGTGGGGATCGTGTTCAACTCACTTGGGCAGACGTTGGGCGAGGCGGCGCTCGTCTACTTGCTGGGCGCGGCGTTCAGCTGGATGCAGGGGTACCTCATGGCCGGGGTGGCACAACGGACCATGTATGTCATGCGCCGCGACGTCGAGGAGAAACTGGCACGGCTGCCGCTGCAGTACTTCGACAGTCATCCGCACGGTGACACTCTCAGCCGTGTGACCAACGACATCGATAACCTCACCACCACGATCCAGCAGGGATTGAGCCAACTGCTCACCTCGATGCTCACCATCCTCGGGGTGCTGGCAATGATGCTCCTGATCAGCCCAATCCTCGCCGCGATATCGTTGGTCACAGTTCCCGCGTCGGTGGTAGTCACCATTCTCATCGCGAGGCGCTCACAACGGCAATTCGCGGCTCAGTGGGAGTGGACTGGCACTCTCAACGGACACGTCGAAGAGATGCACACTGGGCACGCGCTCGTGCAAGTCTATGGCCGGCGTCGCCCCGAGGTCGAGCGATTTCGTCGCTACAACCAGCGAATGTACGATGCCAGCTATCGGGCGCAGTTCCTCTCCGGCATCATCCAGCCAGCCATGCAGTTCCTCGCCAACCTCAACTACGTGGTGATCGCGGCCTTTGGCGGCTACCGGGTGGCCTCGGGGGCAATGACGCTGGGCGATGTGCAGGCCTTCATCATGTATTCACGTCAGTTCACGATGCCGATCACCCAGATCGCAAGTCAGATGAACCTGCTGCAATCTGGACTTGCCTCGGCGGAGCGCGTCTTCGAATTCCTTCATGCCGGCGAAGAGGAGCCCGACGTCGCCGTCGCAGGCAACCTGGCGCCGACACGAGGAGGCGTGGTTCTGGAACACGTGTCGTTCCGCTACGACCCGTCCAAGCCGCTGATCGATGACTTCAACCTCGAGGTGAGACCTGGTGAGACGATTGCCTTCGTGGGCCCCACCGGCGCGGGTAAGACCACAGTGGTCAATCTGCTCATGCGCTTCTATGAGATCGATGGCGGGCATATCCTCCTCGACGGTATCGACTCGCGCGACCTGAGCAGGGATCAGCTGCGACGTGCGTTCGGTATGGTCCTGCAGGACACGTGGCTCTTTGGTGGCACGATCCGCGACAATATTGCGTATGGCAGGGATGGCGCCTCCGACGACGAGATTATTGCAGCTGCCACGGCAGCCTACGTTGACAAGTTCGTCCGCACGCTACCGGATGGCTACAAGACCGTGCTCGATGAAGAGGCGTCAAACATCTCGTCCGGCCAGCGGCAGCTCCTCACGATCGCTCGTGCCTTCCTCGCCGATCCGAGCATCCTCATCCTGGACGAGGCCACCAGCAACGTCGACACCCGAACCGAGGTGCTCATCCAGGAGGCCATGTCTCGGCTGCGTCAGGGGAGGACCAGCTTTGTCATCGCCCACCGGCTGTCAACCATCCGCAACGCCGACTCGATCGTGGTCATGGATCATGGGCACATCGTGGAGCAGGGAAGTCATGAAGAGCTCCTGCGCCGGCGCGGCTTCTATTACCAGCTGTACAACTCACAGTTCACCGAGGCCCTGGCAGAGGCCGGTTGACATTCGATGTGCATCCGTGGCTTCCGACGACGCCTGAGCCGAGGAGGCCTCCGGGTTGCAATACCAGTGTCTTCAGCAGAGCCGCCGGGCCAGAAGGGCTAGGGGGCGTCGCTGCTCGCGAAACGGGAGTGGGGCCACCGCAGCGCTGGCAATGCGTCGACGCAGAGCTCGGGAGGAATCCGTGTCGTGTCAAGCACCATGTGGTATAGGCGGGCGTCGCGCAGATTGGAGCCGTACAGGGCGTGCATATCGGCCTCATGCGCGACACGGTCTGCTCATCGCGCTTGCCAGGAACACCAGGTGCCTGCGAAGGACGCTCGATCCGCCACAATCGGCGCGTGACTGAGGTGACCGACTATCGGCCCGTGGCCGACCGTTACGAATCGATGAGCTATCGCCGCTGCGGGCGCAGCGGCCTGCTGCTGCCCGCGGTGTCCCTGGGCCTGTGGCAGAACTTCGGCGACGGCCGGCCGATCGACGGCCAGCGAGCCATCCTGCGCCGGGCTTTCGACCTCGGCATCACGCACTTCGACCTGGCGAACAACTACGGCCCACCATACGGCAGCGCTGAGTCGAACTTCGGCCGCATCCTGGGAACAGACTTCCGCGGGCACCGCGATGAGCTCGTGATCTCGACGAAAGCCGGATGGGATATGTGGCCCGGCCCCTACGGCGACCTGGGATCCCGCAAGTATCTCCTCGCGAGCCTGGACCAGAGCCTGCAGCGCCTCGGCGTCGATTACGTCGACATCTTCTACCACCACCGCTTCGATCCGAACACCCCGCTCGAGGAAACGCTCGGTGCCCTGCACTCCGCCGTCCAGCAGGGCAAAGCCCTCTACGTCGGGATCTCTTCGTACTCCGACAAGCGGATGGCGGAAGCGGTTTCCATCCTGCGCCGGCTCGGCACCCCGCTGCTCATCCACCAACCTTCGTACTCGATGCTCAACCGTTGGATCGAACAGGGTCTGCTCGACGTCCTCGGTGCCGAGGGTGTCGGGTGCATCGCGTTCTCACCGCTCGCCCAGGGGATGCTGACCGACCGCTACCTCCACGGGATCCCCGAGGACTCACGCGCCCGGCAGAACGGGACGCTCACCAAGGCCATGCTCAGCGACGCCAACCTCGCTCATGTGCGGGCGCTGGCGGCCATTGCGGAACGCCGCGGCCAGAGCCTCGCGCAGATGGCCCTCGCGTGGGCGCTCCGCGACCCGCGCGTCACGTCGGTGCTCGTCGGCGCGAGCAGCGTCGCCCAGCTGGAGCAGAACGTCGCGGCGCTCGGTCACCTCGACTTCACTGCCGAAGAACTCGCCGCTATCGACCAATACGCCGTCGAAAGCGGGATCGACTTGTGGCGGGGTCCGGCTACGTCCTGAGCGGTCGCAGGAGTCGTGCGTGCGCCCGGTCACTGTGCAGTGAAGCCGCCCTACCAGACGAACGGGATCAAGCGCTTGTGGTGCTCGGCATACGTACCATACCGGTCTCCGAGTTCGTCGTTTTCGGGGGTCTCTCGATCGGCATGCACGAGTGGTTCGCGAGGCGGCGGCAGCGGCGCGGCTACCCGCCGGATCCGGTCGCCGGGCACGTCCACGATCCCGAGACCTGAAGGTTCGCCACCGTGCCCGTGGCCGTGCCGTTGGGAGCCCCGGTGAGGGTGGCGCTGACGTTGCCCGTCACCGTCTGGCCGGTCAGGGTGATCGTGAGGTTTCCACCCGTGTCGGTGTTCCAGGAATCGGCGGCCTCGTCCAGCGTGACCGCTGCCGGGCGGGATCGACTGGGGAGAGAGGATTCGAACTCCCCGACCTCCTACGGTTAGCGACCCCATTGGCTCGTTCCGCTCTGATTCGCCAGCTCAGGCCGCCGACGCGAAGCGATAACAGAAAGTAGTCCCAGCTGAGGCGGTGGTACTCCCGCGGGAGGCCCCCTTCTCCCGCTCCTCCATTGAAGCGCGACCTCGGTGGAAGTGAAGCCGCCTCGTACGCCTGCTGCGACAGCCCTCATCAACCGCACTCATGCGCCGTCGCGCGACAGGGGCGGGTCCATGACGTGGCATCGGCATGCCGCGCCGATCTGCGCTGCTTCCCCGACCAGGTCAAGCGCAATCCGCAGTCGACAGCCCGACTCCAAGCCCAGCATCCGCACGTCGGCTTGCAGCGATGACACCGACGAGTGCCCCGGCCGGCGCGTGACGACGAGTTGGTTGCCGTCGGCTCGCGCGAACACCCTGCGCTGCGGCAAGCGACGCAGCCCGAGGAACCAGCCGACGAAGTGGGGGACAATGACGGAGCTGCCGCGCAACACGCGGCCATCGACCGCGACGGTGAAGACGAGGTGGCGGTGGTCATGAACCTCGACGTCGGGCCCGACCGCCGGCTCGGCATCGTCGTGCGGCGTGGCGCCATCCGCGCTGAACCCGCGCCGCCCATCGGCACAGCGCCCGAACTCCTCGTGGTGGAGCCAGTTGCGGATGGCGCTGACCGACACCGGATGGACGGCCCGGATCGCGTCCTGAGTGCTGCGGTATCTGGTGCCCTCGCCGAGGTCACCCCAGGAGCTCAGCGCCCACTCCCGGTGGCCGGTCAGGCGGTGGAACCGCGCGTCTCGCGTCAGCTGCGCTCCGACGATGGCCGGAGGATGTCCCAGCACGCGAGCCAACGCGGCGTTGCGCGCTGGTCGTGCCCACCTGGCCAGGAGAAGCTGGGACGCATCACGGACGGGGGCCGTCCGTCGCACCCACCCCCGGGCGCGGTCGTCGTGAATCAGTGAGCAACCCGGGCGAGAGAGGACGAGGCGGACGAGCTCGGGACCGAGGCCGACCGCGCGCGCCGCAGCCGCGAACTGCTCGTCGGCGATGGGAGCGTGCTCCCCAAGCGCGCGCACCTTGGCCGCGATGTTCTCCCGCCGGTGCATCCAGTAACCGGGAAGCACCGCGCCTCCCACGCGGGCGGGCCGTGCGTCGGCGGCGACCCAGAGGAGGATGTGACCGAGGTCGCGCTGCGCCAGCTCATCCTCCTTCGCCGCCAGGTGGGGCGCGAGTAGCTGGTCTTCGGCCTTTGGGGTGTCACGACAGATCAGGGAGCGGGCAGCACGCGTTCGCCGGGGCGCAGGGAAGGGCCGCCCTGCTCGCGCTGGTGCCCTCGGCGGTGACGGCGGCCGATTGGGTACGCCTGGTGCTGCTCGCCGTGATCTCAGGCCTGGTCAGGATGATGCTGTACTACCGTGGCCTACGCCGCACCCCGGCCTCGATCGCGACGTTCGCCGAGTTGGCGCTCCCAGCCAGTGCGCTGGTCATCAACTATCTCGTGCTCGGGGCAACCATCGACGCGGTGCAACTGATCGGCTTCTTCGTCCTCTGGGGCACCATCGCCCTCCTCCACTGGGTGCCGGTCAGGGCTCCGCGCCCCGCGGCGCGCCAGACGCGACGTAGGCCAGCTTCTCGCCGTGCTGCTGCTGGACGCCAGCTAGTGTGGCGCCTCCATTGGCAGCGGGGCCCTGCCCCGCTGGCCACGAGGTCCGCGACGGCCAGTCTCAGCCCGCGAGCTGCAGGACCTCTGCGGCCACAGCAAGCGCGGCGAGGTGGCCGCCGACGCCGCCGAGGCCTGCGCCCATGGTGTTGACTGACAGGTGGGTCGCGCCCGCGTCGCGCCACCGTCCCGCTTGCTCCACCAGTTTGCCGTCGCCATCGTCACCCCAGCTCACGCGGCCCTCAATGCCGAGCGTGGAAGGATCGCGGCCAGCCTCCGCCGCAGCGGCTTCCACTATGGCGCGTGCCTCCTCGAGCCGTGGCCCGGGAGGAACCTGCGGAAACCAGCCGTCAGCAAGCCGACCGACGCGCTCGTACGCCGGCTTCGACTGCGCCCCGATCCACACCGGGATGGGGCGCTGCACCGGCAGCGGCGCCAGACCGGCGCCGATGACCCGGTCGTACGTGCCTTCGAAGGTGACCGTCTGCTCGGTCCACAACCGGCGCAGCAGCGAGATCTGCTCCTCCATGCGACGGCCTCGTTTCGAGAAGTCCTTGCCAAGCGCCTCGTACTCGACCGCGTTCCAACCGAGCCCGACGCCGAACCGGAACCTGCCCCCAGTGAGCAGGTCCACTTCCGCAGCCTGCTTGGCTGCGAGGACCGTCTGGCGTTGCGGGAGGATGATGATCCCGGTGACGAGCTCGAGCGATGTGACCGCGGCTAGGTAGCCGAAGAGGACCATGGGCTCGTGGAAGGCCGTGTGCACGTCGTAGGGGCCCGTCCACGGTGCGTGAACGGCCGCGTCGGCGCCCACGACGTGGTCATAGACGAGCACGTGGGTGAAGCCGAGTTCCTCCACGCGCTCCGCATACGCCCGCACCGCGCCGACGTCCGCGCCGATCTCCGTTTGGGGGAAGACAACTCCAATGCGCATCGCGTCGATGCTACGCGTCCGAAAGGATGTCGCGCCGCTGCGCCCCCCGGGGCTGGGTCCAAACTCATGGCCTGACACCCGAGCAGGTCGCTCGCCTGACGGCGTACCCGGACATCCGGTACCTGTCAACGCCGGTGAGACAGTTCGCGACGATCAATAGTGAGCAGGCAGCCCTCCTGCGTGGCCAGGTCTGATGCGCCACTGGATCCCAGTCGGATGCTGCCGCGCGGGCAGTGGGTATGTCGAGGACTGTCGGCAGTCGGTGGTTCAATCAGGCTGGCGGGATGACACCGCTCGGACTCTCCGAACCATCTGGGCGATATCTGTCGATAACCGATCGCGAAGAGATAGCCGTTCTGCGTGGTCATGTCAGCGCGCGAGAAATCGCTCGGAGGTTGAACCGCTCACCGTCAACGATCACTCACGAGTTGAAACGCAATGGATCTCGCCAAGGCGATGATTATCGAGCTGGACTTGCGCAAGCGCGCGCTGATCACCGGTCTCAACGGCCGAAGCCCACCAAGTTGGCCGACTGCCAAGCGCTGCGACAGTACGTGCAGGACAAACTCGGCGGAGCGGAACGCTGGAGTCCTGAACAGATTGCGCGCCGCATCAGGGTGGACTTCGCCGACGATGAAGGCATGCGAATCTCACACGAGGCCATATACCAGGCGCTCTACGTACAGGGCCGTGGCGGACTGCGGCGAGAGCTGACAACCTGCCTGCGGACCGGGCGGGCGTTGCGCAAGCCGCGTGCCCGCGTGGACCATCGGCGTATGCGGATCAAGAACATGGTGATGATCAGCGAGCGACCAGCTGAAGTCGCCGACCGTGCTGTTCCGGGACACTGGGAAGGTGATCTCATCGTTGGCAAGAACAGTGGCTCGGCAATCGGGACTCTCGTCGAGCGGACCACCCGGTTCACGATGCTGCTGCACCTGCCTGAGGACCGGGGTGCGGTGGCGGTGCGGGATGCAATCGCCGGAACGATCCTGACCCTTCCTGCTCAGCTCCGACGCTCGTTGACGTGGGATCAGGGGCGTTAGCTCCTGGAACATGCACAGCTCACATTCGACACGGACGTGGCCGTCTACTTCTGTGATCCGTACAGCCCATGGCAGCGAGGGACCAACGAAAACACGAACGGTCTCCTGCGGCAGTACTTCCCGAAGGGCACGGATCTCTCTGTCCACGGACCCTCTGACCTTGTACACGTAGCCACTGCGCTCAATGGCCGTCCTAGGAAAACCCTCGACTGGAAGACGCCTGCTGAGGCTTTCGCCGCGCTACTCTTGGCTTCAGGATAAAACGCGAGGTGTTGCGACGACCGGTTGAACCCGCCCCCTCCCGGAGGCCTACAACAACCAGGACCCCGCCGCGGTGCTCGACGCGCCGGACGCCACGCTGACGTGCCCGGGGCAACGGGTCGGCCAGGTCGAGGTGAACCTGGGCCCGCTGGACCGATACCATTGCGGGTGACCTCGGTTCCGGCGGCGGAGGCGCGCAGACAGGCGGGCGCCACGTGCGGCGGTGAGGAGGCCAGATGGCCGAGCTTCTGGGACAACGGAGCGGCGGGGCGCGCCGCCTGCGCGAACTGCTGGCGCGGCCGGCGCCGGTTCTGGCGCCCGGGGCCTACGACGCGCTGAGCGCGCGGCTGGTGGAGGAGGCTGGGTTCCCCGCCGTCTACATGACGGGCTTCGGCACCTCAGCCGCCTACCTGGGCCGTCCCGACGTGGGCTTGGTGACCATGTCCGAGATGGTCGACAACGCCCGGCGCATCGTGCAGGCCGTCAGTACCCCCGTCATCGCGGACGCCGACACCGGCTACGGCAACCCGATCAACGTGGTGCGCACGGTGCGGGCGTACGAAAACGCCGGGGTGGCCGCGATCCACCTTGAGGACCAGGTCGCCCCCAAGAAGTGTGGCCACCTGGAGGGGAAGCAGGTGATCCCCGCCGCCGAGATGGTCGAGAAGATCCGGGCCGCGGTCGCGGCCCGGACGGACCCCGACCTGGTCCTCATCGCCCGCACCGACGCGCGCGCCGTGGAGGGCCTGGACGCCGCGCTGGATCGAGCCCGTCGCTATCGGGAGGCAGGGGCGGACGTCCTGTTCGTGGAGGCGCCCCAGTCCACCGACGAGATCGCTGCGGTGGCCACCGCGTTTCCCGACACCCCCCTGCTGTTCAACTGGGCCGAGGGCGGCAAGACCCCGCCGCTGCCACTGGCGGACCTCGAGCGGCTCGGCTACCGTCTGGTCCTGTTCCCAATCAGCACGCTGCTGGCGGCGACACGGGCCATCCGGGAGGTCTTGGCTGGCATCCGCAGCGGCGGGACCCCGGCCGCGGTCATGGACCGGTTGGTGCCCTTCGACGAGTTCTTGGACTTCATCGGCCTCCCCGAGATCCGGGATCTCGAGCGACGGTTCAGCGGTCTGACAACCGGTGCGGGGACCCCCGCACCACACACCTGAGGAGGATCTGACATGGCGCAGCTGTTCGAGAAGGCGAGCGTGAACACCGAGCTGGCGCGGCGCATGCTCGTCGCCGGCGAGCGGAAGGCAGAGGAGATGGGCCACCCCTTCGTCATCGCGGTGGTCGACGAGAGTGGGGTCCTGAAGGCCTTCAGCCGCATGGACGGCGCCGCCCTCCTCAGCGTGCAGGTGGCCCAGGACAAGGCCTACACCGCCGCGGGCTTCGGCATGTCGACCGACGGTTGGTACGACTTCATCAAGGACGACCCGCCCCTGGCCGCCGGGGCGGCGGCCGGCATCGACCGCCTAGTGGTCTTCGGCGGCGGCTACCCCATCGTGATCGACAGGCACGTGGTCGGTGGGGTGGGCGTGAGCGGTGGCCATTACCGCCAGGACATGGAGGTGGCCCAGGCGGCGCTGACCGCCGTCGCCTGAGGGCCCAATCGGCGGTAGACCTGGAGGTCGACGGCCCCGTGTAGGGGCTCAGGGATTCTGTCCACGCAACGGCTGGGATGGAGGCCGTGCTCGGCAACGTTGATGACCATCGCGTAGCTCGCTCCCCATCAGACGCAAGGGGGGCCGAAGGAACTAAGGGTAACGCGGAGCGAGAGGG
>PLWW01000054.1 GCA_003153125.1 Candidatus Dormiibacterota bacterium | reverse complement strand
CAATCCTGACCGTCGGCTCCGTCGCGCAGGGTCATCTTGAGCAACGGCCATCTGTCCCAAGGCAAATAGCTCTCGCCGGGATCGGTCACCCGGACGATGACGCGCGTGTTGCGCCGGCGGCGCCTGTCTCTAGCGCGTGCTGTCCCGTCTCCCGGCGTTGCGGAGGCGCGTAGGATGAACGCGTGGAACCACGGGGCGGAGCACCGGCCGGCTGGCTCCCCACGGCGCTGCGGCGGCTCGAGCGCAAGCTGGGAGCGGATCGCGAGGGTCGCACGCTGTGGGTGTGGATGGTGCCTGCGGCGACCGTTGTGATCACCTTCGCAATTCTCCTGGTCATCGGCGTGCAGGGCAGCGTCGACCTGTCCCTGACCATCCCCATGGCCGTGGTGCTCTCGGTGTTCCTCGGCTCCCTGTCAGCGATCTACCTGACCGCCGCCAGTGCCGACGAGCGCGACCAGGACGGCGGCCCCGACGACCGCCCCGGACCGCGCGTGCCCCCGCCGGATCCGCCGCCCGGCGACGTGCCCGTCCCGATTGTCCGCGTACCGAGTCCCTCGCCGCGGCCGGTGGAGCAACCGACACCGGTGGGCACAGGCTCGCCGTCTCCACGCTGACGGGCACGCCGACAGGTTTCAGGGAACGGGGGCGATGCGCTCCGCGAGGTAGCGGATCGCCACCGGGTACCGATACCCGATGCCGCTGTGAGAGCCGTCGAACACCTCGAAGCGAACATTGGTGACTCCGATCCCTGCAAGAGCGTCGCGAAAGGCGGTCGCGCCGAGATCGAGAAAGAAGTCATCGTGGCTTCCCGCGTCGATGTAGATCCCCCTCATCGTTCGGAGCGCATCCGCATGGGCGGGAACCATCCGCACCGGGTCCCACGCCAGCCAGCGCTGCCAAACGTCGGCAATCATCTGCCCCGTTGACGTGTCGAACGGCAGCCTCACGGTGCCGTCGGGGTCGGCGGAGTACGCCGCGGCCATCGCCCACATGTTCCGGAGCACACCGTCACCGGGCCTGCTCCGCGCCGGCCGGTTGCGCACGTCGGCGAAGAAGCGCTGGTAGGAGCCGTCATAGCTGTCACGCAACACCCGCACCACCTCGGGCACGTCTCTCCAGTAACACAGCTCGAAGAGGGCATCGCCGGCGTGGGTTGCCAGGGCACCGAACACGTCGGGGCGCAGCATCGGTGTGATCATTGCCCCGTACCCGCCGCTGGACTTACCCGTGATCGCTCGATGGTCGCGATGCGCCAGGGTGGGGTAGCGAGCATCGACGAAGCCCACCACGTCCTCGCAGAGGTAGCGGTGGTAGCGGCCGGTTCCCGGTGAGTCGAGGTACTGGCTGCCGCCCAAGGAGGTCCAGCAATCGACCATGGCAACCCGGCACGGCGGCACCGTTGGATCGGCGAACAGCTCATCGATCAGCTCGATCGCATTGGGCTGGAACGCCGCGCGGTTGCGCCACATGTCCACCTGCCCGGTGAAGCCCTGGATCAGGTAGACGACCGGCAGCGCGGTGCGCTCAGTTCCGGGTGGCGAATAGACCATCAGCGGCCGCGCACTCGGGTCGCCGAGCGGGTTGCCGCGCAGCGCCACGCTGTCGATCACATGCTCGTCGAGGCGGCCGCGCAGCCGGCGGTGCCACGGCGGCCCGACCTTCGTGGCCGGCGCATCGCTCACAGCTGTCCCACCACGACGCGCGTGACACCCAGGCCGTCGCGAAGCGAGCGGACATCGCCGAATCCACCGCGACGCAGGACGGTCGCAGTGCGGCGCGCCAGGTACGGTGCGATCTCGACCAGGACGTACCCACCGGGCCGCAGCCATCCCGGTGCGTCGTCGGCGAGGCGGCGCACCAGACCCAAGCCGTCATCCGACCCATCGGTGAGCGTGTGTCGCGGTTCGAAACGACGGATCTCCACCGGCAGTGTGCGCACCTCCTGGCGCGCCACATAGGGCGGATGGATGGTGATCACATGCACCTCTCCACGCAGCGCCCGCGGCAGCGTCGCCAGCATGTCGCCCGTGACGAAGCGCGCATTGTCGAGCTGCAGGCGACGCGCATTGGCGCGGCCCAGTCGTGCGGCCTCCGCGGAGATGTCAGCTCCCCACACCTCGCTGCGACGTACCTGGGCGGCAGTCGCGAGCGCCACCGCACCGGCGCCGGTGGCGACATCGACCGCGACGCGACGACCGCGACGGCGGCGCAGTCGCGTCACCGCCTCCGCCACCATGTGCTCACTCGACGCGCGCGGTGAGAACACACCAGGGCGCACCATCAGGTCGAGCCCGCAGAAACGGAAGTGACCGGTGATGTGGTTCACCGGCTCACCGGTGAGCCGCCTCTCCACCAGCGCCTCGAACCGCCGCCGCTGCGCCGCCGACGCCGTGTTGAGCGTGATATCCCCGTCCCCGTCGATGTCGACACCCAGCGCGTGGGCGAGCAGAACCTCTGCATCCCAACGCGCCAGTCCGGCCTGCCAGTGCTCGATGTTGCGAGACGCCTCAATGCGATTCTCGGCATCAGAAAGCAGGTCCGCGGCGGTGGTCCGTACACTGGACCGAGCAGAGACCGCACCGCGGCTCGCAACCTTGGACATCCCGCGCATGGTAGCCGAGCAGGAGCAGCCCCCCCGTCGAGCCGCAGCGTTCTTCGATGTCGATCGCACCCTGCTGCGTGGATCGTCCCTGCTGCACGTGGCACGTCCGATGCACCGGGAGGGGCTCCTGAGCTCGCGGGCGATGCTCCATTCGCTGATCGTGCAGGCTCGCTTCAGTCTCGCGGGCTTCAACGAGGTGCAGATTCGCGACGCCGTGCGCGGCGCCGGCGACATCGTCACCGGTGTCGACGTCGAGCGCCTCATCCGGTTCGCCAAGCACGTGATGCCACTGTACGTGGC
This sequence comes from Candidatus Dormiibacterota bacterium, assembly GCA_003153125.1. Classification (GTDB taxonomy): domain Bacteria; phylum Chloroflexota; class Dormibacteria; order Aeolococcales; family Aeolococcaceae; genus Aeolococcus. The sequence continues at coordinate 10,419 of PLWW01000054.1, read as the reverse complement.
GCCTCTCGTGTTCGACGAGGCACTGCGACGCATCAGCTGGCATCGCGAGCGCGGTGATCTTGTGTTCCTGGTGTCCTCGTCGCCGGTTGCGTTCATCGCAGTGCTCGGCGAGGTCCTCGGTGTCGACGGCGTCACCGCCACCGAAGCGGAGGTGCGCGATGGTCGCTACACCGGCCGCATCCTGCGCCTGTGCCACGGCAAGGGCAAGGCGGAGGCGGTGCGCGAGGCAGCCGAGGCCAACCACATCGACCTCGCCGCCTCGTACGCGTACGGCGACAGTTTCGCAAGCGACCTGCTCATGCTCGAGGCGGTCGGACACCCGGTCTGCGTCAACGGAGACCGCCTCCTCACCGCCCATGCGCGCGAGATGGGCTGGCCCGTCGAGCGCTTCGAGCGCATCGGCGGCGGCGTCGCCGCAACCAGCCTTCGCCGCCTCGCGCGGCGCGTCGTCACGATGTCGCGGCCTGCCATGCGCCGCGCCGGTATTCATGTCCGCAACACAGCCCGGGCTCTGCGCGAGCTGTGAGCAGGCCCGCGTCATTCGCGGAGCCCGCTCGCAGTTCTGGATGTGCCGCCTCGCGGAGTCCGATCCGCGCTTCGCGCGCTACCCGCGCCTGCCGGTGATCACCTGCAGTGGGCACACACCAGGAGAGCCTGAGCGCGCCAGAGACACCTGAGGTGGCATGGCGTCACACGTTGTGCAGCGCCGACACCTGGGTCATGTCCACGATCCGCGTCTGATCTGCCGCGCTGGGAAGTGGCAGGCCGGCATCGCGTGCGAAGTCCGCCAGGCTTGGAGCCCCGCCGATGTCGGTGCGGTGAAAAGCAAAACAACCAGTGAGGCTCTGCACGACTCCGCCGACTGTGGTCACCGCGTCGCGGAACCCCGCCTGCTGCACCAGTTGCTCCACCGCAGCGCTGAACCCTCCGTACGGGTAGGCGAAGTCCAGCACGGGATGTCCGAGCAACGCCTCCAACGCCGCCAGGGAGTTGTCGATCTCGGTGCGAGCGGCGGCCGGCGGGATCGACGCCAGGTCGACGTGGTGGACGGTGTGCGCCCCGATGACCATGCCGTCCGCGTCCATCTGGCGCACCTGGGCCGCCGTCATGTAACGCGGCCGGTTGACGAAACCGCTGACGACGAACGCGGTGGCGACGAAGCCGTATTTCTGCAGGACCGGTTCCGCAGCGGTCGCGAAGTCCGCGTAACCATCGTCGAAGGTCAGCACCACGGGGTGTGACGGCAGGCGTGTCCTGCCCCGCAAGGCCTGCATCAACGTCGCCAGGGTGATGGTGTGCGCCCCCTCCACGTGAAGGAGCGCCATCTGCCGGGCGAAGAGCCCCGGGGGGATGGACAGGTCGAAGCTGAGCAGGTTCTGCGGCGTCGGCGCGATGGTGCGGATGTAGTGGTAGTAGAGGATCGGTACGGCGACGTTGGGCCCAACCGGTATCGACACCGTCGGAGGCTGCGCGCCGCCGGCCACCTCGGAACCAAGCCGGTCGTCGGGCAATGTCGCGGGCGTGCCGGGGTGCACCGGGAACGGTCCCTGTCTGGCCACCTCCGCTGAGCCACCGAACATGCCGGTCACGCCGGTCACGAGGGCGAGCACCAGCACAGAAGTCAGGATCGCGAGGTGGCGCCCTGCGTGACGTTGGGAGAGATGGGTGCCGTGTTGGCTCATGAAGGATTCTGTGTCGTGCTCACTCCACCGGGGTTGGCCCGGCGCCGACGGCGTCGAGCGCCGGGCGCCAGATGGTCTTGACGTTGACGAACTCATGGATGCCGAAGCTGGACAGCTCGCGGCCGTAGCCGCTGTCCTTGACCCCGCCGAAGGGAAGACGAGGATCCGAGTGTGTCATGCCGTTGACGAACACGCCGCCACTCTGGAACTGCCGCGCCAGCGCAACACCACGTTCCTCATCGCGCGTCCAGATGTTGCCGCCGAGGCCGAAGTCCGAGTGGTTGGCGGCGGCGATCGCCTCGTCGGCCGAGGCGACACGCATCACCGCGGCCAGCGGGCCGAACGTCTCCTCGCGGAACGCGCTCATGTCGAACGTGCACCCCGTGAGCACCGCCGGCGTGAAGAAATAGCCGCGAGCATCCGGCCGCGTGCCGCCGGCTCGCAGCGTCGCGCCCGCGGCGATCGATTCCGTGAGCTGGCGTTCGATGGTGTCGCGCAGGTCGCTGCGCGCCAGCGGGCCCATGGTGACCGACGCGTCGAGCGGGTCCCCCACGACGACCCTGCGCGCCTCCGCGACCAGCAACTCCTCGAACTCGTCGGCGACGTCCTCAACCACGATGAACCGCTTGGCGGCGATGCAGCTCTGGCCGGCGTTCTGGAAGCGCGCCCTCGCCGCCGTGGACGCCGCGGCCGCGATGTCAGCGTCCTCCAACACGACGAAGGCGTCGGAACCACCGAGCTCGAGCACCGCCGGCTTGAGGCTGCGGCCGGCGGCGGCGGCGACACTGCGCCCCGCCGCGGTGCTGCCGGTCAGGGTCACGGCCGCGATGCGCGGGTCCTCGATGACCGCGCCGACGCGCTCGTTGGGGATGAGCACGACGCCGAACACCCCCTCCGGGAAGCCGGCGCTCTCGAAGAGCTGGGCGATGGCGAGGGCGCATCCGCTGACGCTGCTGGCGTGCTTCAGCACTGCGCAATTCCCCGCCGCCAGGGAGGGGGCGGCAAACCGGAACACCTGCCAGAGGGGGAAGTTCCAGGGCATCCCGGCAAAGACGACACCGAGGGGCTCGAACGCGACGAAACTGCGCGGGCTGTCGCTCGGCGACGGCTGGTCGGCGAGAAAGCCCGGGGCATGCTCGGCGAACCACTCGCAGGAGAAGGCGCACTTCTCCACCTCGGCGCGCGCCTCAGCGATCGGTTTGCCCATCTCCGCGGTGACCAGTTGGGCCAGCTGTTCGCTGCCCTGACGGAGCAGCCTGGCCACCCTGACCAGCAGGGCGCAGCGCTCGGCGACGGACGTCGCCCGCCATCCCGGGAGTGCCGCGATCGCTGCGTCGAGGACCTCGCCCACCTCGCGCTCCGAGTGCACCGGGTAGGTGGCGACGGGCTCCTCCGTCGCCGGGTTGACGGAGCGCATCAGCGCCACCTGAACAGCCATGTGAGGTCCTCCTGCTGGTCATGGTACGAACGAGACCCGTCCGGCGCGTCGATTCGAGCCGATGCCGTAGGGTGACCTCGATGACGACTGTGGCGCGGTCGCCCGTCCGCCGCAGGGTGGGCGGCCAGATCATCGCCGCGTTTGCGGCGGTCTATGTGATCTGGGGCTCCACCTACCTCTTCATCCGCATCGCCGTGGAGACGATGCCGCCACTGCTCATGGCCGGGGTGCGCTACATCATCGCCGGCGGCGTCCTCCTGGCCATCACCAGCCGCATGCGCAAACCGGCCGACGACCCCATCGGGCGCCCCCAGTGGCGAGCCTGCGCCATCGCCGGCGCCCTCCTGCTGCTCCTCGGCAACGGCGGCATCGCCTACGGCGAGCAGTTCGTTGCCTCCGGGGTGGTCGCCCTGCTGGTGGCCACGGTTCCGCTCTTCATCGCCATCCTGGGCGCCGTCTTCCTCGGCCAGCGCCTCCGCCGCATCGCCATCGCCGGTATCGTCATCGGGCTGGCCGGCACCGCCGTGCTCCTCCGCCCCGGCGGCGGCGCAGCGGACCCCGGGCACATGCTGCTCGTGCTCGTCTCGCCCCTGGCCTGGGCGATCGGGTCGCTGTACACGACGCGGGGGCCGCTCCCCAAGCGCGCGATGGTGGCGACCGGGATGGAGATGCTCTGCGGCGGGGTGATGCTGGTCATCGCCGGGCTGGCGGTGGGCGAGGCGTCGACCGTCCACCTCGACAAGATCAGCGTGGCGTCGTGGCTGTCGCTTCTCTACCTCATCGTGTTCGGCGCGCTTGTGGGGTTCAGCGCCTACGTCTGGCTGCTCGGTCACGCGCCGACCACGGCGGTGGCCACCTACGCCTACGTCAATCCCCTGGTGGCCGTGTTGCTGGGGTGGGCGGTGCTGGGTGAGCGCGTCACCGGACAGACGTTGATCGCCGGAGCCCTCATCGTCGCCGCCGTGGCCTTCATCCTCTCGCGTCCGCCGCTGCCGGCCAAACGGCGCCCGGACGTCCCCGTGGCGGGGGCTGTGTGATCGACTCGGAGGGGGGTGGCGATACCCTCACCCCGGCCCCCGCGCCCGACGTCGACGAGGCCGCGCGCGAGGAGTTGCTCAAGAACCTCGGCGCCCGTGACTTCCTCTGCCTCGGCCCGATTCTGGTCAAGTCTGTCTACTACTACGCGGGCATCCCGCTGGGCACGGCTCTGCAGTTCACCCGGCCGTTGCTCGCGGAACTGCTCCGCGGCAGCACCATCTCGCTGATCATCGCCGGCGCCTTCGCCTCCGGCGGGCGCCTGCCGCTGTGGGCGGTGTTGCTGGCACCCATCCCCTACACGATGCTCACCGATCCCTTCTACTACTGGGCCGGGCGGCGCTACGGGCGTCCGCTGGTGGGCTTCCTGGAGAAGAACGACCGTCGCTGGCATCGGCGAGCACGGCGCGCGGAGTCCTTCTTCGCGAAGTGGGGACTGTGGACCATCCTCTTCGCGTACTACCTCCCAGTCCCCAACGACCTGCTCTATTTCGGCGCCGGAGACGCGCGCATCAGCTTTCCCCGCTTCATCGCGGTCGACTTCGTGGGCACGCTTCTCTTCATCTGGCTGTGGGTGGCCCTGGGCTACGTCATCGGCAAACCGGCCGAGAACGTGGCCGACGCAGTGGGCCAGTACAGCGGGCGCATCACCATCGCCCTGATCCTGGTGATCGTCGCCTTCAGCGTGCTGTCCGCGTGGCGCAGCACGGGCCGCCAGGACGCGGCCTGAGCTTTGCCACCCCGTCGCCGGGTCAGGTGACCGCGGCGCGCTCCGCCCACCGCTTGTCGAGGTGCGCGCCCGCGCCCACCACCTCGACGATTGCCTGTACCGCGTCCCACACGTCGACATGGCGCAGGTACAGCGCGGCAAACCCGAAGCGACAGGTGTCGGGGTGGCGGAAGTCGCCGATGACGCCGCGCTCGATGAGGGCGCGGACGACCCCATAGCCGTCGGCGTGCCGGAACGAGACCTGCGATCCTCGACGAGCAGGATCGCGTGGCGTCAGGAGGCTGAAGCCCATGCCCGCGCAGCGCTCCTCGATCAGCGCGATGAACAGCTCGGTGAGCGCCACCGATTTCTCCCGCACGACCGCCATGTCGACGTCCAACCAGAGGTCGACGCCGGATTCCAGCGCCACCAGCTGGAGCACGTGCGGGGATCCCGTGACCATGGAGCGCAGACCGCTCGCGGGTCGGAAGGTCTGCTCGAACGCGAAGGGCTCGGCATGGCCGAGCCAGCCCGGCACCGGGTTGCGCAGCGCGTCGTGAAGACCGGTGCGCACATGGAGAAACGCCGGCGCCCCGGGACCGCCGTTGAGGTACTTGTAGCCGCAGCCCACGGCCATGTCGGCGCCGTCGGCGTTGAGGTGCAGCGGTGCCGCCCCGACGCTGTGGCAGAGGTCCCACACAGCCAGCGCGCCGACGGCGTGCGCCGCGTCACTCATGGCGGGCATGTCGTGCATGAAGCCGGTGCGATAGTCGACGTGGGTGAGGAGCAGCACCGCGACCTCGTCGGTCAGCTCGTCGTGCAGGCGCGCGCGCGGCACCACTCTCATCGTGGCGCCGCTGATGCGCGCCGCCGCCGCGGCGACATAGAGATCGGTGTGGAAGTTCTCCTCCTCGGTGAGCACCACCGAGCGCCCGGCCTGCATGGTCAGCGCGGCGCAGAGGAGCTTGAAAAGACAGACGGACGTGCTCTCGGCGACCACCACCTCGCCCTCGCCGGCGCCGACGAACCGGGCGAGCTTGTCGCCCACGCGCGCCGGCGCCTCCATCCAGTGCGCGTCGAGCCAGCTGCGCACCAGGCCCTGCCCCCATTCCTGCTCGACGGCGGCGGCGATGCGCCCCGGCGTCTGCTGGGGAAGCGCTCCCAGCGAGTTGCCGTCGAGGTAGACGACGCCGTCCGGGACAACGAAGCGGTCGCGCACGGCAGCAAGCGCGTCGGCGGCGTCGCGGGCTGCGCAGGCGGCGCGGTTGATCGGCGCCGTCACAGCCGGTTGCGCACCTCCCAGAGGTCGGGGAAGAAGCGCCGGTCGAGCGTGGTCTGCAGGTAGGCGACGCCGAGACTGCTGCCGGTTCCCTGCCTGATGCCGATCTCCCGCGAGGCCATGAGCGCGTGGTGGCGCCACAGCGCAACCGTCTCGTCGTGGTCGAGGAAAACTTCGCAGACCTGGTGAAGCGTCGCCCGCTCCGCGGCGTCGTGGTCGCGGTACAGCGATACAAGCGCGGCGAGGCGGCGCTCGCGCGACCCGCCGTCATGGCCGTCAGGGAAGTCGAAGCCGGCGCCGCGCATCGACGTGGCCAGCGCATCGAACAGGGAGCGCCGCTGAAGGCAGTCGCTCAGCCGAGCCACCTGGAGGTCGCCGCGCCCCTCGTCGCGGACGTGGCGCGGGTCGCCAACGCTCATCCGGTGCCACTCTACGCGCCGCCCCCGTCGGCCGCCGCCCGGCTCGGACTATGGCTCGCCGCGATCGACGCGGCCCAGCATGTTGCGGTAGTAGGAGCGGAATCCCTCGCGCTCGTAGAGGCGTTGGGCCCCGAGGTTGGCCTCGACGTAGGCCACCGCCCAGTACTCGATGCCGCGGCGGCGCAGCTCCTCGCGGCATGCGCCGATCAGGTCGGTGCCCACGCCGGCCCCCCGAGCCTCCGGCAGGACGGCGAGCGACTCCAGCTCGCCAACTTCGTCACCGAGGTCCCACGTCGCGCCCGGCGCATGGACCTTCAGCAACGCGTAGCCGAGGAGCGCTCGGCCGTCCCGTGCGCCGGCGAGGAAGAGCGTGCCCGTGCCGTCGCCGAGCCAGGCAACGTACTCCTCGCGACGTCGCCTCCAGGCGTCGTCCGCGTTGCGCACCGGCCACGCTCGCCCGGACACCTCACGGTGGTGCTCGACCATCGACACCCAGAGGGGGCGGAGCTGCTCGACGTCACCGAGGGCGCCGCGCCGGATGGCATGGCCCATGCCTACTCGCCGGCATCGGGCAGGTCGACGATGTCGGCGAGCCGGAATGCCTCGGCGGGCGTGAGCTGGTCGTAGGTGCAGGTGGCGGGGTCGCGGTCGGGCCGCCAGCGCAGGAAGCGAGCGGCGTGGCGGAAGCGCTGGCCCTGGAGGTGGTCGAAGGACACCTCGCAGACCAGCGTGGGGGTCACCGACGTCCAGTCGAGGTTCTTGCTGGCCGACCACCGGCTGGGCGCCCCGGGCGTGCGACCGGCCCCGAAGCTCTCTCCCCCGGTGAGCGGCTCAAGAAGCTGGACCAGCTCGCGGCGCTCTTGTGCCGAGAAGGAGGACGTGTGCCCGGCGTGGTGAAAGACGCCGTCGGCGTCGTAGAGGCCGAGCAGCAGCGAGCCGACACCGCCTCCCTTCACCTCCATGCGGAAGCCGCCCACCACGCAATCGACGGTGCGCAGGTGCTTCACCTTGGTCCAGCCTCGCTCGCCCACCCGGTAGGGCCCGTCGCCCGGCTTGGCCATGATCCCGTCGAGGCCGGCGCCCTCGTAGCGGGTGAACCAGTCGCCGGCCTCGGCAAGGTCGGCGGTCTGGGGCGTCACGGCCACGCGCGCGTTGGGGGTGATCGCGGCGAGGAGGAGGTCGCGCCTGACCGTCAGCGGGCGTGAGCGGAGGTCGTCGGCACCCTGGCCGATGATGTCGAAGAGGATGACCGTCGAGGGCGTCTCGGCGGCGAGCCGGGCCACGCGCGAGGCCGCCGGGTGGAGGCGCATCTGGAGAGCGTCGAAGTCGAGCCCGCGAGGCGTGGCGATGATGATCTCGCCGTCGACGACGGCGGGGTCGGGCAGTGCCTCGCGAAGGGGGTCGAGGATCTCCGGGAAGAAGCGCTGCAGCGGCTGCCCGTTGCGGCTGCCGATGTCGACGTCCGGCCCGTCACGGAAGACGACGGCGCGGAAGCCGTCCCACTTGGGCTCGTAGCGCCAGCCGGGGCCGTCGGGGATGCGCTCGGCGGCGCGCGACAGCATCGGCTCGACGGGCGGTGAGACGGGCAGCGTCACAGCCGCGAGATCGCGACCCCGCGTTCGGCGGGGGGCCTCACCGGGTCGCGGTGGCTGTGGTGGCGAGCCGGAGCAGGTTGTTGACGTCGGCGACCCCGGGCACGGAGCGGGCGGTCGCCTCGAGGGCGTCGATGTCGTCGAGGCGCGCCACCTCGCCCCGCAGCGTGACGGTGCCCCTGTGAGCGGTGACCTGGAGGTCGTTGGTCGCACCCGGGTGGCGCTCGACGATCGTCGCCAGGGCATCGTCCGCGAGGCGCAACTCCGTGCGTCCGCCCCGGCCGGAGGAGCGGCCCACGATGGTGGCCATGTTCGCGGACTGACGGCGGGCCACTCCGGCCGCGGCGTGGCGGTTGCGACCGCCCGAACGAGGGTGAAAGAAGATGGCCGCGCCGACCCCGGCAATCGCCGCTCCCAGCGCCGCAGTGATCCTTCCCACGCCTTTCATGAGGCACGAGTGTAGGGGAACGGCGGGTTCTGAAAAGGGCTGCCACGGGCGGCTACGCTGCGTGCTGTGGAGTGGGTGGCGCGGGCGTCGATGAGGGCCGTCCTGGCCGGTGCGATTGCTGTGGTGGCAGTGATCGCCGTGCTTGGGCGCGGGGGTTCGGCTGCGGCGTTCGCGCCGGCGCCCACCCCGACGGCAACACCGGCCCCATCGCCAGTCCTCACGCTGACGGGGGTCGCAGCCGGCCTTCCTGGCGCCACCGTGACGTACGAGTACGAGTGGCCGGGCCACACCTGCGCGACCACCGACACCGTGACCCTGGTGTGGGACGACGGGGCGAAGACAGTGATCACAGCGCCACGGGTTGGGAACTCGGCTTCGTGCAAGACGGCGCTCGTCGGTGCGGTGCCCAGCAACGCCTCGCCGGGCGCTCACTTCCCGACCGCGTCGGTCCAGACCCGGGACAGCAGTGGGGCCACGGCGTCCTCCGCGTTCACCGTCGTCGCACCTCCGACCGCCACGCCGACGGCCACGCCGACGCCGTCACCGACGCCGACCCCAACCCCGGCGCCCACCCCCACCGACACCCCGGCGCCGACGGACACCCCCACCGGCGCGGCCACGCCGACGTCCACGACAACGCCGGGCGTCGCGGACGTGCTACCGCTGACGCCGACGAGCGGAGGCACTTCCGGACCGGGCGGCATGGCCGTCGCGGCTGTCGTGGTGGTCCTGCTCGTCGCGGTTGCGGTCGGCGCAACCGCGCTGCTGAGGAGACGGCGCGAACGCCTCCGCGGCCAGGACCCGTTCGAGTTCCTGCGCTGATACCGGGTGTCGCAGGGTGCCATCCGATCATCACGCGCAGCACGCTGACGCGCAATCGGCCTATGTCACCATGTTGAGCCATGCAGTTTTCAGCGCCTCATGGTGTCCCGCTCGGGCAGTCCCTAGGCCACTCGCCCAGGAAGACGATCTTCATCCACATCCCCAAGACGGCCGGCATGTCCATGCGCGAGACCGTGCGCCGCGTGTACCCGCGGGGCCGCTGCGTCTTCATCTACGACCTGGATCCCGCTCACATCAATGCGCTACGAGAGGACGTGCAGGCGGCCGAAGCTGTGTACGGGCACGTGTCCTTTGGCATTCACGAGATCTTTGGCATCGAGGCACGTTACGTCACAGTGCTGCGCGAGCCGGTCGACCGAGTCGTGTCGTTCTTCCGGCATCAGGCCAACCACGATGACAACGAGTACCACCGCCTCATCGCCCAGGGCATGACGCTGAAAGACCTGCTCCGCGGTGAGCACTGCCATCAGGTCAACAACCACATGGTGCGCATCCTCAGTGGGCACCCGGATGCCGGCAACACCAGCGACCGTGGCCTTCTCGATCGTGCGCAGGCGAACCTCGACACGCAGTTCGATGCCGTCGGGATCACGGAGCGAATGGACGAGTCGGTGGCTCTGATCGGCAGCGCACTCGGTTGGCCCCGCAAGTTCTCGGTGCCCCGGATCAACGTCGACCCACAGCCCCGCGGATTCGTGCTTGACGACGACACACGCGCGGAGGTGGCGCGCTACAACGCGCTGGACATCGAGCTCTACGAACGAGTTGTGCGGCAGCACTTTCCTGAGGGCCCGACCCCGTCAGGTCGGCGGAGTCGCGACAGAGCGGGGTTCGGATGGCGCCGTGGAACGTCGTCGTCAGCGAGTGCGGACCACGCCTGAGACCCGCTGACGGTTGCCGGCCGCGTGGGGTCAGGGCCCAGCCCGCCGCTGAATACGGATTGGGGAGTGTGGCGCGCCCAGCAGGATTTGAAC
>PLWW01000119.1 GCA_003153125.1 Candidatus Dormiibacterota bacterium | reverse complement strand
ACTAGTGGAACAATGCGATCTGTGCCCGAATTGATGTCACATGGGTCCGAGGAGGCTGAACCGGGGGATGCTTCCGAGGACTCGCATCCCATCCCCGACGAAAGCACGCTGCTGGGCAAGTCCGGCGTCCAGGAGGAAGTGCTCGCCGAGCTGGCGCGAGCAGAGGCGGAGATGAGCAAGCCGTCGGGCGACGACTCAGACGCCACGGGCGCGCAAGTCTGACTGTCACGGCCGAAATGGGCGGCGCCGATCTGACCGGCAGCCCACAGAGAAGTTGGGCAGGCCCAAGTTAAGGACTGCCTGGCGCCCTTCACGGGTCACGATCCTTGGCCACCATAGCGTGCAGCTATGTCCCATGAGGCAGCGTGCCCAGTCGGGGCCTCCGGCTGACCTCCGCGACCGGAGGCAGCGCCAAAGCGGGTCGCTCCGACCGGCCTCACCCGGCGACGGTGATCAGCGTCTCAGCGCGAGCCGCTGGCCGCGTGAGGGTCGCGCTCGAGCCGACGTAGTGTCTGCTGCGAGACCGCAGCGCGATACGTCGCCGACCGAGGTTTCACTGAGACCAACGGCGCAGACTGCCCCGCGGGGCCGTCACCCTCGCGGCGTCGGGCGGCCTTGGCTGAGCGGGTTGGGTGGGGTCGGTGGGTGCTGCTGGGTGGGCTGCTCACAACGCGCGCGCGTTAGCAGCCCACCCCAGCAGCACCCACCCCCAGCCCACCCCAGCAGCGCCCATCAGCAGCCCACCGCAGCAGCTCGCACCAATTGACCCCCCTTCCCGACCCTCAAGGAGCCGAGCCCGGGGCACCGTCGCAGCACCGCGGCTGACCCTGCCGCCCGCAAGCAGTCCGGAGCATGGCGATGCACCGCATGGGACCTGCCGACACTCGGGAAGGTGGCCGAGCGTGCGACCAACCGGCGCTAGGGCCCAGCGATTTGGGATGGGATCAATGCGGTTGATTGTTGGTGGGTTACCGCGTACGGTGCGTTACTACACAGTCCGATTTTCGGGGACGGGTTACGACAGCGCGCACGTCCAGGCACATTTTCAGGGGGGGCTCACCAATGGGCAGCAGACACAACCTTCGTCGCGGCCTGGCCGCCTGCATACCGGTCGCGGTGCTTGCGTAGAGCATCGGCGGCGCTGCCCCGGCGGCGGCGTCGACGCGGTCCACCACACAGGCAACCACGGACCACGCTGCGACGACCCAGCGTCACGCCACAAGCGTGGGAACGGTCAATCTCGGCCAGCTCGCGACCCAGGCGTCGAGCGCCGCCGGCGCCGACAACGCCGCGGTGCGCGCCCGGATCGATCGGGGGCGCAGCATCTCCAGCGCGACGGTGCCGGTCCCGAACCCGGCCCTCACCGCGATCGCGAGCACCCACGGGGGCGCCCACGGCTTTGTCGGCATCACCGACGCCACCCAGTCACAGGCCAAGGGCAATGTCAGCGTGGAGCCGCCCGACCAGGGCCTGTGCTCCCACGCCGGCGTCGTGCTGGAAACCGTCAACCTCGGGCTGCAGGTCTACACCGAGGCCGGCCAGACACTGACCCGGGTCGTCTCACTGAACGCGTTCTTCCATCTCCCGTTGCTCCTCAACGGTGCCAATCCCACGACGTTCGGCCCCTTCCTCTCCGACCCCCGCTGCTACTTCGACGCCCAGACGAGCCGCTGGTTCGTCAGCGTCCTCGAGATCGACATCAACCCGTACACGGGCGCCTTCGGCTATCGCAGCGCCACGTTGCTGGCGGTGAGCCAGACGGCCGATCCGACCGGGTCGTACGGGCTGTTCTCCATCGACTCCACCAACGACGGGACGGACGGAACCCCGGCCGAGGCCAATTGCCCGTGCTTCGGCGACCAGCCGCGCCTCGGCGCTGATGCCAACGGCATCTACCTGACCACCGACAGCTACCCCATCCACGGACTGTTCAACAGCAACGGCGGCGAGCTGTACGCGCTCTCCAAGAGTGGGCTGGCCGCGGCCGCGACCGGCGGTGCCGCACCGACCCTGGTCGACATCCACTCCGGCGCTGTGGTGGTGGACGGCTTCCCCTCGAATGCGCTGCAGCCGGCCGCGACGCCAGAAGGCGCCGGCTACGCGCCCAACACCGAGTACTTCCTGAACACACCTGACTTCAACGGCTTCGCCACCTCGGGCGGAGTCGGCGCCCAGGCTGTGGTCCTCTGGGCGCTGCACGGCACGAGCAGCCTCGCCGCGGCGACGCCGTCACTCACGCTCTCCCACGCGATCCTTCCCAGCGAGCCCTACGCACCGCCGGTCGCGGCAGTGCAGAAGAAGGGGCCGATCCCCTACGGCACCTCGATCGGTGCCACCGCGGTACCGCCCCTGAGCGTCAACGACGATCGCATGCAGCAGGTGGAATACGTCAACGGAAACGTGTACTCCTCGCTGAACACGGGGGTTGGAGCCAAGCAGACCGCCAACCGCTCGGCGATCGCGTGGTTCGTGGTCACACCGACCACCACCGGCGGCTCCCTGACGAGCCAGGGCTACGTGGCGATCGGCTCGGGCGCATCGCTTCTCTACCCGGCGATCGGGCTTGACGCGGCCGGCAACGGCGTCATGGCCTTCAGCCTCTCGGGTCCCGGCTTCTTCCCCTCCGCCGCCTTCATGCGGTTCGCGGGGACGTCGCCTGCCGGGCCGATCTACATCACCGGCAGGGGCACCGCGCCGGAGGACGGCTTCACCTGCTACACGCAGATCGGGTTCGGACCGGCGTGCCGGTGGGGCGACTACTCAGCCGCCAGCTCGGACGGCGCCGGCCACATCGTGATGGCGGACGAGATGATCCCCAACGCGGCACGAGCCACCGACGGCAACTGGGGAACGTTCGTCAGCGTTCTCAGCGCGCACTGATGGCCTGACCAATCGCGGCCGCTCCGGCCGCAGCCAACCGCACGAGGAGGGGCGCCCCGGCACCGGCCGGCGGCGCCCCTTGTCGCGTTCCCGCTGTGGCCGTCGATGGATTGCGGCCGGCCGGTGGACTTTCGGGCGAAGGACCCGGAGCCGTTCACGCCTGATTTCAACCGCCGCCCTCCTGCAGGACTTCCGTGCCGACCTGGACTCACGGCGGGTGTCGGCATGAGCGCGGGAGGGATGCTGTTCACGGCGCGCCACACTGTGCAGGAGCGTCGCGGCCATCGGCGTGGGCAACCCTTCGGCGACACGCCCGTCGCCGCGTGCACCGCCTACCTGGAGGCCAGCCGCGAGGTCGACGAAGCCCTGCAGCGACGCGAGGAGGTCCAGTGCCGGCGCGCGACGACACTCGAGGAGGACGAGCGGGTGGAGCGCGCCGCCGGAGACGCCTGGGAGGCGCTGTTCTTGGCTGCCATCGAACTGGACGCCGTCCTGCCCGATCCCGAGCACTCGGCCGCTGAGTTGGTGCGCCTGATGGCCACGCTGCACAACCCCACCATGCGGATGGACCCCGTACCACGCCGCCGACGGCAGGCGCTACCACCACGACGGCCGGGGACGCACCATCGCGGTGCTGACCTCGACTGGCGAGGTCGTGCCCGGCCCGTGGTTCAAGCAGGGTCAGGCGCTGCCGTCACCCCCGGCTTGATCTCCCGGTCAGGACTTACTGGGCGGTCGACGGAATCCCAACTCAGGGCGTTTCTGCGCGCCCTCAGTCGTCAGGCCCTGCCAGCCGCCAGGTGCGAAGAAGATGGCGACCCATCGTTTGAACTCGTTCGCTGGTGCTGAGCCGACCTCGGCCACTCTCAGCGTTCCATCCTTTTCAACCACCCAGGCATTCGCCGTCCGGAAGGTCCGCCAACCAGTCGCCACGTGAACCTCAATCATCAATCGCCACGCTACCCGACGACGGCGTCGGAGTGCAGGGCGATGACGTTGAATTCGCCAGCCGGCCTCGGATGGGTTTTCGGCTGGTGGTTGGTCGCTCGTCACCCTCGGTGCCGCCCTGGTCATGTTCGGCGTCGCCGAGGGTTGGGAAGCACGCCGCGACGCGCGCCGCAACCGCCCACCCCGACGCCGCCACCCTGGCTGGCGCGCCCCGGCGGGTAGCGGCGCTCCAGGTGACTCGACGTCGGCGCTGGGTGACCTCGGACACCCCTNNTAGACCGAGGGCGTGCCCGTAGCAACGCCTAGGAGGCCGGGCCGCCGCCCTCACCCTGAGGAAGGACTGCCTCCAACTCCTCACCACACCTCGCGCAGACGGCGATCTCACCGCCATCCGCTCTGATCGCGACTTGGGTAGCGGAGGCACTGCACCCTTCGACACGGCACTCACCCGCGGGTGCCGGGTCAGCCCCGTCATAAGCACTCCCTACACGCGACAGGTCCTGCTCCCTGCTGACAAGATGATCCGTGAGCCGCTCGACCGCCTCGACCGCCTCGCTGGCGAGCTGGCGGGTCGGGCCGTCATCGATCACTCCGGCCGCGGCATATTCAACGTCACCCAAGGAAGAGCGGGCGGCTCGCAGGAGCGCTTGGGTTTTCTTGGTTGCCTCGGTTTCAGCGTCCGGCCGCTGCTCAGCGGGAGCATCGTCGTTCACAGGGGTAAGTGTGCGCCACTCCAACGGCACCGCATAGGCCGATCGCATGCCGCTGTGCGGGCCTAGATCGGGGGGCGGGCTGGCGCGGGTGGCCGGCCAGCTCGCCTTCACCGGCCGGAGATGCGCTCGATGAACCACACCACGATCACTGAAGCAAAGCTGCGTGCCGCTGTGGACTTCCTGACGGCCCTGGGCGCCGCGGGTCGAGTCCTCGACACCGCGGAACTCCGGGTCGAAGCGCTGTCAGCCGGCATCGCGCAAGCCGCGCTCTGGGCGGCTGTGCATCGGCTCGGTGGCGTCCCCGGGTGGGGGAGTGCCGCGCCGCGGGCCGACCTGGCGCGGTGAGGCTGTGGCTGAGGCGGTTTGTTCGCTACCCTACGGCCGTGCCGGGCAACTCGACTCAGAGCTTTCTACGGGGCGTAGCCAGCATCCTCGATTTCGGGGACACACTGACCCCTCGGCTGACACCGACGGACACGCCCGAAGTCTGGGACGCGCTCGCGTTGTAGCGCGATTTCTATGCGGTTGGCTCTGATCTGTTCACTGCCGTCGAGGGCCGATCGCCAGCCCTCCGACTCTCTTCCTCGGCTGACTAGACTGCTGACGTGACCGACGCGCTCTCCGTCGCCGACCTGATGCACAAGCCGGCCGTGGTGGTGCACGAGGGCATCACGCTCGCGGACGCCGCCAAGGTGCTCGACGCGAACAAGGTCGGTGCAGCCGCGGTGCTGGACGGCGGCGAACACCTCGTGGGCATGGTCAGCGAGCGCGACTTGCTCCGGTCGGTGGGCCACTGCATCGACCCAGGATCAACCGGCATCAACGAGGTGATGACGCGCGACCCTGTGACTCTGCGGACCACGGACACCGTCGCCGCGGCGCTCGACATCTTCCGCGACCGGCGCTTCCGGCACCTGCCGGTCATGGAGGGACATCGGGTGGCCGGCATCCTCTCCACCCGCCACCTGGTCCGGGTCGCGCACATCGAGGAGGTCCAGCCGGCCGGCTCGGCGCCACCCGAGCTGGCGCCGCGAGGCCTCGAGGGTGTGGCCGTGGCCGAGACCGCTGTCGGGGACGTGCGGGGTGAGGAGGGCTTCTTCCACTACCGTGGGTACAACGCCGTGGAGCTGGCCAGCCGGTGCTCGTTCGAGCAGGTGTGGCACCTGCTCGTGGAGGGCTCGCTGCCCGACGATCAGGAGCTGGCCGGCTTCACTGCGCGAGCGGTGGCAGCGCGGCGCCTGCCCGAGGGCATCGCCGACTTGCTGCGGCAGATCTCCACGCTGCCCAACTACACGCCTCTGTCCGCTCTGCGTTCTGCGGTGTCGGTCACGGCGTCCGCGCTGGGTTCGGCGCCGACGCTGGACATCTCCGCCGAGCAGGTGCGCGCGGACTCCCTGCGCCTGGCGGCGCTGGCGCCAGTGCTGCTGATGCGCCTGCACCGTCATCACCAGGGGCTGGCGCCAGTCGATCCTCACCCGGATCTCGGCTATGCCGCTGCGTACCTGCAGATGCTCACCGGGGAGCGGCCGGCGCCGCGGACGGCCCGGGCACTCGAGCAGTACCTCATCCTCACGATGGACCACGGCTTCAACTCGTCGACGTTCACCTCACGCGTGATCACATCGACCGGCTCCGACATCGGCTCGGCACTGACGGGAGCGATCGGAGCGCTCGCCGGCCCACTGCACGGCGGCGCGCCCTCCCGGGCGCTGGCCATGCTCGACGCCATCGGCAGCCCGGACCGAGCCGAGGAGTATTTGCGCGCCGAGATCGGGGCTGGTCAGCGGCTGATGGGCTTCGGCCATCGGGTGTACAAGACCGACGACCCCCGCTCGACGCTGCTCCGCGAAGTTGCCACCGAGGTGGGGGGTGATCAGGTGGAGTTCGCTCGGCATATCGAGGCCACCGCGCTGCGCGTTCTCGCCGAGCTCAAGCCAGGCCGGCGTCTCTACACGAACGTCGAGTTCTACGCCGGAGTGGTCATGAACAGTGTTGGAGTTCCCCGCGACATGTTCACGCCGACGTTCGCCTGCAGTCGTACCGTGGGTTGGACCGCGGCCATAGCGGAGCAGGCGGCCAACAACCGCCTGATCCGGCCCTCTGCGCTCTATGTAGGTCCCGCGCCGCCGCGCCCGTTGCCCCACGGCTATGGCGCCGCCCTGCGCGCCGCCTAGACTGTTCGAGCGCGCCTTTGACGCG
>PLWW01000058.1 GCA_003153125.1 Candidatus Dormiibacterota bacterium | reverse complement strand
TGCTCTCCGCCCTCCAGGTGTTCGACTCCGAGGTCACACGGCACGCCCAGCAGCTCAGCTGCAGCATGCCGCCTCCCGTTCCAGGAGCAACCCGATGGACGTGGTGACACTGCAGTTCGATCGCATCCGCTGCGACGGGCACGGTCTGTGCGCCGAGCTCCTCCCCGAGATGATCCGTCTCGACGAGTGGGGCTACCCGATCATGGAGCCGGGACCAATCCCGGAGGAACTCCTGCCGCACGCCCGCCAGGCCGTGGCCAAGTGCCCCGTGCTGGCCATCCGCATGCTCGTGGCCAAAGAGCGGCGCTGACCACGCCCGGCGGCCACGACCGCGCCACCGGCTCTCTCAGAAACGAGTGCGGATTCCGAGCAGATTGCCAGCTTTGCTGAATGCGCGCCTGAGGTGGGGAGCCCATCGTGCTCCCGAGGCGACCCCGTCAGATCGACAGCTGAGGACAGTCTTGAGCACCGACGACACTGCGCCCGACGACACGCCGCGCCGGCCCGTTCGCCGACCCGGGCGTCGCGCGGCCATCGGCGTGGCCGCAACAGGTCTGGTCCTGGGTGGCGCGGCCGGCGGCTACATGGTCACCCACGCGGCCACGGCGACAACCCAGCCATCGGTGCTGACCACGGCCTCGACGGTGGCCGCCGCGGCCACGCCCACCCCGTCGACGACCACTCCGGGCACCGGCACGTTCCACTCCAACGAGGGTGCCGCGCACGAGGCCGGCGAGAGTGCCGCGCGCGAGGCGCAGGAGAACGCGGGGCAGAGCCCGACCGTTCCGTAGCGACGTCATCATCCCCCTCGGACGACGGGCCGGCATCGTGCTGGCCCGTCGTTCATGTCGAGCGTGGCGCACCTGGTGCCGAAACGGCACGGCCTCCGCATCACCATCCACCGGCAGCACCACGCACCCCTGTCCCGACATGTAGGACAGCTGCAGGTGGCAAGTCCCGCGCCCAGGATGACAAAGAGCCGGCCGGGGTCACGTCCCCGACCGGCCCAAAGTCGTGGATCGGCTTACGCGGTTGCGCCCGCGAGTTCCTGCACCTTGCGCTCGGTGCGAGCGGACTCCGGCGAGAGGACGACCTTGAGCGCGCCGGTTTCGGCGGCTCTCGAGAAGGTGTCATACGCCGCCGCCATGTCGTCGAGGGCGAACCGCTGGGTCACCAGCGAGTTGGTTTGCAGCTGACCCCCGGCGAGCAGACGGATGAGTGTCGGGGTGGTGTACGTGTCGACCAATCCCGTCGTGATGGTGACGTCGCGGATCCACAGTGTCTCGAGGTGGAGTGTCGCCGGCTTGCCGTGCACGCCGACATTGGCGACACGTCCCCCGGGGCGGATGAGTTCCGCGGCGAGTTCGAACGTCTCGGGGACACCGACTGCCTCGATGGCAACGTCCGCACCCAGCCCGTCTGTCAGGCCACGCACGACCTCCAACGGATCCTGGCGGGTGCTGTTCACGGTGACGTCGGCACCAAAACGCTTGGCAGCTTCGAGCCTTGTGTCGGCGAGGTCGATGACAACGATGTGCGCGGGGCTGAAGAGCTGCGCGGTGATCACCGCCGAGAGGCCGATCGGGCCGGCCCCGACGATGGCCACGACGTCACCCGGGGCGATGCGGCCGTTGAGGACGCCGACCTCGTAGCTGGTGGGGAGGATGTCCGCGAGCATGAGCAGGTCCTCATCGCTGACCCCCTTGGGGACCGGGTGGGTGGACGTGTCCGCGAACGGCACGCGCACAAACTCGGCCTGGGTACCATCGATCAGGTGCCCGAGGATCCAGCCACCGCCGCCGAGGCACTGGCCGTAGCGGCCCTCCCGGCAGAAGCGGCACGTGGCGCACGCGGTCACGCACGACACCAGCACTCGGTCGCCGGGGCGGAGGTGCTTGACGGCCGACCCGACCGACTCGACGGTGCCGACCGCCTCGTGCCCGAGGATGCGTCCGTCGGTGACCTCGGGCACATCGCCTTTGAGGATATGGAGATCGGTGCCACAGATGGTCGTGGCGTCGACCCTGATGACGGCGTCGGTGTCAGCTGCGAGCTCGGGCTTGGGGACGTCCTCCCATGCCTTGTTGGCAGGTCCGTGGTAGACGAGTGCCTTCATGTTGGCTCTCCTTTCGAGAGTGGTGCGGCCGCCGTGCAGTGCAACCGGCGCGCGCCGCGTTTCCTGGTCGTCGAAGCGGCTGGTGAGGGTCGGTACCGCTCACCAGCCGCGAGGTGATTCCGTGTGGTTGCGTGCAGGCTGTGGTCAGCGAAGCACGGGGTTGTTCTTGACGATGCGCAGCGCCGCCCACTTCCGTCCGAGGTAGCCGCTACCCCAGCTCGCCAGCGCTCCGACCACGATGAGCCCGAAGATGCCGACGATGTGCTCGTCAACGATCGGGTTGTTCGACCCGGTGGGCTGACCAGCAGCGGTTGTTGCCGGCACCCACACGGCAGCCCACATGAGCAGCAGCATGGTCACACCGGAGATGACCGCAGGCCTGAGCGCGACGCCGAGAACCAACGCCACGCCGACGCCGAGGAGCCCCAGCATGAACAGCCAGTCCACGACAGCCACTCCGGACATCGCCCGGAAGATTCCCTGGAACGGACCGACGTTGGCGCCGCCGAGGAAACCGGTGGTGGGGGATCCGCCGTTGATCCACGCCCTGGCTGCGGGTGTCGCGTAGCCGAGCCCGAAGGTCTTGTCAAAGAAGGCCCACAGGAATTCGAAGCCGATGGCCAGGCGCAGCCCGGCAATCCCGAAGACCGCCCACCGCGACTTTGGTTCGCTGTGGGGGAAGAGGAACGTCGGGTTCGCCGTGGCGACGTCCTCAGTGACACTTGTCCGATTGACAGGCTTTCCGACCAGGACAGACATCTCAATGTCCTCCGTTCCTCGATTGACTCTTCACAACCGAAGGTAGGAAGGAGCTCTCGCACAGACCAGTGCCGAAGGTCACGACTCGTCCGGGATCAGTCCGCGTCAGCCGCGTCCCCGCGAACGAGATCCGTCAACGTCCGCTCCGCGTACCATGGCCGCAGTCGCACGATTGTCGGCGGCTTTCCCCGGTAGAGCACCACGCCAGTGCCCTCCGGAAGCTGGCGGAGCGCGTCCGGCGACGCCATCTGCTCCCGCCGAAGCGAGTAGGAACGCGAGGCCTTCCCATCGTTGTGACTCACCTGCACGTCGGTGTACTCGGCCCGTCCGACAAGCTTGGCGATGACCTCGCTTGTCTCCGGGTCACTGACGCCTGGCAGCACCATCTTGCAGCCGTGGTTGTTGAGGATCGAGTTGGCACGATCAGCTCCGTAGCGCACCCGCAGCTGCGAGAAGTCCTGGATGATCGACATCAGCACGATGCCACGCCCGGCTCCCTGCGACGCGAGCGCGGGCAACTCCNNGTGCAGAGGTAGAGCGTGCCACGATCGCGCAGGAAGCTCTGTGGATCGAACTGCGACGTCATCGCCGACGCGGCCACGGCGCTTTCGTTGAACACGCTGAAGATGCGCATCACCGTGGAGAAGACGGTGCCTCGCTCCTTCTCAGGCCGCTGGTCGACCGAGCTCAGCATGGCCATCGCCCGTTGCGGATCGGCATCACGACCCGGTTGCTCCCTGGTGAGAGCGGCGAGCAGCTCCGACGGGGTCTCGAGGTCGAAGGAGTGGATCCAGTCGCGGACGTCGATGATGGTGCGGTCACACGCCGCAGCGGCATACAGCAGCGGTGCGATCAGCAACTTGCCCGACTCCGCCCAGTGCGCCCAGTCGTTGTCGCCGCGCCCGCCACCCTGCTGGAGACCGGCGCACAACCACGCGGCGACGGTCCAGGCGACGTCGAGAACTTCGCAGCCTGCCAGTGGCGACCATGTCACCGCATCGGCGCGCTCACCGATCTCGCCGGTGGGGTCGTAGACATAGACGGGGCCGAGCGACCGGCGATGTGCGGCGGTGAGGTCCACCAGCTCGCTCTTGGTCGAGGTGACAATCGCCGGACCCTGCCACTCGAGCAGGTTCGGCACCACAAGTCCCGACGTCTTGCCGCTTCGTGTGGGGCCGATCACGAGCACCGACGTCTCCGCCTCGGTGGCGATCAGCCGCGGCCCGCGACGTCCGAGAACGAGCGTGCCCGGCCTCGGTCGCCGCACCCGGAGAGGGCGCAGGTCGTGCCACGTCGCCCATCGCGAGCTGCGCTGCAGCCGCCCCGGCATGAGCATCCGCGACGCGCCGATGCCCGGCACACCACCCGCCCACGCCAGCGCCAGCGCAGCTGTCGCCCCGAGAAGCGCTGCGGCGGCGACAACGATGACGCCGACGAACAGCCACACATGCGCCGGCCGCCCCGCGCCCACGAGGTGCCACCAGACGATCGCGTTGCCGTCGGCGTGGTACAGGGCGACGAGGCGGACCGGGTTGATGAAGTCCAGCGCAGAGATGACGGGATGGACACCGGACAGATACGCCGCAGCGGTCAGCAGCGTCCACGGCACCAGCCACAGCACCACCAGCGCGCAGACGAGGATGAGGTCCGCGCGCCTCGATCGCGGTCGTGGCACGGCTCCNNCCGGCGCCCCCGTAGCTCAGTCGGACAGAGCCGGAGTTTCCTAAACTCTGTGAGTCGCAGGTTCGAGTCCTGCCGGGGGTACGTCGCCGCGAACCGTCGCTAGAGTGTGCGTGTGCCCCAAGGACAGGAAGATCACGTCCTTCGCAACCGTGCCTACTGGGACGGCCGGGCCGCCGAGTACGCGGACGCCGGTCGCCGCGCATGGTCCGCCGAGCCACGCTGGGGGATGTTCGGCATCCCCGAGGCCGAGGTGCGCATCCTCCCGGACGTGGACGGCCTCGACGTCATCGAGCTCGGCTGCGGCACCGCGTACGTGTCCGCGTGGCTGGCACGGCGCGGCGCGCGGGTGGTCGGCATCGACAACTCCGAGTCACAGCTGGCCACCGCACGGGTCCTGCAGGACGAGCACGAACTGCACTTTCCCCTGCTCTTCGGGAACGCCGAGGAGGTGCCCTACCCGGACGCTAGCTTCGACCTCGCCATCAGCGAGTACGGTGCCGCCATCTGGTGTGATCCCCACCTGTGGATCCCCGAGGCGGCCCGCCTGCTTCGTCCCGGCGGACGGCTCATCTTTCTCGGCGATGGTCCGCTGCTCGTCCTGACCGAGCCCGACCTGGAGGCGGACGGACCGGCCGATGCCCTTCTCAAGCGGGACTATTTCGGCATGCACCGCTTCGAGTGGCCGGACAGTGACGGCGTGGAGTTCCACCTCGCCCATGGCGACTGGATCCGGCTCCTGCGCGCATCGGGCTTCGAGATCGAGAACCTGGTCGAACTGCGTCCCAGCGCGTCGGCGACCACGCGCTACGCCGACGTCACGGTGGAGTGGGCGCGGAGATGGCCCGCGGAGGAGGTGTGGGTGGCCCGCCGGCTGGTGACCGATGCCGTCGATTGACACCAGTACGCCGTTCACGAAGGCGCTGGGCCGGCTGACGCTCGGCGTGGTCCTCATCACCGCCGCGGTCTCGTGCGGGTCATCCCCGTCGCCGTCGGCACAGTCCCACGTGGCGGCCACCGGCTCGCCGCTGCCGACCCCCACGCCGCCGCCGGCCACATCCGCGCCCGTGCAGACCCCGTTGGCGGTGCCCCAGGGCGTCGTCCCCTGCCCCGGTTCCACACCCACCGATCAGCACATCCTCGGCGTGCCCGGTGGTCCGGGAAGCGGGCAGACAACGGTGCTGGGTCTCGATTTCTGCGGCGGTGGCGGCGCCACCCTGCCCGCCGGCACGGCGCGGTTCCTGACCGGCGGCAACTGGGGGCTGGGCATCGCCGACAGTTGCCCCGTGGGATCGTCGGGGGAGGGTGGTACCAACACGGTGATCACGGTGACGGAGGTCCTGCCGGGTGGCGCAGCCGGCCCTGACACCGCGACCGAGGGCGGGGACTGGACCGACAGCAGCACCACCCTGATGGCGACCGGGGGCAATCTCCAACTCGAGGTGACCGCGGTCTCGCCTGACTGCGTCTGGCATATCGCCATCTACCCGACCTGATCGTGCGGGCCGTCGCCATGCACCGCACGGGTNNGTCTTCACCGATGACACCTGACGAGATCAAATCCGCCATCACAGGCTGGTGCGAGCAGGGCACCACCCTGCAGATGGTCGAGGATCGGTCCGAGCCGGGAGCCGTCTTCGTGCTCGGGCTGCGTTCCGGCGGCCATTCCGCGACCGGCACTGTCCCGCTCACCGTGCGCCTCGATGAGGGCTCCGACCACGTGACCGTGACCTCCACCTCGCCCACGGGCGCCACGCACGGCGACATCGCGGAGCTTCTCGACGGCCGCCCGGCCTCTGTGCGCGGCGACACAACCGTGGACGGCACCCTGCTCACCAGCCTCGTGTACACGGACGGCTTCAGCAAGGACTCCCTCGTCCGCGCCCTCGACGAGGTCGCCAAGACCCACACCCTGCTCGACGGCCTCGCCGCGACCACAGCGACGGCGGCAGCCGACCTCGACGAGCCCGGCACCGCGGCGGCGGTGGAACCCGAGCCGGAGCCCGTCTCGTCGTGGGCACCCCGCGACCAACCCGCCGGCGTCCTCGACACTGCGGCGTCGACGCTGCCCGCTCAAAGCTTCGACACNNGACACACCTGGGTCGACGCTTCCGACGCCCAGCTTCTCCAGCCCCACGCCCGCAGCGTCGACGTACACCCCGCTGAGCGGGCAGCTGGCGCAGCCGTCACAGCCGGCGCCCTCCGCCTTCGCACCCACCCACACGGTGCCGCCGCAGGGGATGCAGGCGTGGGCGGCGCCGGACCCCAATGGTGCGGTCGTGGCGACGCTCGGTGGCGGCCTCCCCATCCAGATCACCGAGGTGCGCGGGGCCTGGGCCCACGTGCTGTGCTCCAACGGCTGGACCGGCTGGGTGGACGGCCGCATCATCGGCGTGGCGCGCTGAGCGACGGCCCACGCCGCCATGGAGCTGACCGAGGTCCTCTACGAGGTCGGCGCTGACGGCGTGGCCACGGTGACCATCAACCGGCCTGAGCAGCGCAACGCGCTGGCTCCCAGCACGCTCCGTCAGCTCACCTTCGCGATGCGGCAGGCCGCGGACGACGCAGCGGTGCGTGCGGTGGTGCTCACCGGCGCCAGCGACAAAGCGTTCTGCTCAGGTGCCGACCTGGCCAGGTTCGCGGCGCCGTCCTCCGGCGTGGATCGGCACCTCGAGCACGGCGAGTTCGTGGAGCTGTTCCTCGCCTGCGAGCGGCTGGGCAAGCCGCTCATCGGCTGCGTCAACGGCCACGCGCTCGCGGCCGGCTTCGGGCTGGCACTGTGCTGCGACCTGCTGGTCTGTGCCGACACAGCCACCTTTGGCGCGCCCGAGATCACGGTCGGGGTGTGGCCGATGATGATCACGTCGATCGTCACCCGCAACCTGGGGCGCAAGCGCGCCATGGAACTGTTTCTGACNNGCAGATCGGCAATTGGAGCCCGCTGGTCATGCGCCTCGGCCGGGACGCGTTCTACGCCACTGACTCGCTCGACTTCGAGAGCGCGCTCCGTCACCTGCAGGCGCAGCTCACGGTGGTGGCGAGCACAGAGGATTTCCACGAGGGCGTCACCGCGTTCCTGGAGAAGCGGGCGCCGCACTTTCGGGGCCGCTGACCGGGGGCGCCCGCCGCCCGTCTACTCGACGATCGCCACCGTCTGCCCCTCCTGGACGATATCGCCCTCGCGCACCAGGATTGCCTTGACGGTGCCCGTGATCGGCGAGGTGATGGGGATCTCCATCTTCATCGACTCGAGGATCATCAGCGTGTCGTCCTCCTCAACCTCCTGGCCGACCTCGGTGACGATCTTCCAGAGGCTGCCGACGAGCTCCGCCTTGACCTCGGCCATGCCGCCCCCTTGACCTGCGCGCCGCTGCGACGCCGCATCGTACGCGTGCTGACACAGACCCGTCGTGAGCGGAGCGTCCTGGCCGCCCCTGTGCCACGATGCATGAGTGGGCGCCAGTCAGCACGACGTGCTCCGGGTGAGCACCTCCGACAACGTCGGCATCGGGTATGACATCGCGGGACTGGGCAGCCGCTTCATCGCGCAGCTGCTCGATTCGCTCCTGGTCGGCATCATCGCGCTGGTCGTCGACATCCCCGTCGCCGCTGCAGTGAACGGCTCAGACACGCAGCAGACGGTCCTCGCCGCGCTGGCCGTCAGCGGGGTGACCCTCGTCGTGTACATCGGCTACTTCACGATCTGCGAGGTGTCCAGCGGCGGCCGGACGCCGGGCAAGTCCAGTGGCAGGCTGCGCGTCCTCGACATCTCCGGTGCCGCGCCCACGGCCGGACAGTTGCTGCTTCGCAACCTGGCCCGGGTGGTGGATGTTGCGCTGGGCGTGGGTGTCGTGGTGATGTTCTGGAACCACCAGTCCCGCCGTATCGGCGACCTCCTTGCCGGCACCGTGGTCGTGCGCGTGCGACCGTCGGTGTCGTACTCCGCGGCGGTGACGCCGCCTCCCGTGATGCTGCGCACCCCAGACGCCGGTCCGCTCATCGACGGCGTCGAGCGGCTCGGCGACCGCGAGCTCAGCGCCATCCGCACCTTTCTCGCCCGTCCCGGGCTGGAACCGCCACTGCGCGCCCGTCTTGCGCACGACATGACCACCCGGCTGCTCGACCGCATGGAGGTCCCCGAGGCAGCTCCGGAGAGGCAGTGGCCGCCCGAGCTGTTCCTCGAGCGCCTCTACCTGCAGCTGCAGGGCCGGAGGCGGTGACGCTCGAGGCCTTCATCGCCACACGCAGCGAGAGGTGGGCACAGCTCGAGGCCATGCTGTCGCGCAGCCGCCGCGGCCGGCTCCGCGACATCCCCGCCGCCGAGCTCGAACACTTCGGGTCGCTCTACCGCCTGGCGGCCGGCGACCTCGCCATCGCCAGGCGTGACTTCCCCCTCGACAACATCACCACCTACCTCAACGACCTCTGCGCCCGTGCCCACCCCATGCTCTACAGGTCGCCGCCGGCGCGTCCTTGCGACCTGGCCCGGTGGTTCGCCACCGGCATCCCGCGGGCCTTTCGGGCACGACGCCGGTACATCCTGGTCAGCCTCGGGATCATGGTCGCCGCCGCCGTGGCGGGCTGGCTCGCCGTCGACCTCCGGCCCGACCTNNTCAAGGTCGCCGCCGTCTGTTTCCTCGGCGGGGCGCTCGCCGGGATACCGACCGCGCTGATCCTCGCCGCCAACGGGTGGATGCTCGGCACCATCGCCGAGGCGGTGCACCAGGGTGGTTACGACCTCGCGTTCTGGTCCCTGATCATCCCTCACGGTGTGCTCGAGCTCAGCATCATCGTGATCGCCGGGGCCACCGGCCTCTACGTCGGGGATGCACTCCTACGTCCTGGGCTGCTCGGCCGAGGGGAGGCCTTCAGCAGAGCGGCGAGGGGCTCGCTGGGGCTTGCGGCAGGGAGCGCCTCGCTGCTCATCATCTCGGGCATCGTCGAGGCCTACGTCTCACCGTCGGCGCTCCCTGCCTGGTTCAAACTGCTCTTCGGCGCCGCCATCGGGACGGCCCTCTACAGCTGGTTGCTGCTCGCCGGCAGGCAGCCCGCCGCTCGCTCTCGCCTCGCCCTCGACCAGGCGGTCGGGTCAGCCGTGCCCTCGGCGTAGACTGGAATCGAGATGGAGATAGTGCGCATCACCCCGCGCGGCTACTGCCACGGCGTGGTCGAGGCCATCCGCATCGCCAAGCGGGTGGGCAGCGAGCGCGCCGAGGGCGAGCAGGTCACGATGCTCGGCTACCTGGTGCACAACGAGCACGTCACCCGCGAACTCGAGGAGCACGGGGTGGCCCTCGTCGACGCCCCCGACCGCATGAAGGGTCTCGACCAGATCAAGTCCGGGACGGTCGTGTTCACCGCCCACGGCATCTCGCCGCTCGTCGTCGCGGAGGCGGAGCGCCGTGGCCTCAACGTCGTCGACGCGACGTGCAGCGACGTCACCCGGACGCACGACCTGGTGCGCCGCCTCACCGGCGAGGGGTACCACGTCGTCTACATCGGCAAGCGGGCCCACCCCGAGCCCGCCGGCGCGCTCGGCGTCGCCCCCGACGCGACCACACTGGTGGAGCGCATCGAGGAGGTCGACGACCTCGACTTCCCCGCCGGCACACGCCTCGCCGTCACCTGCCAGACCACGTTGTCCATGTGGGACACCAAGACGATCATCGACAGGCTGGTCGAGCGCTTCCCGGACATCGCCGTCCACAACGAGATCTGTCTGGCCACCCAGCAGCGACAGGAGGCGGCCGTCCTTGCGGCCACCGACGTGGACTGCGTGGTGGTCGTGGGCAGCCGGCTGAGCAG